>RGCL01000001.1 GCA_009919175.1 Betaproteobacteria bacterium
TTGCATTTTACCTATGTATCTTCCTATATGTGTTTCTGTTTCGTAGCCGTGCATATCGTGATAACCTAAACGCCATTCTGTGCCAATGCTCCAACGTGTGCTTTGATACATAGCCATTCCATCGTTTCCATTGCTTGCAAAGTTACCTCATCAAGCAAACATGCATGCCAAACCATTGAACAATTCAAGCAATATTTTATTGGTATGCTTTATGGTATGTAGGAATCAAATACGCGCTATAAAGCTTGTCATTGCTTGATACTTGGCGGAGAGGGGGGGATTCGAACCCCCGATACGGATGAATCCGTATGCCGGATTTCGAATCCGGTGCATTCGACCACTCTGCCACCTCTCCGCGGTCGGGTTGGATTCTATCCGAGGGGCAGCGCCGCCCAGGTCAGCGCCCTGAGCGGATCACGGTTTTTTCGGTGTGAGGACCATGGCGTTGCGAGGTGCCATGGTGAGTTCGATCTTGGCATTGCTCAAAGCCATGCCCTCAGCAATGTCGATGGTGACGGTGCGATCGGCTTTGTTGAACACCAAAATGCTTCTGGGTCCACGAATGGCAGACAACAAGTTCCAGCCTTTGCCTGGCAGCGCCTGAAGGAAAAAGGCGTAGGACGATGCCGCATCCTGGCCTGCATCCAACACCACCTTGCCCACCCAGTTATCCCCCGCACCAATGATCAGGGATTGGCCGGCAATGATCTTGCTGCCGGCTGGCAATTCGGTTTGCCCCAGCAACTCCAGACCGCTGAATGCCGAAGGCGCTGCGGCAGTGTCAGAGCCCATGAGCGAGGTGTTGGCACAGCCGGCCAAGGCCAGCAGCAAGCTGGTCGCGACAAGGAGCCGATGCGATGTCAGAAGTGAGGGGGTCATTGCATCATCTCCCAATAGGGTGGTGGCTCAAGGCACGAGCCATTCTTGGTGGTTGAGGTAGGGCCTCAAGGCCTGCGGAATGCGGATGCGGCCATCGGCCTGCTGGTGATTTTCCAAAACGGCCACCAAGGCACGACCCACGGCCAGGCCTGAGCCATTGAGGGTGTGAACCCAATCATTTTTGCCTTGCGCATTTTTGAATCTGGCCATGAGTCGCCTGGCTTGGAATGCGCCGCAGTTGGACACCGAGCTGATCTCACGGTATGCGTTTTGCCCCGGCAGCCACACCTCTAGGTCGTGCGTGCGCGCCGCGCCAAAGCCCATGTCGCCCGTGCACAAGAGCATGACGCGGTAGGGCAACTCCAGCTTTTGCAAGATGGCCTCGGCATGCGCGGTCATGTCTTCCAGTGCCTGAGCACTGTGGTCGGGGTGGGTGATCTGAACCATCTCCACTTTGTCAAACTGGTGCTGGCGAATCATGCCCCGAGTGTCGCGCCCTGCACTGCCCGCCTCGGAGCGAAAGCACGGGGTGTGTGCGGTGAGCCGCATGGGCAATTCAGATTCGGCCAAGATTTGGTCGCGCACCACATTGGTCAGCGTCACTTCACTGGTGGGAATGAGGTAGAGCGCCTGACGGTCTTCTGCACCGTCTTGTCCACCTTTGTTGGCGGCAAACAAATCGGCCTCGAACTTGGGCAACTGCCCAGTGCCAAACAAGGTTTGCGCACTGACGATGTAAGGCGTGTAGCACTCGGTGTAGCCGTGTTCCTGGGTCTGGACATCGAGCATGAATTGCGCGAGCGCACGATGCAGGCGCGCCATCGGACCACGCATGAAGGTGAATCGCGCACCAGAGAGTTTGGCGCCCATTTCGAAATCCAAGCCCAACGGCTCGCCCAGGCTCACATGGTCTTTGGCTTCGAATCCCAAGGGCTCGGGGTTTTGCCCCTTCGGTGCCCAGCGGCGCAACTCCACATTGCCGGTTTCATCTGCGCCCACGGGCACGCCTTGCAGCGGCAGGTTGGGTACTGCATGCAGCAAGGTCTGCAACTCGGTCTGGATCACATCCAGGCGCAAGGCTGATTGTTCGAGCTGGGTTTTGAGGTCTCCCACTTGCGCCATGATCTGATCGGCCTGGGCATGCTCACCCTTGGCCTTGAGCTGACCCACTTGCTTGGAGAGGGCGTTGCGCTGAGCCTGCATCTCCTCGGTTCGGGTTTGCAAGGTCTTGCGCTCGCTCTCCAGGGCGGTGAAGGCGGCCACATCAAGGAATGCCTGGGGGGATTTGCGCTGATTGAGCGCGGCCACGACCGAATCGAGATCGCGGCGAAGCAGTGTGATGTCTAGCATGCCCGGATTCTAGAGGCGCGCGGTCGCAGGGGATGGCGCCGCATCTGGACCCTTGAGGCCTTTGGGCAAGGGAAACTGAATCGTCTCTTGAACGCCGGGCATGCGACGCACCGCCACGGCACCCAATTGCCGGAGCTTGTCGATCACGCCTTGCACCAGCGCATCGGGTGCAGAGGCACCCGCCGTGAGGCCCACGCGACCTGCGCCCGTGAGCCACTCGGGACGCAACTCGCTGGCATCGTCAATGAGGTAGGCAGGCAAGCCCCTTTGCACCGCCACATCGCGCAGCCGGTTGCTGTTGGAGCTGGTGGGGCTGCCCACCACAATGACCACATCCACTTCGGCGCTCAAGGCCTTGACGGCATCCTGGCGATTCTGGGTGGCATAGCAAATGTCTTGCTTCTTGGTTTCTCTCACCTTGGGGAATCGATGGCGGATGGCGTTGAGGATGTCTGCAGTGTCGTCCACGCTCAGCGTGGTTTGGGTGACCACAGCAAGCAACTCGGTTTGCGCGGGTTCGACACGACCCACGTCGTCCAGGCATTGAACCAGGTGAATGCCATCGTCGAGCTGCCCCATGGTGCCCTCGACCTCGGGGTGCCCTTCATGACCAATCATCAGGAATTCATAGCCTTCACGGCGCAGCTTGGCAACCTCCACATGGACCTTGGTGACCAAGGGGCAGGTGGCATCAAAGACCCGAAAGCCCCGCCGCTCGGCCTCGATTTCCACCGATTTGGGCACCCCGTGGGCGCTGAAAACCAGGGTCGCGCCGGCTGGCACCTCTGCCAAGTCTTCGATGAAGATGGCACCGCGCGCGCGCAAATCGGCCACCACATGGGTGTTGTGAACGATCTCGTGCCGCACATAGATGGGTGAGCCAAACAAGGTCAACGCGCGCTCAACGATGTCGATGGCACGGTCCACTCCTGCACAGAATCCTCGGGGCTCGGCCAGCACAATTTCATTCAAGGTGGTCATCTCAAAGCACCCCAATGAGTTGGACTTCAAAGCGCACGGCTTGCCCAGCCAGGGGGTGATTGAAATCGAGCAGCGCCGCATCGACTTGCACCTTGCGCACAATGCCCGCCACCTGTTGGCCAGCTTGCCCGGTGGGGACTTGCACGACCTCGCCCTCTTGCAATTCGTCCACGGCCTCGCCGGCTTGGGCCAATGAGGCCTTGCTGACCCATTGCAGCAAATCGGGATTGCGTTGCCCAAACACCAGACCGGGTTCAAATTCAAAGCACTCGTGTGCGCCCTCGGGCAAACCCACCAACGCCTGTTCCAGGAGTGGCGAGAGCTCTTGATTGCCCAACGACAACGTGGCTGGTGCCTGACCAAAGGTATTGACCACATCGCCATGCGGTCCGCTGAGTCGGTAATGCAGGGTGAGGAATGCACCAGGTCCCACACGGGGAATGTCATTTGAAAGCGGCGTATTCATGTTGGACTTTGTAAACTGGCTCACATTGTAAAAAGGATGTGGTTCACCCCATGACAAGCTGGTCCATGGGCATGATGTGGGTTGAAAGCCTGCCTCATGATCGCCCAACTCCCTCCCACTCTACAGCCTCGCTAGAAATTGCTTCGCTGGGGGGCTTCTGCCTTGTCCGATGCCGAGCTGCTCGCCATCTTGCTGGGCACAGGCACGCCTGGGCGCAATGTCTTGCTTCTGGCGCAAGACCTCATCGACGCGCACGGCAGCCTGGGGCAATTGCTGCATACCCCACCCGACAGCCTGAGCGCCTCGCACGGCATGGGAGGCATGGCCAAACGGTGCCAAATCGCGTCGGTACTCGAACTTGCCCGTCGCGCCAGCGCCGATGTGCTGCGCCAGCGCGACGTCATGAACTCCCCGGAATTGGTGCAACAGCACTTGCAGCTGCATCTGGGGCATTTGCCGCACGAGGTGTTTGCCATCATGTACCTTGATGCCCAGCACCAGCTCATCGAACTCAACCCCATGTTTCGCGGCACCCTGACCCAGACCAGCGTTTATCCGCGTGAGGTGGTCAAGCGCGCTCTGGATTTGTCGGCCAGCGCCGTGATCCTCGCGCACAACCATCCCAGCGGGCAGGTTCAACCCTCGCGCGCAGACATCCAGCTCACTCAAACACTGAAGTCCTCGCTCAAACTCATCGACGTGCTGGTGCTGGACCATTGCATCGTGTCCCCGGGCAAGGCTTTGTCCATGGCTAAAGAGGGGCTGATGTGAACCAGCGTTCCCTGCACGACCTCAAACGCGTGATGTCCCAGCTCAAAGCCCAGCAACAGGCCGAGGAAGAGGCTGCTCGCGAGCAGGCTGAACGGGCCAAGCGGCTCAAGGCTGAACAGGACCTGTTCACACTGTCGGTAGGCAAGGTCAGACCCATCAAGGCCAAGGAGCGCGTGCCCCTGCCAGCGCCTGCGGTCGCGCCGATTGCCGCGCAGCAGCACCTCGACAATCAGGCCGCGCTGGAAGAAAGCCTGAGCGATGACTTTGATGTGTCCACCTTGCTCGACACCGACGCAGACCTGAGTTTTGCCCAGACGGGCATCGGCAGCGATGTGCTGCGCAAGCTCAGGCGCGGGCATTGGTCGCTGCAAGGCGAGATTGACCTGCATGGTTTGCGCAGCGACGAAGCCCGCACCGCGCTTTCAGGTTTTTTACAGCAAGCCCTCAAGCGCGAATGGCGATGTGTGCGGGTGGTCCACGGCAAGGGATTGGGTTCGCCTGGAAGAACCCCAGTGCTCAAGCAAAAGGTGTTGCGCTGGCTGGTCCAGCGCACCGAGGTGTTGGCCTTTGTTCAAGCCCCGGCCAACCAGGGCGGCGCAGGTGCCTTGCTGGTATTGCTCAAGGGGCGTTGACGTCAAGATCAGGCTTGTGTGCTGGCTCTGAGGGTTTGCACAACGGGCTGAGCCAACACATCTCGCAGCGCCCAACGTCCCGCCAAATGCGCCAACAGCGCGCCGCCACCTGTACCCAACACCAACCAGATGGGCGAAGCTGTCCAGGTGAACTGGAACACCTTGGCAGCCAACACACTGCCAAGCATCATGGAGGCCACCGCTGCCAAAAACCCACTGAGCGCGCCCACGCCCACCAGTTCAATTTGCTGCAAGCTCACGATCTGGCCCCGCCCACTGCCCAAGGCGCGCAACACGGCGTAATCGTGCGATCTGGCTTCCCGATTGAAGCTCACCGTGGCAAACAACACCAGCAAACCGGCCAGCAAAGTGAAGCCAAACAAGAACTCCACCACCTGCACAACCTGCGTCACCACCGACTGGACCTGATCTATCGTTTGGCCCACATCGATGTTGGTCACATTGGGGAACCGGTCCACGAGCTGCCGATCAAAGCCTGCTTTGCCTGGTGCCCTGAAAGCCGAGATGAAGGTTTGCGCCAAGCCCTCGGGCATGCGCTCGCGCGGGAACATGAAGAAGAAATTCACATGCATGGAAGCCCAATCGACCCTGCGCACCGAGGTGATCCTGGCCTTGACAAGTTGATCGGCCATTTCAAAGCTCAACCAGTCGCCAACCCCAACGCCAAGCGACTTGGCCATGCTTTCTTCGATGCTCAAGCCCTCGTTATCGTTAGCCTGCCAAAGGCCGGCCACCACCGCATTGTGCGCCGGCATGGCATTGGCATAAGAGAGGTTTTGTTCGCGCTCGATGCGACTTTTGGCCCGCTGATCGCTGAACTCTTCGGGACGAATGCTGCGGTCGTTGATGGCCACCAGCCGGCCTCTGAGCATGGGATACCAATCTAAATTCACGATGCCTTGCTCGCGCAAGTGCGCCATGAAATCCTGTGCCTGATCAGCCTGGATGTTGATGACAAATCGATTGGGTGCGTCCGCTGGTGTGGCCGAGCGCCAGCCCTGGATCAGGTCGGTGCGCAACATGGCCATGGAGATGAGGGCCAACAAGCCAGCTGAGAGTGCGCCGACTTGCAGCATGGCAAAGCCAGGCCTGGCCGCCAGTTGTCGCGTGGCCAGAGCCAAGGCAAAAGGTACCTTGATGCGCAGTTGCAGCATGCGCAAGAGCCACAACGCCAACCCTGCCACAGCGGCAAAGACAAACACGGCCAGCATGAAGCCCCCAACCACCAGACCGCCAAGCTGGAGGTCATCGCTCATTCGCAGCATGAGTGCAGCAAACCCAGCCATGCCCAATGACCAAACCCCCAGGCTGCTGGCTCGAATCTGTCCCAGTTCGCGGCGAATGACACGCAAAGGGGGCACACTCGCCAACTGCAGCACGGGAGGCAATCCAAAGGCCATGAGAAGGACCAGACCCGAGCCCATGCCGTGCCAGACGGGATTCCAGCTCGCTTCGGCCAAGGGTTTTTCCAGCCAGCGCTCCAGCACGCTCACAAAGCCCCAGTGCGTGGCCCAACCCAACGCAACACCCAAGGCGCTGGCAATCAAGCCCACGCCAACAAATTCCCAAAAGTACATGCGGGTGAGCGTGGATTGCGACTGCCCCATGACGCGCAAGAGGGCACAGTCATTGAGCTTTCTTTGGGCGAAATGGTGGGCTGCCATGGCCACGGACACCGCACACAACAAGGCCGAGAGCAAGCCCACCAGGTGCATGAATTGCACCGCCCTGTCCAAGGTTTGACGCATTTCGGGGCGACCCGATTGCAAGGTGTCCAAGCGGATGCCTTTGCCTGCTGGTGTATCGAGCCAGACATCGCTCCACGCCACAAAGCGATCGATGGCAGCAGAAGGACCGACCAGAGCCAGGCGCCAGGTTGCTCGACTGGCGGGCTGAATGAGTTCTGAAGCCGGCAGATCCGCCATGTTCATCAAGACCCTGGGCGCTAGGCTCATGAAGCCCATGCCACGATCGGGCTCAGAGGCCAAGACACGCTCGATGCGCAAGGTCAATTCACCCAGACCCAGTTCATCGCCCACTTGCAAGTTCAAGGCCTCCAAGGCACCGGGCTCCAGCCAGACTGTGCCAGGACGAGGCACCGCTTGGATGGGCACAGGTGCCAGGTCATAGGCCGTGGCGTTGTTGGGATGCCGCACCAATGCCGCATTGGGCACAGGTTCGCTGGGGCTTTGTTGGGGCAGCACTCGGAGCTGCCCTTTGAGCGGGTGCTGATCGGTCACGGCCTTGAGCGCCACCAAGCGGCTATCGCCCTCTAGGGGTGATTGCCGGGGCATGGCTCGACCCATGGTGGGCAAGCTCACTGTCAGCGAAGAGGTCAGATTCAGCTCACGGACCTGATCCAGCAGTGCCTGAGGCGGGGGGCGATCCAACGACAGCACCACGTCGCCACCCAGCCATTCGGCTGCGTCACGGATCAAGGTGGCTTGTAGGCGGTTCGATAAAAAAGTGACCGCCGACAAGACCGCGACACCCAGTGCCACTGCCATCCAAAGCAAGCGCAACTCGCCTGCACGCCAATCACGCACCATGGCCCTGAGGGCTGATTCCAAACTTTTCATGAGCCATAGGCTAACCCATGGCGAAAACTTCAACCCGATCAGGAAATGGTGACAAAGACGCTACAAGGGGCTTCTTCAATCAAAGATTGAGACACTGAGCCACTCCACCACCGCTTCATCCAGCCGTCTTTGTGCTTGTGCCCCACCACGATCAGGTCAGCATGCTGGCGCACAGCGCATTCACAGATCTCGGTCACCGGGTCGCCGCTGACCAGTTCGCCCGTCGCGCTCCAGCCCTCTTTGGCCAACATGGCCAAGCCCTGGTTCAAGATGGCCTGATAGGCCTCTTTTTGCAGCTCTTCCTCCTGGTTGGAATACACAATGCCTTCGGCAACCACCGTATTGAGGTGCAAGGGCATGACCGCCACCAAATGAAGCTGAGCCTGACTCCAGGCCGCCAGGTTTTTTGAGACCAACAGGGCTTTTTGCCCCGCCTCTGAGCCGTTGTAGGCCAACACAATGCGCTGATACACCATCCATCTCCTTGAAGCCGCCCGAGGTTCGCCTAAAAAATCCTGGGCATCCAGCGGGGAATCCCGAGTTGGAGTGAATTTCAAAAAAATAATTAAATCTTGCTATTTTTTAAAAAACAACTATTATGATCAGGACGTTACGAACAAAACCTCGATTGAAGTTTGGGTTTCATTCGTTTCACTTTGATACCTAAGGAATCTGCGATGGCATTCAAAATCCTGGTAACAAGCCAAAAAGGCGGCGTTGGCAAAAGCACTTTGTCGGCCAACCTGGCTGCCTTCTTCAGCATCCAGCAGCACGAACGAACAGTTTTGCTGGATTGGGATCCCCACGGGTCCTCCAGCAATTGGCTCAACTCTGCGCCTGATACAGGCGTTCACGTGGTGCACCAGTCGTTGCCAGTCGATCAAGGCGGCAATCGCCCCATCTTTGATGCCCGCACCCAGATCCGCCGCGCCCTGCCCAACTGCGACGTCCTCATTGCCGACCTAACCTGGACGGATTCCTTGGCCAGCGAACTCATGTTCGAGTTCGACATGGTGCTCGTGCCCACCTCGGTCTCTGAAATCGAATTGGCAGCCACCGCCGGCTTTTTGAATCGCAACCGTTGGGTGTTTGATGCGGCCTCGTCCAAGCGCCCACAGCTGGTGGTGTGCCCCACCCGGGTGCTGACCGAGCAATTGCGCTCAAACGTTTTTTCCAAGCAGCGCTTCCAGGTGAGCTTCATGTTGGCGCCTGCCGTGCTTGAAGGCCAAAAAGCACGCGAGTTGTTTCAGCGTGGCTACCTCATGGACCAAGAAGATTTGTGTGGCCGCTCTTTTTACGATTTCGCCAAGGCAATTGTGGCGGCACGGCTCATCCGCGAAACCAACATGGCGCCGGTCAAAGAAAGCCAGCCAGTGGGGCATCTGTCCAGCCCGGCCTTGGCCGCTAACAAACCTTATCGTCCCACCGGCGTATTGGAAGCGCAATCCGCCACCGCTCAGTACTCCATCCTTGGCAAATACCGGCAGCGCCGGATTGCCGAAGGCGAATCCCTCAAAGCAAAACCAGTCTCTGGCCTTGGCGTGCCCGATTTTCTTAAACGCCTGACTCGCCCCTCCGCAAAACTCTGAATCAGGAAGGCATGCCATGAGCGACCCCACCCTCTCTTTCAAAGGCTTGATGCAGTACGACCCCAGGCAAGGCTGGGCCAAAGTGGACTCCGACGCCACTGTGGCGGAAACCACCACCCTGCGCCCCCCTCCCAAGAAAGTTGAGATGGGCAAGGCCCATGACCTGTCCAAGGTCAAACTCGGCAACCAGGACATCACCCGAGATGACCCCCTGCTGGCTGAGCTGTTTGATCAACTCCACGACCCTCAGTCGGACGACATTGCTGCCCATTGGAAATCGATTGCCAGTCGGGTGAATTTGCTCACTGAGGGCATGGCGCACCAACGTCTGCTTCGCGAGCAATTGCGCCAGCTCGATGTGGAATTGAATGACTTACGCCGCGTGATCCTTCATGACCTGAACTCGGTTCAGCGTGTGGCAGAGCGTCAATTGGTTCAAGCCAAACTCAGGGCTGAGGTTTCTCATCTGGCCCATCAGCGATTGAGCGCACATTTAAACAAAGACCCACTCGTCAAATAATCGTCCGCTCATTCCAAGGAGTTCAGAATGCAGTCTTCTTTGAATCGCGGCTTTGCATTGCGCTACACCACGTTTTACATTGCCCTAGCGGGTACAGCTTTTTCTGGATTGATCTTCGTAGCCACAGGACAAGCCTTGTGGCTTTTTTTATTGTTCATTGCTTTGGTCGGCGTGGGTATTCACGATCTCAAGCAAACGCACCATGCCATCTTGCGCAACTACCCCATCCTTGGGCACATGCGCTTTTTGCTGGAATACATTCGTCCGGAAATCCGTCAATACTTCATTGAATCAGAGACTGAAGCCGCTCCCTTTTCCCGCGCCCAGCGCTCTTTGGTCTACGCGCGCGCCAAAGGTCAATCGGACAAAAGGCCTTTGGGCACGCAACTCGACGTGCAAGCCGTGGGTTACGAATGGATCACTCATTCGATGGCGCCTACTGAAATCGCCTCGGAGGACATGCGCACCCTCGTGGGTGGCAAAGACTGCACACAGCCCTACAGCATCAGCCTCTACAACATCTCTGCCATGAGCTTTGGCGCCCTCAGTGCCAACGCCATCCTGGCCTTGAACAAGGGCGCCAAGATGGGCAACTTTGCCCACGACACAGGCGAAGGCTCCATCTCAAAGCACCACCTGGTCCACGGTGGGGACATCATTTGGGAAGTGGCCTCAGGCTACTTTGGATGCCGCAACGATCAGGGCGGATTTGATCCTGACAAATTCGCCAAGCAAGCTCAGTTGCCCTCGGTCAAGATGATTGAGATCAAGCTTAGCCAAGGCGCCAAACCGGGTCACGGTGGCGTGCTCCCCGGCCCCAAAGTCACCCCAGAAATTGCAGAGGCTCGTGGTGTCCCCGTCGGTGTGGACTGCGTGTCTCCAGCCGCACACAGTGCCTTCAAAACCCCCACAGAATTGATCGACTTCATTGCGCAATTGCGGCAACTCAGCGGCGGCAAGCCCGTGGGCTTCAAGTTGTGCATTGGTCATCCCTGGGAATGGTTTGCCATTGCCAAGGCCATGGCGCAGCGGCAGGTCCTGCCAGACTTCATCGTGGTCGATGGCTCGGAGGGCGGCACAGGTGCAGCGCCCCTGGAGTTCAGCGATCACCTCGGCACCCCTTTGCGTGAAGGCTTGAGCCTGGTTCACAACACCTTGGTGGGTCTGGGACTCAGGGATCAAATCAAACTGGGTGCCAGCGGCAAGATCGTCAGTGCATTTGACATGGCGTGTGTGCTTGCACTGGGTGCAGATTGGTGCAATAGCGCCAGGGGATACATGTTTGCAGTGGGTTGCATTCAGGCTCAAACCTGTCACACAGGCCATTGCCCCACAGGCGTGGCCACACAAGATCCCATTCGACAAATGGCCCTGGTGGTGAGCGACAAGTCTGAGCGGGTCAAGAACTTTCACCACCACACCCTTGAAGCCTTGCGCGAGTTGCTTCAGGCAGCGGGGCTTGAAGGACCGGGTGAGCTCAAGCCGTCCATGATCTTCAAGCGCTTGAGCCTCACTGAAGTCAGCACACTTGGCAAACTCTATCCACGCCTACCCGCGAACGCACTGATGGGAGCAGTTCCAACAGATGACCTGCCTGAACCCTTCCGTTCTCAATGGGCGATGGCCACCTCAGCCAGCTTCAAACGGGCTGCGGATTGATGTCCTCAGCGTGAGGGGCGAGGAAAAACCACCATTTCATCGGGCACTGGCTTGGGCGCGGAGGGCGCTGGCGTTGCCGCCGCCTCGGTCACCGGTTTGGGCTCGGGCTTGGGCTCAGTCTTGGCTTGAGCCTTGGGATCTGATTTCGGCTCAGCCTTGGCCGCAGCGGGTTTGGCTGCTGGCTTTGGCTCAGCAGGCTTGGGCTCTGCGGCGGGTTTAGGTGCCTGAGGCTTGGGAGCTGGCGCGGGTGCAGCGGCTGGAACAGGCCTGGCCTTGATGGCGTCCACATCGGATTGCAATTTGGTCAACGCCTCAGACAGGCGTTTGTTCAAGGCCTGAACCTCAGCCAGGGTTTTTTGGCTGCTCTCATCCACGGGCGGCTTGGTGTTGGCCAATTTTTGCTCCAGGCTTTGAACCTGAGCCGAGACATCTCCAAGTTGCTTTTGCAGACCCTGGAACTTGTCATCCAAAGGACGGGGACGATAAAGATTGACCTCGTTGACCTTGTCGGCCAAGAAGGAAACCGTCTTGTCGAGCTGGTCGAATCGGGGGGTGATCGTGGCTTGTTGCCCCTGAAATGTGTCGAGCTTTTCAGTGAGCTCAAACAGACTCTGGCTGGCTTTGCCAAAAGCATGAATGGTTTCGTCCAACTCCACCACGCGCTTGCCAACCTGCAAAGTCAGTGCGTCTAGCTGTCGAACATTGGAGAGCAATCGCACGGACACGGCAAACAAAATGCCCACGGCCAAAACCACAAATGCGCCCATGACCATCATCAGCACCCTGGAGTGCAGCACGGTGCGACGATGGTCCTCACCGATCTGAACCATCACCGACTTCATGTCCCCACTGACGTCGGCCGCCACCGAGGCCGAGCGGGTCGACACCTCGGCTGAGCTCAACACCACACTGGTGAGTTCTTCAAGCTGGCGTGAGAGTTCGTTGGGATCGGCCGCATCTGATTCCAGATCGGCAATGCCTTCGGCAGCCTGATCCGTCGCGGCTCGGATTTCTTCCTTGCTCAATGCCCTGGGCTCAGGAGCGGGCTCAAAGCCTTCATCGGTCCGGGCCTGTTCAGCCTGGACGCTGGTGTCATTTGGTTCTGCCATGACGATTCCTAACGGGGACTGAATTGGTCCAATTTGTTGTGAACCAGCGTGATCTGTTCCCGGAGGACACCGACTCGCTGGTTCATTTCAGTCACCCAAGAATCGGAAAAAGATGCAAGGACTTGAGCCATCTGATCATGAAAGTCTTGCGTCAACTCCACGTTGTCAGCCGTCTCTAACGGCGCCTGACCGAGCAACATCGCAGGATCTGATGGGGATGGAGCCTCAGGCAAGGCTTGCGCGGAAACGGGGTCTTGAACCTGAGCTGCGCCCCCAAGTGAGTCATGCATACCCTGGGATTGCGCTTCAAAAGGGGCATGAGCTGGGTCATGAGGGATGAGGCTGCCTTCTTGTAGCCCCTGCCCAGACAGCACCTCGGCATATTCCTGCGGTTGACTGCCGGGTTGAACGGCGGCATCCAGCCTGTGATCGATGTGCTCGAGTTGTTCTTCCACGCTGGTCTTGGCTACATCCATCTTCTAGGCCTCCAAAGCATGAAGTCGACCGAACACAAAAAAACTCAAGTCGTCATGGCTTGTCGAATTGAGATTTCATGGATTTTGCGCTTCGCATCCAGGCTTTGGAGAAAGCGGGACTGGATTTCATGATCACTTCTGCCGCTTCTTTGGAGTCATACGGACCAGAGATCACGATGTAGTAATACTTGTTGTTGCCATTCTTGGGTGCCATCAGAATGCGCACCTTCTCTTTGGTGGGCAAGGCATCCGCCACCGTCGAAGCCTCTTGCTGGCTTGCGAGTGCGGCCAATTGCAACACCCATTGCCCTGTCTTGAGTTGCTGGACCCACTCATGATCCGTCTGAAGTTTGGCCGTTTCACCTTTGTTGGCTGCAGCCGTGGCACTCGAGGGCGCGGGAGGAGTGGCCGCCACAGGCGCCGCTGGCGGTGTAGCAGGGGTCGATGCAGTGGCCTGAACCGGCGCAACGGGCGCTGGAGTTGGAGCGACCAATTCTTCTTTGCCCGAGGTCAAGGATTCCTGGGCAGGCACGGGTTGATTGCTGGTGGAGGACATCCCAACCGCACTGGCCGCGCTGGTGGCCTCGCTGGAAGTGGCCGCCTCAGATGTGGGCGGCTTGTCCTCGGTTGGCGCCGCGCTGGTGGCCGCCGCGGTCGGGGCTGGTTCAGCGCCCTGCGCCGACCGGGCTGAAGACCACCATTTCATCGCGGCGAAGGCTGCCCCACTGAGGAGCAAAGCCAAGATCACCAGCCCCAAACCTTTGCCCCGGCGCTGGGAAGCGAGCTTGCGAGCAGGACTGGAATCGGGAGCAAAAGGCGCTTCATTCGCCTGGACGGTGGCGTTGAGTTCTTGTAATTCAGGGGCACGGGGTGCTGGGCTTGACGGCTCCTCGCTCTTGACCTCAATCTGAGTAGGGCGATCCGGAATGGGGTGTTCTGACTCCAGAACCCATTGCAGCAGGTTTTTGCCAAAGGCCTGAAGTTTTTTCTCAAATGGCTCCAGGCGGTTGATGAGCAAAATCACATTGATGTTGCTGGCTGGAAAGCCATTGACCAGGCGAGCAAGCAGCTGCAATTCGAAATCGGCAATCGAGTGGGTGTCGGGAAAGATCAGGTAGAGGCGATCAGCCGAGGTCATCAGCTTGTCCTGGGCTTGCTTGAGGGTGAGCTCAGCGAGGATTTGATTGAATCGCCCTACGAGTTGTTCGGACTCTGCCGATGACCACAACTCCACCCTTTGGCCGTTGTCTTTCAAATGCTCATGAATTTGGCGGGCGTAATGGGCCAAGGCCACTTCGTCGTGCCCGAGGATGGCCAAATTCAGTCGCCCCTCGAGCAAGGACTTGAGCAACACTTCGAGCCGCATTTTGTCGGCTGGACTTTGATAGAACTGGTTCATGTGGGTGAGCCCTCTTGAACATCAACTGAAGAGGAAGCCATTTTCGTCAAAGCGCATATTCTCAGGGACAACGGGCCTGGGTTTGGTCAGGCCTCTGGCACCTGCATAGGACTGGTTGAGGTTGAACACATAGGCAATGACCTGGGCCACAGCCTGGTAGAGCGCCTCAGGGATGGATCGGTCTACGGGGGTGGTGAAGTAAAGGGCACGGGCCAACTCCGGCGCCTCGAACAGTTGCACCTGATGGGCCAAAGCCTCGTCGCGGATTCGCCGTGCCAGTTCATCCGTGCCCTTGGCCACCACCGTTGGGGCGCCATCCGCCGAGGGGTCATAGGACAAAGCCACAGCAAAGTGAGAGGGGTTGGTGATCACCACATCGGCATCCTTGACTTTGGCCATCATGCGGTTGTTGGCCATTTCACGCTGGCGTCGGCGAATTTGCTGGCGGACTTCAGGACGACCTTCGGAGTCCTTCATTTCGTCTTTGATCTCTTGCCTGGACATCTTCAAAGACTTGTTGACCTGAAATTTTTGCAATGGCACATCGGCCAGTGCAATGACCACCAAGCCCATGCTCATCCAAAAGCAGGCGTCGACGATGATGTCACCCGAATGCTTAAGGCCTGTTTGCAAATCCATGCGGTTCAAGCTCACCAGATCCTCGATGTTGGCGTTCACCGTCAACCACAGGATGAGACCAATGAGCAAAAACTTGATCAGGGACTTGACCAGCTCAATCAGGGCACGACTGCCAAACATGCGCCCCAGGCCATTGATGGGATCCAGCTTGTTCCACTTGGGAAGCATCAGCTTGGGTGAAAAGATGTAGCCCCCAGCCAGGCCAGGAGCAATCAGGGCCAAGACATACAACATGGCCATGAAGGGCAGGACCAGGATGAATGCGTCCAGCATGGCCTGACCAAAATGCACAGGCAACAATTCCGCCTTATCCAGGATCTTTCGGTCAAACGCCATTTGTGACACAAACATCTGGCTGATGCGATTGAACATCCAATGCCCGGCCACCGTGAAAAACACCGTTGCCGCCATGAGCAAAATGGCCGTGGACAAATCCACAGAACGAGCCACCTGGCCTTCTTCCTGGGCTTTCCTCAGCCGTCTGGCTGTTGGCTCTTCCGTTTTTTCTTGTGCGTCAGCCATGCGAGATCAGCCTCCTCGAGCAATGAGCAACTCACGCATGGCGGTGAATGCCGCCACCCATAGGCCTGCGATGCGACCAGCCATGCTGGGCAAGGCCATCCACAGGATGACAAAGCCCACAAGGATCATGGCTGGAAAACCCACAGAAAAAATATTGAGGCTGGGCGCAGCGCGCGTCATGAAACCCATGCCGATGTTGACAAACATGAGCGTGACCATGATGGGCAAGGCAATGAGAACAGCCGAGCCAAACATCAGTGAACTCCATTGGATGAATTTGCCAAAGAAGACCTGAGTGAACAGGGACTGTCCAATCGGCAAGAGTTGAAAGGATTCAAGCAAAACGCCAAACACAATCAGATGCCCTCCAGTGGCCACAAAGATCAGGGTGGTCAACAAAGACAGAAATTGTGAAATGGTGGGCACGTTCCCCAGATTGGGATCGATCAGGTTGGCCATGGTCAAACCCATGGAAGCCGAAATGGCTTGCCCGGCAACCACCACGGCTGCCGTGACCAGCTGCATGGTCAAACCCATCGCAAATCCAATGAAGAGTTCGTTGAAGATGGTCACTAGGCCATCCATCTCGAAGGGGTTCTTGACCGGGAAGTCCATTTGCATCGCAATGAAAATGGTGAGGACGATGGACAGGGAAATGCGAATTCGCACATTGACTGCACGAATGGAATAAATCGAGGTGAAGATCAGGAACGCCGAAATGCGCAACATGGGCCACAACATCGAATAGAACGAGTTGAGCAGGTCGAGCAGTTCAATGTTCATGGGCGAGAGGATCAGCTAAAGAGCGAGGGGATGCGCCCAAACAAAACCCGCGTGTATTCCACCAACTGATTGATCATCCAGTGACCCAACACGGCCAAGACCAAGCCCATGAGGACAAATTTGGGAATGAAGGTCAGGGTTTGTTCGTTGATGGAAGTGGCCGCCTGAAAAATACCAATGATCAGACCCACCACCAAGGCCACCAGCAACAAGGGGCCGCTGAGCAGCATGGTCATCCACAAGGCTTGTCGTCCCAAATCCACCACCATGGCTGTATCCATGTTGACTCTCCTATTTCAAGACAAAACTCGATGCAAGCGACCCCATGATGAGGCTCCATCCATCGACCAGAACAAACAGCATCAGCTTGAATGGCATGGAAATGATCATGGGCGAGAGCATCATCATGCCCATGGACATCAGCACACTGGCCACCACCATGTCGATCACCACAAAGGGGATGTACAGCATGAAGCCAATGGTGAAGGCGCTCTTGAGTTCGCTGGTGACAAATGCGGGAACCAGTGTGGTGAAGGGCACATCTTCAGGCCCCGCAATCTCCTTGGCACGGGCAATCTGGGAAAACATCTGGATGTCATCTTCACGGGTTTGGGCCAACATGAATGCACGCAAGGGCGCTTCAGCTTTGGCCAATGCCGCCTGAAAGCCCATCTGGTTATTCATGTAAGGAACGATGGCCGTTTCATAGACTTGCTCAAACACCGGCGACATGATGAAAAAAGTGAGAAAGAGCGCCAAACCCACCAGCACCGTGTTGGGCGGCGTTTGCGCTGTGCCCAGGGCCTGACGAAGGATGGACAGCACCACGATGATGCGCACGAACGATGTCATCATCAACACGATGGAGGGCAACAGCGTGAGGACCGTCATGAGGCCCAACAACTGCAGGTTCAGGCTGTAGGTCTGTACGCCTTTGCTGTTGTTGACGGTCACCATGGGCACGCCCTGGGCGAACGAGGCATCTGGCCACATCAAGACCAGCGTCATCAAGGCCAGAGCCGCCAGCCATTTAATCTGTTTGGGATGAATCACCATGTGCAATTCCAGTGGAGTCAGGGGAGGACCAGGCATGAAGGGTCTTGACCTCACTGGACGAGACGCTCAGCAAGACCCGCTGTTCATCCACCTGGACAAGAACCAATTTGTGACGAAGGCCGAGGGAAAGGGATTCCTGAATTTGGATGCGCTGACCCAAACCCGATAAATTGCGCCTCATGCCTTTGCGTGTCATGCCCCAAAGAACAAGTGCCAGCAAGGCAAGCACAACCAGAATACTTACGACATATTGTTGCCAGTTTTGCATGGGTGTGTGCATTATGTACGCGCTATAGTGATTACATGCAAACCTCGAGGAAATTTTTCATGAATTCGAAAACCTTTGTATGGGGTTTCTTGATGATGTGTTCACTACCGGCCTGGGCTGGTTGGATGCCCATTGGGGTCTATGGCGAAGCTGCTGCATATTTTGATCCATCTACAGTACAAAGTACTGGTAATACCCGTAAAGTCTGGACCATGCTGGATTACAGACAACCTCAGTACAACCGGGCCAACATGAAGTTCATGTCCACACGCGTGCTCATGGAAATCGATTGCGTCAAAAACATCGCCCGCCCTCGCTCCATCTCGTATCACACCAAGGGCTTGCTCCAAGGCCCCACCATCAGCAGCGAGGGCATTTTTTCGGATTGGCAACCCATTGCCCACAACACACCAGTGTCGGCTACCTACAGCCAGGTCTGCAAACCCAAAGATGAAGGCTAAGACCTCCTGGCTTCATCAAAAACTCAATGTATCTGGCACAGGTGGCCTGAACTGGCACTTGCGTGCGCTGCGGTCCAGGCGCCTTTGGGCACCCACTTCTGAACACATTGGCAACGCGCTGAATTTATGGCGCCCCCAGTCACAAGAATTGCTCCTGATTGGCCCCAGTGCGGGATGGATGCTGCCCACGGCTTGGTTAGCCCGGTTCAGAATCATTCACGCGTTTGACCTGGATGCACTGGCAGCCCCGCTGTTTCATCAGCGTCATGGCAGACGACTCAAAGGCATTGGTACCCAGGTCGTTCATCACCGCATGGATGCCATCGCCGAGTTACCCCACCTCTTGTCCCAGCATCCGCATGCGGCTCTGTGGTTTGACAACGTGCTGGGGCAATTGCGGTATGTGCACCGAGATGAAGTCGAGTTGGCTGAACAACTCAAACGCATTCGCAGCCAGCTCAAACACCGCAGTTGGGGCAGTGTTCATGACTGGCTCTCGGGCGCGGTGCAGTCACCCCCGCCAATTCAATCGGTGGGTTGTCATTGGGTGCACCTGAACGACCAAGGGCTCAAGGTGTGTCGCGCCGATGGCACTAATGTGAGAACCAGCGATGAAATCCAGCGGCTGCTTGCCAGTGTGCACGCCAACGGCGTATGGCAAGACCATGGCTGTCAGGAGATGTTTCCGCTCAATACCCGGCGATGCTGGATACCCTGGTCGTTCTCTGCCCAACACTGGCATTGGCTGGAATTGGGATGGGTCAACGCTTGAGCTGATGCAAGGTCAAGCCCAGGCGATCCATTTCCTGTTGATCGCGCTTTTTTTCCCATGCCTTGACCTTATTGCGATCCTGATCCTGTAGTGAGGTCATCTTCTGGTGCGCCTGATGGGCTTGCTCGAGTTTAGCCTTGGCCCGCTTGACATTGAGCTCTTCGGCCTGGAGATCAGCTTGCACCCGATTGAGCAAGGTCTGCAACTGATTGAGAAAAGAGCTGAAATTGGCCGCGTCCGACACCGACTTGAGCTGCCTGAGCTGATCTTGTGCCTGCAACTGATACTGCTCCATCATGCGGATCAGGTTGGTTTGATCCATGAGCAGTTGCTGATAGCGGCTTTTCACCGCGTTCAAAGCCACTTGCTGATCTTGCAAGGCCTCTTCGGTTTTCTTGGCCAGCACATCCCAGCATTTGCGAGCGATCACCATCATGCACCTCCCAGCAATTGACGAAGTTGATCCCAGGTGGCGCTCAAATCCTGCGGTGAATTCATGTCCTGTCGCAAGAAATGAATGATGCCGGGCATGAGACGCATGGCCATGTCCAACTCCGGATTTGTTCCGGTTTCGTAAGCACCCACCTGAATGAGATCGGCATTTTGTTGATAGGAAGACCAGAGTCGTCGCAGCATGTTGGCCACACGAAAGTCTTCCGGTGACAAGAGGTTTTGCATCACCCTCGAGATAGAGCCATTGAGATCAATGGCCGGGTAATGCGCCATGTCAGCCAGCTTGCGCGACAACATGACTTGCCCATCCAATGAAGCCCTGGCGATGTCCACAATCGGATCCGAGGCATCGTCTCCTTCAGCGAGGATGGTGTAGATGGCTGTGATGGAACCAAAGCCATGCCGACCCACGCCACCGCGTTCAATCAGGTTGGGCAGCAGGGCAAACACAGAAGGCGGATAGCCTTTGGCGGTTGGTGGCTCACCAATGGCCAGTCCAATTTCGCGCTGAGCGTGCGCCACACGCGTCAAGCTGTCGCAAAGCATCAGCACGTTCTTGCCCTGATCCCTGAAATATTCGGCAATGGCATGCGTCATTTGTGTGGCTTTGAGTCGCAGCACGGGCGAGACGTTGGCAGGCGCTGCAATCACCACGGATTTTTGCAATCCTTCTTCACCCAGTGTCTCCTGAATGAAGGCTTGAACCTCACGACCCCGCTCGCCAATCAAACCAATCACCACCACATCGGCCTTGGTGAATCGCGTGAGCATGCCAAGCAGCACGCTCTTGCCCACGCCAGAGCCAGCGACCAAACCAATGCGCTGCCCCCGTCCCAGGGTCAAAGCGCCGTTGATGGCCTTGATGCCCACATCCAGCACTTCGTGAATGGGTCCGCGCTCCATGGGATTGAGCGGTTTGCCCAGCAGGTGCATGCGTTCGTTGCAATTAGGCTGGGGTTTGCCATCCAGAGCCATGCCGCGGCCATCGATGACTCTGCCCAGCAGAGCTTCACCCACCATCACCTCGGGCGAGGTGCTGACCACACGCACATCATCGCCGGGGCCAACACCCACGGGCTCGGTCATGGGCATGAGGTAGAGCACACTGTCATTGAAACCCACCACCTCGGCTTGCACACTGTGGCCATGTCGTCCCACCACTTCACACAGGGCACCCAGCGGCGCCATGATGCCTCGGGTTTCCAAGGTCAAGCCCACCAAGCGAATGAGGGTTCCGTGCCGCTGGGGACGAGCCGCCTTGAGTTGGGGCAGCGTCGCTTCAACCTCGGTCAATGCATCCCACATGGCATCACTTTCCAGCGCGAATCATGTTGCGAATGGCCATGGCCACGCGGTTTTGATCTTGGTCAGTGATCATTTGAACCACCACCAGTTTGTCTTCGTAACTGTTGGCATTGGTGAGCAACTCCGTCGGGATCTTTGGCTTGGCTTTTTGCTGCTCGGCTTTCATGCGCTTTTTCATCTCGTCGAGTGAATTGCTCATGTCTTCTTCTTCGTCAACCGCCGCCTCGACAACGCCAACGGCATCGCTGGTGCTTGTATCTGCCGCTTCGCTCAGCCCCTGGGTTGGCGCAAGCTCTTGAGCGAGCACCACCTCGGCTGCGGCGTCTTGTTCCTGAGCCTGGGCAGCTGCAGCCAACTCGGCATTCAAGGCCTCTGCCTTGGCTTTTTCCTCTGCGGCAGCCGCCTCGCTGGCATCGATGAGGGATTGCTCATGGGCGCCAGCCTCATCCAGTGTCATGCTTTGCGGCAATTGAAGCTCAGGGTGTTCGGCCATGTACAGGGCCAATTGCGGGTCGCTGAGCGGATCGATCGAACCATCTTTTTGCCAGGCATTGAACGCAGCCTGCGTCACCGTGTCGGCCAATTCGTCGATCTCGACCATGTTGAGCTCTTTGTGCGCCAAAGCCATCAGCATGGGCTTGACCACCCAGAAGATGAACAGGCCACACATCAGCGTGCGCAAAATCACATTCAGCCACTCATCCATGATCGCCTCCGTGATCGCTGGCATCAATCAGCCTGGAGCTCACGCTCAAAGGCGTGATTGCAGAGGAGGACGGCGCCACTTTGGCCGATTGGAATCCTGCGCGCGCGCCCAATGCACCCGGCTTGAAGGCACTTTGTTGTTGCCAATCGTCCACCGCCACCAGCAGCTGCTTGGCAATGGGCTCGAGTCGGTGATGGATCAGGTCGCTGATGCGGGTGTCCTTGCAATTGACTTTGACACTGCCAGGGGCGAGTTGGGGATTGACCACCATCTCCATGCCGCTCCAGCTGATGTCGGCCTGCGCCTTGAGCAAATCGTGGTCATGGGGCGCCAGCTCCACGGTCACCAGTCCGGCATGTGGCAAGTCCAGTTCTGACACGCAACGATCGATCAATCGCTGGATGGCTGCCGGGGATACCGACAATTCAGACAGCACCAATTGCTCGGCAATGTGAATCGCCAAGCGTTTGAGGGCTTCTGCCCAGGTGCGGGTGTTTTGCAAAGCCTGCTCAAGGGAGTCGTCGATGTGTGCAATGAGTGCAGAGACTTGTGCGTCACGCTCACCCCTTTGCTCATCGAGGGTTTTGATCTGCTCGTTCAAAGCCTCTTGAACCGCTTGTTCAACCGCCCGTTGCTGATCCTGATGTGCCTGCTCGCTCCATTGCAATTTCGCTTGCGCGAGGGCTTCATCCAGCGCCCTGTCTTGCCCCTGAGCCAAGCCTGCTTGCAAGCCCTCTTCATAGGCTTGAGCCTTGGCTTCGGTCACAGCAGCGTCCAGGCGTTGCTGCCAAATGGCCTCATCGGCCTCGGACACCGATTGAGGCTGGGGCAGGTCTAGGGGGGAATCCTGCTGCAGTGCAGCCAACTCTTGCGATGCAGCCTCATCTTTTTCCAAAGCAGTGGCTTCATCTGCAACTGGCTCGGCCTCGGCCACTGCTGCGTGCTGAGCTGCGAGCGCTTCGCCTTCTTGAGCACCTGGCTCCTCTGGCAAGTCGTCATCGGCAGGATCCATGGTCTGGTCTGCATCGTGCGCTGGGGCTTTCGCTTCAAGGTCAGTGGGTATGAAATCGTCCTGGCTGACCAGATGAGGATGCGATTGCGTCACATCCATATAGGTGGCGGCTTCAAAGTGGGTGTCGTCGTAATGAACCCGCGCCTTCTCCGGCACTGCAAGTTGCCTGAACCCCGGATCGCGTGGATTCACCTGGGGCGCATCTGCCCAGGCCTCACTCGCGAATTCGCTGTGCTGCATGGGAAACGCATCCCACGCCTGAGGGCGCGCAGGCGGTTTGAGGAGCACATTGGGATCAAACAAAATCGGCTCCACCCAACATCAGTTCGCCAGAATCCGAGAGCTTTCTGGCCTTGCGCATGATTTGCTTTTGTGCATCTTCCACGTCAGCCATTCGCAGGGGCGGCAAGGCTTCCATGTCGTCGCGGAACATGCCGCGAGCACGCTCAGACATGTTGTCCAGAAAGCGCGCCTGCACCTCATCGCTGGCCGCCTTCAAGGCCTTCATCAGCAACTCGGGTTCCACATTGCGCATGAGCACCTGAATGCCCTTGTTGTCCACACTGACCAGGTTCTCGAAGGTGAACATGTTGTCCTGGATCTTCATCATGAGATCGGGATCCACGGCTTCGAGCCCCGTCATGATGGAGTTTTCCAGCTCGGTCTTGGTCATGTTCATGATGTCAGCGGCGGCCTTGATGCCACCAAAGCTTGACGATTTGGCCGAGGAGTTCTTGGAGAACTGCATCTTCATGATGGCTTCGAGTTCGGCCATGGCCGAGGGTTGCACGGTATCCAGACTCGCCACACGCTGAATCACTTCAGGACGAACTTCACCCGGCAAGTAGATGAGCACATCGGCAGCCACCTGGCTTTCGAGCAATGACAGGATGATGGCAATCACCTGCGGGTGTTCGGCGCGGATCATGTCGGCGATCGAACGCGCATCCATCCAGCTGAGGATGTCCAAACCCTTGGTGCCCATGCGCGGCATGATGCGGTTGAGCACGGAATTGGCTTTGTCATCGCCCAAAGCACGGCGCATGACTTTTTCAATGTAGTCGTTGTTGCCCAGGTTGACGCTGGTCTGCTTTTTCAGCAGTTCGACAAATTCGTCGAGCACCATGTTCACAGCGCCCTGCGACAAGTCGGCCACCTCCACCATGGCAGCACCCAGGGCTTGCACCTCTTTGGGGTCCAGGTATTTGATGATTTCTGCCGCCTGTTCTTCACCAAGCAGCAGCATCAAGACTGCGGCACGTTGGGTGGAGGTCATCGCGTCCATTTCGGCGCGAAGCTCAGGGGTCAATTGCAAGCTGTTGTCGTCTGCCATGATGATTCCTCTATTTGGGATCAACCCGGTTGAATCATGTGGCGCAACACAGAGGCCACACGGGTTGAATTGTCAGACACGATCATGCGAATGAGTGCCACTTTGTCGTCGTAGGTGTTGGCGGTATTGAGCAAATCCGCGGGGATGGTCTGCTTCTTGGGCTTCAAGCTCGACATGCGGGCTTTGAGCTCGTCCAGGGATTCACCCTCTTGCAATTCCATTTCGGCTTCAGCATCGGCGCCCAGGGCAGCCTGAGCAGCGGCCTCGGCGGCGGCGGCCTCGGCAGCCAGTCGTGCCGCTTCGGCTTCTTCTGCAGCTTTGGCAGCAGCCGCTGCCGCAGCGGCCTCGGCCTCGGCTTTGGCACGCTCCAGTTCTTCCTTGGCGCGTCGTTCCTCTTCCTCAATCCGGGCTTTCTCGGCGGCGGCCATGGCGGCGGCCTCGGCCACCGCGGCGGCAATGCGCTCGGATTTGAGACGCTCTGCCGCAGCCGCCTCTCGGGCTGCCGCATCGGCTGCAGCAGCGGCAATGGCCACGGGGTCGTAATCGGGTTTCGTCAGTTTCTTCACCATGGGCCTCACCACAAATGCCATGAACAACACAAACAACAGGGCAATCGCACCACTGTTGGCCAAATTCGCCACCTTCTCATCTTTCCACCAGGGCAAAGGGCCGTCACCGGTGGGCTCAAAGCGGGTCGACACGACAGTCACCACATCACCGCGCTTTTCGTCGAATCCAACCGCACCACGAACGAGCTGATTCAGGCGATCGAGCTCCTCCTGGGTGTAAGGAATGGTGGTGGGCGCTGCGGCTCCGTCAGCCGGTTTTTCAACCTTGGCGCCAGCAGGAATGGGGCGCTCATTGATCAACACACCCACGCCAATGCGCTGCACCGAACCCATCGCCGATTTGACATGGCGAACCTGGCGATCGATTTCGTAATTTTTGGTGCTTCTGGCCATGACCTGGGCACCACGCTCGGAAATGCCCTTGCCAATGTCAGGATTCGTATTGGCCGTGGATTCGTTGTTCACGGGCGGTGCGGGGGGCTGGTTGCTCAATGAACCAGGAATGCCAATCGCGTCCTTGAGCATGGTCTTGTCTTCAACGTACATCTCTGAACGCGTCTTGGGACCCATGTTCTTGTCGTCAAAGTCTTCTCGGGTCACCTCACGCTGATCAAAGTCCAGCGACAGGCTGACCTGAGCCGTCACGTTTTCAGCACCCACGATGGGCGCGAGGAGCTGCAGCAGTCGGGTGCGGTAGAGGTCTTCCATTTGCTGCTTGTATTGCAGCTGCTCACCGGTCATGCCCAAAGGACCTGCGGTCAGCATTTCATTCATGAGAGAGCCATAGTTGTCCACCACGCTCACGTTTTCGGGTGCCAGGTAGGGCACGCTGGAGGCCACCAACTGAACAATGGCCTGCACGTTGGCAGGGGACACCGTTTTGCCAGGCACTCGGGTGATGATGACCGAGGCCTTGGTGGGCACGCGGTCGCGAACAAACACGCTTTGTTTGGGTGCAGCCAAATGCACGCGCGCTGACTTGATGCCAGCGATCTGAGAAATCGTTCTGGCCAGTTCCTGCTCCATGGCATTGTTGTAGCGGACCTGCTCCATGAACTGGCTGGTGGTCATGGCGGGCATGTCCTTGAGCGTGTCCATGCCCGTCACTTCGCTGCGAGGAAGGCCTTTGGCTGCCACGGCCATGCGGGCTTCCTGGTATTTGTCTTCGGGCACTGTCACCGAGCCGCTGTTTTGGTCCAGCTTGGCATCAATGCCAGCCTCTTTCAAGGCCTCCATGGCCACTTTCTTGTCGCTTTCGTTGAGGATGACCCCCAAAGGCTTGTGAGGTGTGGGCGTGCGCATGGACATGGACGCCAGACCAAACGCAGCCACCACCAGCAACACCACAAAGATGGGCAATACTTTTTTGACTGTAGGTTGCTTGACCAGATCACGGATTAAACCCATGGGGTCGGCCACAGCCTGACGGGTGACCGAAGCGGACAGGTCCTTGCCCATCAAGCCTCGCTCAGCACTTGACTTGCCAGACAGGCCACTTGATTTCGAGGGCTCTTCGCCACCAGACCCAGTGGTCAGGGCAGGAGGCATGGGGGTGGATGCAGTGGTCATGGTCGTCTCTTCAAACTAGGTGTACGTGACAGGCCTTAGACAGGCATGTTCAGGATGTCCTCATACGCTTTGAGGACCTTGTTGCGGACTTGCAAGGTGGCTTCAAAAGCCAGCGATGCCTTTTGCATGCCCAGCACCACATCGGTGAGCGGGACGTCTTCGCCACGTTGGTGGGCTTTCATCAATTCAGAGGATTGAATCTGTGCGTTGTTGACATGTTCAACCACGCCCTTGATGGCTTGTCCAAAGCTGGAGGCTTGCGTCTTGGGAGTGCCCCCATCAATGCGGTTGATGTCCGGCATGGGCGGCGCGACTTCAGGCGCGTCAAACCCGGTTGCGGTCTTGTTCTGGTAGGCCCGAATGGTGGCCAACATGCTTTCGATGTTGGCGGCTGATGTTTTGTCAATCATCTGGCTGCTCCTTTCACTCGGCAAAGGCCAGGTTCATGCCACGCTCGCGCAACTGGGCGAGCTTGTAGCGCAAGGTTCTAGGGCTGATGCCCAATTTCTTGGCCGCCTCGGTGCGATTCACGGTGGTCTGAATGGCCACCAGAATGGCCTCGTGCTCGCGCGCTTTGACGGCGTCATCGAGGTTGGCCGCTTCTATGGCTTCGGATCGTTGTGGCATGGCCAGAGTCGAAGGCTGCGCGGGGGCATGTGCGGTGGGCAAAGCAATCTGCGTGGCCTCACGCGACATTGCAAAAGACAAACTTGAATCCGATGCGTCCACCGCCGCGCCTTCCGTACTGGCTTCGTCAAACAGCAGGTGTGCAGGCGTGATCACCGATCCGTTGCACAACACCAAGGCGCGTTGAACCACGTTTTCCAGTTCACGCACGTTGCCGGGCCATGCATAGGTTTGCAACAAGGCTTGTGCCTCTTCACTGACCTGGATGACCTGATCGGGCTGAAGCCGACGCAAAGATTGCCGCACCAAAGGCAGGATGTCACCCGGTCGCTTGGCCAGCGGCTGAATCTGCAAACGGAAGGTGGAGATGCGAAAGTACAAGTCTTCCCTGAACTCCTTGTTGATGATCGCCTGCTTCAAGTCTTTGTTGGTGGCAGCAATCAAACGGACGTTGAGATCGATCTGGGTCTCACCACCCAGGCGCGTGAGTTTGCGCTCTTGCAGCACGCGCAGTAGCTTGGCTTGCAAGTGCATGGGCATTTCACCGAGCTCGTCGAGGAAGATGGTGCCGCCCCTGGCTTGTTCAAACAGGCCTTTGTGTTCCTTGTGGGCACCGGTGAATGCGCCCTTCTCATGGCCAAACAACATGTCTTCGATCAGGTTGTCGGGCAAGGCCGCACAGTTGAACGCCACAAACGGGCCTGCGGCTCTGGGTGAGCATTCGTGCAACACACGGGCAAGCACTTCTTTGCCAGCACCTGTGGGGCCAACGAGCAGCGCGGTGACTTCGGTCTGCGCCACGCGCTGAGCCAATGCAAACAAATGCTGGCTCACCGGATCGGCAAAGACATAGCTGGGCTTGGTGCGCTCGACTTCAGCTTGAGCCAGGGGCTCGACAGCTGCGCGCCAGCTGAGTTCGGACCATTCGTCGGTGGGCAGCACATGCAAAGCACCCAGGCGCATGGCGTCCACGGTGACTTCCATGTGGCGGCGATCGACGCGACAGATGATGGGAGATTTATGACCCAGTTGCTGAATCAGGGTTTGGACTTCGGCCAGCAATTCCACGCTGTCACCCAAGCGGATGACCAGCACATGGGCTTTTCTCAAAGCCATGCTGAGTTGACCCAAGGTGTCCACGGGCGTCACATGAATGCCTGCGGCCAGCAGCTGTGCTTGCGCAGTTGCGCTCAGGTCCCCAAGAGGGTCCAGCCACACGGCACGAACAATCGGAGCAGAAGAAGCGTTCACAAGAATCAACCCAAAATAAAGGTCAATCTCTTATGCAATCAGCGTGCCAATTTCGGTATGAGTACTTTTGAAATCGGCTTTTTAAAATTTAAATATCAAAGCATTCAAGCCTGAATGAGGTGACGATTAATCGACAAAGTCCCTCATACCCGCCAGCCCCGCTCAGGCGACGATTCCTTGACGTTTGGCAAAGCTGCGCGCGCAGGCTGCATCTCTTTTTGCATGAAGCCCCTGCACCGATCCCCGTCTGCACGCAACACCTCGATGGAGGGCAAGACCTTGGTCTTGAACCCCATGAGTTGACAGGCGTAGGGCTTGGAAGGATCCCAGCTCACCGCAAAAAAACGGCACTGCCAGCAATTGGGAGCTTTCGTATTCATCAGCCTTGCAAGAGCTTGAGCACCGACTGCTGGCTGGTATTGGCCTGAGCCAACACAGCGGTCGCAGCCTGCTGCATGATTTGCGACTTGGCCAAATCGGTGGAGGCCGCAGCGTAATCGGCATCCTGGATCTGGCTGCGCGAAGCAGACAGGTTCATGGACACGTTGCTCAGGTTGTTGATCACATGGTCGAGTCGGTTCATCACCGCGCCCATGGTGGCGCGTGTGGAGTTGACCCGGTCCATGGTCACATCGAGCATGGACAGCACGGAGCTAGCGCCCTCCACGGTGTTGATGCGCACCGTGCGGTTGGCCACATCCAGACCCACGTCACCCGTGATGTCGCCCGTGATGGTGCCGTCTTTACCGAAATCGGCCAGATCAATGGTGATGAGCTGGTTGGCCGATGAGCCCACCTGGAAGGCCAGGCGACCCACGCGCGGCGGATTCATGGCCTCGCTGGAACGTCCGCCAAAGATGCCTTCATGGAAGCCCAGGGCAGCAAAGTTGCCATTGGCCCCAAAACCATCATCACCCACTTTGACCGTGAAGGGCTGAGGATTGGCGGCCATCAGGCTTTCGGTGGTGGAAGGCGGTGCGCCAATGGGCTGGGGCAAGTTGGGCAACTTGGGTGCATTGGCAATCATCTGGACCGTGCCGTAGACCGTGTCTGCGGTGGTGGTCTTGGCATTGCCATTGAGCACAGCCGTCACATTGGATGAGCCCGTGCTGTTGGGCGTGACGGTGGTGAGGTTGACCGATGTGGTGCCCGTGCTGGTCGATGCCCCAGTCAAGGTAAAGCCACTGCCTGCAACCGTAGAGCGCACCTCAAGCACGCTGCCTTTGCGGTTGACCAGCAAATTGGTCAACTCGCCCGAATCCAGCTTGGCATTGATGGCCGTCTCCAAAGCCACCGCCAAAGCGGTGCCCGTGGCTGTGCCCGATGCAGCTGATGTCACAGTCACCCCATTGATCACCACCGAGGCGGTGTCTGCTGTGGTGAAAGCAGTGCCACCCACCTGGATGCGAGACATCTGAGCCACTTCGTCGCCCGAGCTCAAACCAAAGTTGGCTGCACTCAGGTCTTTGACGCTGGAGTCAAACCAGACCGACAGGTTGCGGCCATCGCTGGTGAGAGAGACGCCACTGCCGTTGTCCTCTGCCGACACGCCATGCATGCCAGTCAGTGTGTTGACCGCCTGGATGACTTTCGCCTTGCGATCTGCAGCCGGTTCGTCTTGAACGAACTCGACCTTCACCTCCACCCCATTGATGAAGAGGGATTGCATGGTGGGCCGGGTGAGAACTGGCAGGCTGGTGTCCACCAAAGTACCGCTCACCACTGCGCCATTGGCAATGGCACGCACACCGGACTCGGCTGTGCTGGCATTGATGGCTGCCGCAATGGCGATGGCGCTGGCGCTAGGGTCACTGCTGGTGTTGAGGTTGAGGGTAGAGGTCTTGTCATCAGCCCCCGCGCTGGCTCGGATGGACACGCCATTGAGCACCAGATCGTTCGCCGAGAGGGGTTTAACCAAAGCCGGCTGGTTGGCCACCAATTCGTTGACCGTGACGGTCGCCGTGGCGGTCGCACTCTTGGCCGTGGTCAATGTGAAGCCCGTGCCCGGCGAGTTGGCCGTGAGGATCAACTCACCATTGCTGCTACCGCCCGAGGCTTTCACGCCCACGGTCGCGTCGGCGTTCACCGCAGAAATCAGGGCGTCGCGCACGGTTTGCGGTGTGGCACCTGCCGCCGCTGTGGTCTGGAACAGCTTGCCATTGATGGTCACGCTGTAGGAGTCGCCCACCGTGACCGTGTTGGCGTAAAGCACGCTCTCGACCTGAGCCGCAGAAGGCTTCACCACGGCGCGTGCACTGGTATTGACCACCGCTTGGTTCTTGCTGTAGTCGCCCATGGCCAGGCCGGCGCGAGACGCCATGCCCGTTGAGCTGGAGGTGATCACGATCGGCGCATCCACCTTGGACTCCAAGGAATAGGTGCCGGCCTGGACGCCTTCGCGCAAGCCAATGGCCGCGCCAAAGTCGCCGGGGTTGCCCACGGTATCAAACTTGATTTCGATGTTGCGGCCATCCGCAGCCACGAGTTGAACGCCTTGCTGATCCGAGCCCGTATCCACTGCCTTGACACCGGTTTTCTCGGTGATCATGTTGATGGCACGCACCACTTCTTCTCGACTCTGACGATAGTTGTTCAGCGTGGTGGTGATTTGGGGCGTGGCATAGCCATTGATATAAATGGTGCCACTCAGGCGCGCATTGTTGGTCATGGCCACACCAGACATCACGTTCTGGTTGACCTTGGCAAAGACACCGGTTCCCGGATTCACTGACTTGAACTCGGAGGTGGTCTGAACCATGATGGACATGCCCGTCGATCCAGCAAAAACTGTTGCTGGGGGAGCATTGCCTTCCTTGGTCCCATAAGTGATGCTCAAAGAGGCATTGCCAGGGGTGTAGGTGACTGAGCGGCCACTGCCAGGACCGAATGTGGCACTGTTTTTCAAGGCCGCAGCCACTTTGGCCGCCACTTGCTGCGGCGAAGTATCCGATGCAGAAAGGCTGACTGAAACGCCAGAGACGGTGATGTTGCCCTGGTTGGGTGTGCCGCTGAAGACCAGCGTCTGGACTTCACCCGCAGGCTGACCCGTGGGTGCGGCAGAACGGTTGATGGCCGCTGCCTTGGCAATGGCTGAACCTGCTGCGTTATTGACTGGCGAGAACGGATCATCGGCGGCCGAAGAGGCACCAATCACCACCCCATTGATGATGAGGTCGCCCGCCTGCATGGCGGGAATTGCACCTTTGACCGAGACCTGCAGGCTCAGTGCGCGAGCCAGCATGGCGGGCTCGGCACCGTCTGGACCTTTGAAGGTGTAGGTGAGGTCATCCGTGATGACCCGCGAATTCGCTGCCGTGTCTTTGATGAACGAGATGGACGAAGCTGGCGCACCGTGCACGGTGGTGACCACCGGTGCATTGCCCGAGCTGCTCACCTCGATGTCGGCGACGTTGATGCTGCTGGTCGTGCTGGTGAACACCACCTGGTTGGTGGCGGCATCTACGGCCGAGGCATAGCCCAGCAAACGGCCAGACCAGGTCACGTTGGTGCTGTTGGTGCCTGCCACGGCGCCCTCTGACAGCCCGTCCACGCCCTGGGTGATGGTGCCCACCGTGGCGCCACCGCTTGCAGCCAGGTTGGTCACATTCCCCGGCGCTGAGGCCTTGAAGTTGACCACTGCACCACTTGCAGCACCGGTATCGAAACCAGTGAACGTGCCACTGTAGGTACCGTAAGCCAATGCGCGGTCGGTGTTGAGGTCAGCGGCTTTGTCGCCTGCTTTGAGGTCGGCAAAGGCGGCAGCGATGTTGGCTGCTGAGGTGCCTGCATTGGCCGTGAACGTGAGCCCACCAAAGGTGACGGGCGTCGCTGCGCCACCGGCGGCGGCAAATGTGACATCGGCGGTTTCGCGAACGCCACCAAATTTGGCAGCGACTTCAGCTGCGGTCAGATTGGCGTTCGCCGTCATGGTCAAACCGGCCACGGTGAGTGTTTCGCCTGCATTCATCGCTCTGAATGTGACGGTTGAATTTTCGGTTTTGGCCGTGGTGTTGAGCACCCCGGTCATGGGGTATTCATTGCCCAATTCATCGGTGAAGGTGGCGTTGAAAGTACCGCCATCTGCTGTGGTGGCGGGGATGTCAATGGCCATGGCACCGCTGCGGGTGAACGAGCCGTTGGCCAGGAAACGTTCCGTGGTGTCCAGAATGGCTTCTTGTGTGGTCTTGACATAGGGCTTGGGAGCAGACACGCCAATGCCCGTGAGATCAATGGCCGTGTTGTCCACATCGCCGTCCGCTGCCGCATAGGCAATCGTGATGACGTTGCCGGACACGGTCACTTGCCGACCCGTACCCGGGCCAAACAGGTTGCCATTGGTCAATTCGGATTGGATGCGCTGCGCCACGGTGGCCGCAGACACCACGTCCGAGCTGTTGCTGAAAGTGATGGATTGCCCACCCACCTGGATGGTGCCCACCTGGAATGCGCTCACGCCAGCGGTGTTGCCGACCGTGACGATTTTGGGCGCAGCAGTTGCAGGCGCTGCAAAGGCCGTGCTCACGGCGAGGTCGGTCACGTTGCCGGTGAGCTCGGTGCTGGTGTAGGTGAGCTTGCCGGCTGCGGCTGCGCCTGTATCAAAAGCGCCCAGGGTGCCTGAAAAAGTGCCATTGGCCACCGCATTACCCGTGGTTGCCCCTGACTTCAGGTTTTGGAAGGCCAAAGCCACATTGGCGGCGGTGATGGCACCCGATGCAGTGAGGGTCAAGCCGCCCACCGTGACCGATTGACCATTGGCCAGTGCACCAAACGTGACTTCGGAAGATTCAGGCGTGGTGGTCGTGCCTTGGCTATGCACCACCTGGATGGCCGTGGCAATGCTGGTGCTCACGGTCATGGCGTTCACGTTCTGGCTGGCTTGCGAGCTGGTGAACTCCAATTGATTGTTGCTGGCACCCGAGACGGCTGCAGCGCCGCTGAATCCTGTGAGTGTGCCCGTGAGCGTACCCACGTTGGTGGTATTAGTGGCAGCGTCTTTGACGATTGCGCCGGCATAGGTCGTGCCCTCTGCCATGCTCTTGAATGCGGTGGCGACATCGGTGGCGGTCATGCCTGCAACTGCGGTAGCCGTCAAGGTCATGCCCGCCACAGTGAAGGTCTCACCCGTGGCCAATGCGGGGAAGGTCACCGTATTGGTTTCGGTGATGCCCGCATCGGGAATGGTGATGGTTTGCACTTCGCCCGCGTTGTCACCGCCCAGGTTGCGAACCGTGGTGGGGCTGATGAGCACCTGACCCAACTGGTTTTCTGAGGTGACCTTGTAAACCGGCATCTCACCCACTTGCTGACCGGCCGAACCGTTGAGCACGGGAAAGCCGTTCCATTCGGTGGTATCGGCAATGCGCACGATTTCTTGCTTGAGTTGCTGGAACTCCAGGTCCAGATCCGCACGCTGCGGGTCGGCGTTGGTTCCGTTGACCGCTTGCACCGCCAATTCACGCATGCGCTGTAACATGTCGGTGATTTCCTGCGTGGCGCCTTCAGCCGTTTGAATCAGGCTGATGGCATCCCCCGCATTCCTCACGGCCATGTTCAGGCTTCTGATCTGGCTCGTCATGCGCGTGGCGATGGCAATGCCGGCGGCGTCGTCTCGGGCCGAGTTGATGCGCTTGCCCGTTGAGAGCTGCTGCATCGCCGTGGCGAGACTGCCTTCCGTATTTTTCAATGCCAGCTGCGAAAACAGCGACTTGACGTTGGTGTTGATGATGGCCATTGGTGTTCTCCTGACACTCAGGGTGTATGGTTATCGAGCAAGACTAAGCAGGATGTGTGCCAGCTTTATCTCGTCGATGGCGATGGTTTGGAATGAAAAGGTATTCATCGCGGTTTTCCCTGAGGTGGCTTGCATGTTTGGATTTCCGTCACAGGGGCAAGGGTTTGCCGTTTGCCGCTGGGTGGACATTCCTTGCCGCTCACTGCGGCAGGGTGCCTGCCTCAGCAAAAGGACCCATGCTTTCCAGCGCCAATTTCTCGGCGACCAGTTCAAGCTGATTGGGGTGAATGGCCAAGCCTTCATGGGCCACAGCCAGGGCTTTGGCGTGATCAAAGTTGCAGCGCAAGGCGCGCACCAGCATCACAAAGGTGAACAAGGGCGTCTGAGCACCTTGTTGCTCGCGCAACTGGGTCAACAGTTCCACGGCAACCGGCCAGTCCTGACGCATCAGGGCCAACAGGCCGGCAATGGCCAGGATGTCCTCGCTCTCGGGGTAAATGGCCAGACCGGCATCGCCCAGGGCATAGGCCAGATCAATCTGATCGGTGGACACCAGCGATTGAATGGTTTCGCGGATCTCAGCAGGGGAATAGCGCTTGACCCACTGGACTTCAAAGTGGGCATCGCGAACGCTGTGATTCATCAGTTCTTGGAACAAAGACATGGGGGGCTCCTTCAGGTTTGTTTCTGTACTAAGCAATTTTTTTGCCAGGTGGTGGTTGTCGAGTGAACAACCTCAGGCCAGCATGATGGCGACGCTCGCCATGCCGTCCATCTGCTCTTCCTTGAGCAGGTCACTGACGGTCTTCTCATACAGGCTGTTGTGCTCGATCACCTTGGAAAAGGTGTAGACCATGCGGATGGCCTCTTCGGTGCTCAAGCCCTGGGGCGAGGCGCTCAAGCCCTTGAGGTAAAAGCGCAGCAAAGCGAGCCTCAGGCTGATCTTGAGCCAGACTTTTTCCAATTGGGCGGGATCGCAAAACAGGCTGCTGTCCTTGCCCACGGCATTGCAGAGGTAGTTTTCAAAAAAGCGGGGGGCTTGCGCCTCAAATCCAGCCAAAGCTTCGGACAAGTGCGCCTGAACCGTCTCCTTGTTCTCCTGCGCAAGTTGGTTATAGGCATCAAAGGAGCGCATCACCAACTCTGAAAATTGCGGGCTGAACAACTGCTTTTTATGAGGGGCAATCATCATGACCCTCAGGTCGGTCATGGCCTGGATGAAGCGGGCTTGCATGGTGCTTTTGCCCGTCATGTCAATGTTTTGCTCCAATTCGGCAGAGAAGGCCCCGGTGATCAAGTCCAGCTTGATGGGCAGAATCACGCCCTCGATGAAGTCCTTTTGCATCCATTGTTCGGTCGTGGCCGAGGTGATTTTTTTCAGGGTCAAGCCAACGACCATGATGCGATGCCACAAAGGTACGCCCTGGTATTGGATGCAATAGAGCATGAAGTCGCGAAGCAAGTCAAAAGAATTCAATAACACCTGGGTTTGGACTTGCTGCATGTCACCACCCAAGACCCGAACAGGGATGGGTTTGCCTTTGGGGACATGGGTATCGAGGTCCTGGTGAGCCCACTCTACAGTTTGAGTCAGACACAGCCTGGCCGCCTCGGGGCAGGACAAGGTCAGATACATCTCCCTGCGCTGGGGCAAGGCATTGATCGAGCGCGGATAAAAGCGGCAAGTTTTAGACAGCAGCTCTTCGCCCAATTCAGACTGGATGTCACAGAGCTTGGCTTCATTGAGCATGGGGCACGACTCATCGGCCAGCATTTGCACTCTGGCGTACTGGGTGGTCGATGTCGATCCCTCCACCGGCCGGATGTGTTGACTGATTTTTTTCATCAACCCCGGGCTGGCCTTGGTCTTCTTGATTTCTTTGTAATTGGATTTATCGATGTCCACGCTCCACCCGGCACAGCAGGTTTGCGGGCAGGCGCCACCGATGCAGGCAAATTGGGCTGCATAGGTGGGCGCAGAAACGATGTGGGTCTTGCTGGTCATGTTCACCTCCTGGGTGAACCTATGCAAACCCTATGCCAACTCCATCGTCAGGCAAAAAAAAGCCCGGCAGAGCCGGGCTTTCTGGAGTCAAGTGAAGATCACTTGAGCAAGGCCAGCACCGTCTGGGGTTGCTGGTTGGCTTGCGCCAACATGGCCGTTGCAGCTTGCTGGATGATCTGGGAACGAGCCAGCTTGCTGGTTTCCTGAGCGTAATCGGTGTCCGTGATGCGGCTCTTGGAAGCCTGCGTGTTGGTCACGATGTTGGTCAGGTTGTCGATGGTGTGGGTCAGGCGGTTTTCCACAGCACCCAACTTGGCACGCTCGTTGTTGACGTAGGTCAGCGCGTTGTCGATCACGTTCATGGCTGCAGCTGCACCGGCCTGGGTGGCGATGGTGATTTGCGCCACCGAGCCCGTACCGCCCACACCGGCAACCGGCGCGGGGGACACAGAGAACACACCTTCACCGGCATAGCCGCTGTTGATGGTCGCGGTGTCGCCCTGACCAGCCTGGGGTGCCCAGGTGGCCGACAGGCCTTTGGCCGACGAGAAACTGGTCAGGCTCACCTGGCCACCGGTCGCATCCGAGAACACGAGGTTGCCCTTGGTGTCCATGGTGGCCGTGATGTTGCTGCCCGCCAAAGCGTCGTTGACGGCGCTGGCAAAGTTTTGCGAGCTGGTCAAGTCCGTGATGTCGAGTGCGCGCTGGTCCACCACGTAGGTGTTGGTGCCATCGCTCACACTCAGGCCAATCAGGTCGCTGGACTGGATGCGCAAAGTCGCAGTGGTGGTCGTGGCGGCATCGCCCTTGGCATAAGCCTCAGTCAGCGCCTCGTTGTAGCCCACAGTTTTCTGCGTGCCCTGCCCGGCCTTGGGCGTCACCGTGGCGGTCACGCCGTTGTAACCCGTTCCGGTCTTGAAGCCCGACACTTCCAGGGGACCACCTGCGCGGTTGAAGAACGTCACCGAATTGCCGCTCACGGTGTATTCGTAGTCGTTGCCATCATGAGCCGAGTTCAGCTTGGCCACCAAGGCATCGAGCTTGTCGGTCAAACCACCGTTGAGCTTGGAGGCGTCCCAGGTGGGGGTTGCAGCCGAAGTCTTGGTGCCGCTGTCCAGGTAAATGCCGTTCACTGCAAAAGTGAAGTCGGCCTTGGACTGGCTGAAGTTCAGGGTCACCTGGGTGGCTTCGTACGTGTCACCCTGTGCCACCGTCGAACTGGTGTTGATGACGTTGTTCTTGTTGGCCACGCTTTGCACATCGTCGTTGGCAAAGATGATGCCGCTGCCAGCCAATGTATTGGCCGAGTCAGCCACGATTCGAATGGATCGACCCAGCTTGTCAAACACATTGATGGTGCCAGTCTCTGCGTCAAAAGTGGCAGTGATGTTGGTTGCCGACAAATCATGCTTGGCACCAGTATCTGTACCTGCTGCATCTTTCACCAAAATGGTGTTGTCTTTGGCAATGATGGCATCGGCAATGGCTTTGGCCAAGTCAGCGCCGGTCTTGGTGCCGTCTAAATCGGCAGACAAATCAATGGCGGTATCTTCAACCTTGCCATCCACCCACAAGTCAAACTTCAGGGTTGTGTCGTCACTCAATTTGTTATTCCATCCGCTACCCAACTTCAGACTGAGCGATGAAAAGTAATTGGTCCTAGAGGCAAGTTCTTCGCTCGCGCCCAATTCATTCATGGGAGTCACCGTGGCTGCGGTGTAGGCCGAGGAATAGTTCTCGACCCGCATGGCCAAGCCGGTGCCATTGCTGATGGTCAGGGTGTTGCCCACGTAGTTGACTGTGAAGTCTTCCACGTCGATCTGGTTGTCCGACTCTTCCAGCTTGCTGGCGCCTTCAATGCCGGCCTTCAGGGCGGTGACGATGGCGTCTTTGACAGTCTTGGCATCTGCACCTTTGAGGTCCAGGTTGGAGATGGCGGCCAACTTGTCGCCATTGCCCGTGGTCAGGTCAAACGACACTTTGGAGTTGGTGCCGTCGCCCAGGGTGTCCTTGAAGGTGATGGCCAGCTGGCTGGATTCGACCTTGGCTTGAGCAACCACGGCCGCATCGGAATAAGCCGTTTTGGCCAACATCACCGGATCAAAGTTCTGGCCCGACTGTGCATCCGACACCACATCGAAAGTCACACCCTTGGCAGTAGCCGCATCAAAAGAGTCAATGGAAATGCGACCACCGCTGGAGTTGGTCAACATCAGGTCGTTGCCATTCCAGGCGGCTGTGACGTTGTTGGCCTTGGTGGGCTCAGCCTTGAGCGGACCGTCATTGGCGGCATCGGTCCCGAACAGGGTGCCATCGCCACCGCCTTGAGAGATGACCACGCGACGGCCTTTAGCGTCGGTGACTTGCAATTTATTGCCGCTCAGGGCTGCGGAAACGCTGTCGTCGAACAAGGACTGAAGCTTGGTGTTGAGCACGTCCTTGATGTCAGATTTGCTGAGCGTGGCCATGCCGGCATTGCCCACTTTGGCCAGTGCGTCGGCAGTCAGATCAATCTGCTGGGTCGCACCACCACCCACTGAAATGTTGAATTTCAGTGCGTTGGCGTTATCAGCCGAGGTCATGTCGATGGTGGCAGCCAAATCAGCGCTGCTGGTCAACGACGTGTTGGTGGCCGACTCGGCCAGACCTTTGTTGATGGCGTCCACAAAGTCTTGCTTGCTCTTCTCGCTGGTCAGGTCCAGCTTGAGACCAGAGGCAGTTGCGTCATATTTCAAACCGGTCGTGGTGTCACCGTCATACAACTTGAACTTGTAAGCCGTATCCGACTCGGTGAAGGCCAGTTTCACCACCGTGGGGGTGGCAGCCTTACCTTCAGCAGACACGCCAGTGGTGCCCACGGTCTGGGGTGCAAAAGATGCGTTGGTGGCGGTGGCCACGCCCAGCACCTTGGAGTTCATGCTGCCGATGCTCAGACCCAGGGTCTGGCCTGCATTGGCGCCGATCTGGAACAGCTTGTTGCGATAGCTGCCGTCCAGGATGTTCATGGAGTTCCACTGGGTGGTGTTGGAGATGCGGTCGATTTCAGAAGAAAGCTGGGTCACTTCTGCTTGCAGGTACGCACGATCAACAGAGCCGTTGGTGTCCGAAGCCGATTGCACAGCGAGTTCACGCATGCGCTGCAGGATGCTGGTGACTTCTTGCATGGCGCCTTCAGCCGTTTGCACCATGGAGATGGTGTCATTGGCGTTTTTGATGGCCATGTTCAAGCCACGGACTTGTGCGTCCATGCGGGTGGAAATGCCCAAGCCCGCTGCATCGTCTGCTGCCGAATTGATTTTCAAGCCCGTCGACAAACGCTGCATGCTCTGGGTGAGCGAGCGGTTGTTGATGGTCAGCGAATCCTGAGCCATCAAAGACTTGATGTTTGTGTTGATCACTGACATGTCGTACTCCTTGAGAAGTTGAGATCAATTGAGAACAGGCTTACGGTTTGTTACCTGATGCGTGAAGAATCGGACACATTTTGAAAATCTTTAATTTCAAATGGTCTTGTTGAACAAAATACCTTTGAGCTGCTCGAAGTTGTGTGCAACGCGAAGCACCACATCACTGGGGATTTGACGAATCACTTCCCCGGTATCGTTCTTTTTAACGAGCAACACAAAGCGCCCCAATTGCTCGTCAATAGAAAAACTCAACCCCCGGCCACCGTCTTCGAGGCGAACGCGCAAGTCCTGAACCACACTCTCGAGGGCTTGCTGCTGTTTCTTGTAATCGTTGATCTGTTGATCGTTATTGAGATTGATGTCCACCAGCTTGGGCTTGGCGGGTGCCGTGGCCACCGCAGATGCGGCGGGAGTAACGGTTTTGGCCACGGCTGCGCCCTGCTCGTTGGGGCGTTGATACACAGCCAGTTTTGGGGTCAGTTCAGCCACTGCGACTGATGAAATCTTGTCCATGGTCCCACCTCTCGATATCCGTCTGTCTGCGGAATCGACCCCATGGTGAAAAACTTTAATGAGCTATTTAGTTTTTATTCGTATACATGGACATCATGCCTGCAAAGCTGCTTTGCAAGCTGGTCTTGAGTGAGTTGGTTTGCCCCACAAAACTGTCCATCGTGGCAAATTGCTTGGCATAACGCGTCTGCAACAAGGTAAAGCGGTCATTGAGTGTTGACAACTTGTCCTTGAGCTTGGTGAGTTGGCCATTGGCATTGGTGGATTGGGTATTGATCTGCCCTGTCGAGGCGATCATGTCATTGAGGTTCTTGATGGCGTCCCCAGCCATGCCTCGGTTGGCGGTACCAAAGTAAGTCTTGTTCTCACGGTCTGCCGTGAGCATGGTCACCACAGCATCGGGGGATTTGGCAAGAGCCTCGCTGAGCTTGGCTTCATCCAGGCTCAGTGTGCCATCGCGCTGGTAAGAAATGCCCACATCCCTGAGCGCCTTGACCTCGCCTGAGGTGGTTGACGAATTGCGCAGGAACAGGTTCTTGAGCGTTGAAGAAACATAGCTGACTGTGGAATCCGACTGCAATGAGCCACTGTAGACATCGGTCTTGTCTTTTTCGTTGGGAGGCCCGGTCAACACTTTGAAGTCGGCAATGGCATTGTTATAGGCCGTCACCAACCCATTGAGCTTGTCTTTCAGACCCGAGGTGTCCTGGTTGACGCTCAAAGAGGCCGTGCCAGATGTGGTCCCCAACAAATTCAAGGTCACCCCATTGATCAAATCCTTGATTTCGTTACTGGAGCGCTTGACCGAGATGCCATCCACCACCAACTCCGCATCCTGCGCCGGACGCGATGCATCGGCAGTGAACCGGATGCCTGAGACCGTCGAGCCCGTTGCGAAAGCACGGCTTTGGGTGGTGCTGAACAACACGCCAGTTGAATCAGCGTCTCGATAGGTGATGTCGCTCACATCGCCATCTGCACCGGCATAGGTGAAGCGAACCTGACCTGGGTTGACATAAGTGGCCGAACGACCCGACGTGCCCGTCACGATGGAGTCAGCCGTCAGGGCGGTGGCCACCTTTTGTGCCACCACACTGGCCGAATCGCCTGCATTGACCGCCACATTCACACCGGCAACGGTGATGTTGCCGGTTTTGGTGGCCGCCCCAAAGCTCAGAGTCTGTTGCTCGCCTGGGCCTGTTCCATCATCAGACGTCAAGGTGAAGTTTTTGGCAGCTCCGGTTTCACCAGTCACCACCAATCGATAGGGATTGGCAGATCCATCCGACGTATTCACCACACTGGCCTTGAGGCCAAGGCCTGCTGAATTGATGGCCAGCGCCATGCCATCTGGCGAGGCGGCCAAGGCTGGGATGCGAATGGTCTTGGCGGCTGCGCCATTGACCGAAAGTTGCAGGGTGAATGCACGACCCCCATTCAAAGGGGCGGTGGAGGAGGCAAATCCATCGCTGATGCTGCGCTGCTCTTGGGCCAATTTGCTGATCTGGATCGAACGATTGCCGACCGCAGCGCCCGCCCCCGCAGTCGCCGTGAAGGCAGAAGATTGAGAGGAGCTGACTTGCTTGGTGACCACAGAGGACGGGTTCTCGATGGCCTGAAACGCTTTCTTGACGGCATCCAGGCTGGCCAGCACCGCCGCGTAGCCAGAAATCTTGTTCTGGGTTTTGGTGATCTTTTTCTCAACCAGGTCTTTTTGAGGCTGGATTTCCGCCGTGGCCAGGTTTTGAGCCAGACTTTTGGAGTCAATGCCCGAGCCGGCCCCCAAGGAGGTCAAAAAGTTGGTGGAAGAAGTGCTCATGGTGTGTGATTAGGCTTTCGACCCGACGCTCAAAAACTTGAGCCTCACAGGTACTTGAACAGGCTCTCCTGAGCCAGCTTGGCAAAACTGCTCTGAGCGGCCTGCAAGGCCAGTTGATCCTTGTTCATCTTGGTGATGGCTGCGGTGTAGTCCAGATCCTGGATGTCAGACAAAGTGGACTGCAACCTGAGCTTGACTTCATCGAGTACGGCGTTTTGCGAATCCACCACATTCATGTTGGAGCCCACCTGGGCGGTGGCATCACTGATGTTTTGCTGCATGCCGTCGAGTTCGTCTATGCCGCGCTGGATGTTGCTGTAGTTGTTGCTGTCGACGGCATTGACCACATCGTCCACCGCCTGGAAGAAATCGATGCCCTCAGGCTCCCCTTTGCCGTTGATGCGAACGATGGACTTGAAGGCATCGCTGCCGGGCATGTTCATGGACATGCGACGGCTATCGCCCACGGCCACCACCATGCGGCTCTGGTCGCCCTGATAGACCACTCGCCCTGAGGCGTCTTTGCCAAACGAAGGCGTTTGAACACGGCTACCAGAAAAGATGTAGTTGTTATTGGCATCTTGTGAATTGGCCAGACTCAGGATCTGGTCACGAATCCCCTTCATCTCGATGCCTACCGATTCACGGTCAGCCGCGCTCAGGGTGTCATTGGCCGCCTGGACCGCCAACTCCTTGAGCCGCGTGAGTTCGTCGCTGACATTGGTGAGTGCCGTGTGTTGGGCTTCCAGCCGGGTGTCAATGGTCTTGAGCGTATTTTGATAACTCGATTGCCGCTCAATTTGCGAGATGAGGTTGGTCAGCAGCGACGCCTTGTCCGGCGCATCACTGGGTCGGTTGACCTTCAGGCCGGTAGAGAGCTGTTCTTGTGTGGTGGCCAAATTGGACTGCACGGTTTGCAGCTGGTTGGTCGCCTTGTCAAAGAACAGGTTGGTTGATAGGGAGATGCCCATGGTTCACTCCTCTTGCATCAGCGCAGCTGAACAATGGTGTCAAAAAGTTGTGTCGCCGTCTGCAAGGCTTTGGCTGCTGCCTGATAAGCCTGTTGAAAACGGATCAAATCGGTGGCCTCGTTATCCAGGCTCACGCCAGAGACTTTGTCTCGGGCTTGGACCGCCTGGTCATGCACCACATCCAGCGCCTGCTGGGTGATGGTGGCCTGTTGCTGGATGTTGCCGACCTTGTTGACCTGATCGGTGTAGAGGTCACCAATGGTTTTGCCCGGTGAAATTTGCTTTTTGGCCAGATCCGCCATGGCCAGCATGTTCTGGTTGTTGCCAATGCCGTCATGGTTGCCGTCGATCACAAACACATCGCCCACATTGGGGGCATGGTTCAGAGTCAGGGTGAGGCCTTGGAATTCAATGGTGGGCTCCAACTGGCTGGTGTCCCAAGTGCGAACTGCCAATTCGGTTCCCGTTCCCAGTTCAGTGATGGCATATCGGTTGTCGCTCAAGAAACGGATTTGCAGCGACAAGTCGCGCAATTTGCTCTGCACGTCGGTGGGTTCACCGCTGTAACCAGCGGCCACGGTGGCCTGACCGGAACCAGTGACAAACACCATCACCTCATCGGGCACATTGCCATTCACATAAACGCCCGTCCTGAAGCCCGCTTTGGCCAGATCAAAGGGAGTCCCCTGGTCGCCAAATGACATCTCGACATTGGATTTGCTCAAGTCATTGCCCAGGTTGCGAATGACACGAACCATGCCGCCGTACTCCATGGGCTTGATGGCCAAGGCATTGGCCGCCGCTGCGCCTGCTGGCCCGATGGTGATGTTTTCGCCCTCGTGACCGGAGGTGTTTTGCAGCATCACATTGCCAATGCTGTCCAGACCGGCTTTGACCTGGCTTTGCGAAGACACGCTGTTGATGGCAGTCAGCAAGGCCTTGATGTCCCGAAACGGTTGCCCCTGAATGCTCACGCCATTGATGCTCAGAGGTGCGGCCAGATCAATGTTGTCTTTGGGCACAGAGATTTCGTTGAAGGCATTGGCCCTCAAGTCATTGGCAAATTGGGTGTCCGCAGCGAAATCCAGGGCCATGGGCAGGCCTTTGACATCGTTGAACCGGACCACGGCCCGACTCAGATCAGCGGTCAAATCGGTCACATTCGTGTTGGCCACAGAGGCGGTGAGCACCAGTTCATCGAGCTGGGCGCCACTGGCAGGTGCAGATGAATAGCCCGTGAGTGCACCCGTGAAGCGATATTGCCCTGGCACATCTGCCGGTGTTGCCCCATCGGCCACCGAAGCAAACGCGGCCGCCACATCGGCTGCAGTGAGGTTGTCGCTGGCGAGCAAGGTCAAGCCCGCAATGGTGACGGAATCGCCCGCATACAGGTCACCAAACTGCAGCGTTGCCGACTCGGTTGCATTGGCTGCACCTTGGCTCACCGTCACAGTCGGCGCGGTTGAAGCGCTGATCGCTTGCAAGGTGAAGCTGTGTGTGGCGCGACCAAAAATCAAAAGTCGGTAGTCGGGGCTGCCCTGTGTGCCCTTATTGACCAATTTGGCATTGATGCCCAAGCTGGCCGAATTGATGGCGCGCATCACATCCTCTGGGTAGATGTAACCGCTGCTGGCTTGAGGCACGTGGATGGTTTGCGTTTGTCCGTCCAAGGTCAGCTGGAGGTCAAACGGTGTGTTGGAATGGATGGGGGTGTCCTGGCTGGGAAAGCTCACGCTTTGCAAGTCACCCGATCCCAGGCTGTTGATCCAGTCGGCAATGTCGGTGGCCAGCAAGTAGGGACCGGCCGCTGTGAGGTCACCCAAGGTCTGCCCGTTGAGGGTGATGGAGCCCGCCTGGATCACGGTGCCGGTTTGACCCGTGGGCACACGCCCGCTCTCTAGCGTGGCTGGCAAAGGCGTGGGGGGCGCCACATTGCCCAGGCTGTCAAAGTTTTGTGAATACATCACTTTGGCTTGGGCGCCGTAGAAGAACGACACGTCCATGTAGGCATCTGACCCCGCCTTGTTCAAATACACATCGCTATAGGTCATCGGGTCGTTGAAGCCGTTCTCGGGCTTGAGCATCTGGAACTGCTCATCCAATGTCAGGGTTTTGCCTGCCAACTGACGACCATCGCGGGTCATGACTTGCAGCTGCTGTCCGGGTTGGGCGTTGTCCAAAAAGAAAACCGGCGACTTCAGGCCCGCGGCCACATCGGTGACCTTGGCATAAATGGAATCCGAGGGCACGTTCACCGCCACACCGGCAGCCGGGTTGGGGTTATTGACCAGATTCGGATTGCTCACCGCCTCAGGCTTGGGCGGGTTCACAAACTCCACAATGGCTTTGGCATCGGCCGTATTGGTGGACTTTTCAATCACACGGAACAAAGCACCAGTGGCAATGCGCATCCCATCGGTCAGGACCACTTTCACCGCTGCAGCCGCCGAGCTGCTGTCGGCATCAATGGCGAACAAATCGGTGCCCATCTTGCCGTAGCCATCGATGCCATTGCGTTGAATGGCGTTGACTTCCTGAACAAACAAATTGGCCAGGGTGTCCAAGCTTTTCTGTGCCGGCTCCAGGGTACTGCTCATGAAGGAATTGAGCCCGCCAATCGTGCCCCCACTGGCTGCGGCCAATGAATCCGAGCTGCCATAGGGGTCACGCACCAAGTCGTTGGAGGTGGGGTTTTTGGGGTTGAAGCCAATCGTGAAGGACTTGAGCCCGTCCACCACCAAGCCATCGGTCATGGTTGAACCCAGGCTCACCGAGGCAATGCCGTTGGCGGTGTAGTTGATCTTGATGCGCGAAAGCTCAGACATTTGTCTGAGCAATTGGTCACGCTGGTCCAGCAATTGCGCAGGCTGGTTTTGCAGAATGGGGATTTTGGCCAACTGCTGATTCACCAAGGCCAACTGGCTGGTGTAGGTGTTCATCTGGTTGGCTGAATTTTCCAGCGCCTTGTGGACTTCGTCGGTGATGCCCGTCATCTGTCCAGCCAATTCAGCGAATCGGGCGCTCATGCCCTGCGCCGAGGTCAAAAATCCGGTTCTCATCACCGAGGAACCTGGATCTGCCGCAAGCGATTGAGCAGAAGTGAAAAAGCTGTCAAACGCAGAGCTCAGGCCCACGAGTTTGTCGCCCATGATGTCCATGAGGCGCTTGGCGTACTCCACCACAGGACCTTGGGCATTGAGGTCGCTGGTGCTGGTCTGTAAATTGGTTTCTGCAAAGGCATCAAACTGACGCTTGATGCCAGAGAGCACCACACCAGTGCCCATGAATGATTTGGCCAATTGCTCGGGCGCGTTGTCCTGCAAGACCACCGATTGGCGCGAATAGCCCTCGGTGCTCATGTTGGCGATGTTGTTGCTCACGGTGGTGAGCGCGCGCTGATAGGCCGCGATCGCTGAGCTGCTGATGCCAACGACATCACTCATTTGAGCTCACCTTTGAAATCCAAAGTGGGACGCAAGGGCATGGCATGCGGCTTGAATGAGGGCAAGGGCTTGGCGGTCAATGCGTGGGCGGTTCCGCCCAAAGGCATGGCCTTGGCATCCTCTGGCTTGAGGGGCATGGGGCTGGCTGCTGCACCCCGGCCGTTGAGGATGTCTTGCGTACTGGGCTGAGACTGCATCTGATCCAGATGGCGCACCAGCATGTCGGACAAGCCCATCTGATTTTTCTTGGCCAGCTGAACGGCCACTTCCTGATCAAACATGCCCTCGAACATGTCCTGCGCATGGGAGGACGACAAGTCACTCTTGAGGGCGTTGCCCGCCTCGCGCATGGATTTGAGCATCTGACGAATCATCATGGCTTCAAATTGCTGCGCCGTCTCCTTGAGGGCTGCACGGTCATTGCGCTCGGTTTTGGCGCGCAACTCGCCCAAGCCGCCAAAGTCCAATGCGGACTTGGCAGAAACCATGGCTGCTTGGGAGTCGCTCATGTCAACCTCAGATCACCACCAGGTCAGCACGCAGGCTGCCTGCACTTTTGAGGGCTTCGAGGATGGCGATCAAGGTCGATGGCGATGCGCCGACCTGGTTGATGGCGTCCACGATGTCACGCAATTCCACGCCCGGCTTGAACAGGAACATGGGATTTTTCGCTTCGTTGACCGCAATGTTGGCGTTCTGGACCGGGGTGGTGGTGCCCTGAGCAAATGGATTGGGCTGTGACACCTCATTGGTGGCAGAAATCGACACCGTGATGGATCCCTGGGCAATGGCCGACGGTGTGACCCTCACATTGCCATTGATCACCACCGTGCCTGTGCGCGAATTGACCACCACCCTTGCAGGCGCTTCGGCAGGTGTGACCTGCAAATTCTCTAATGCGCCCAAAAAGGCAACGCGTTGATTCAAGTCTTTGGGTGCTCGAACCGATACCGATGTGCCGTCGAGTGCATTCGCTGTGCCTTGACCAAAATTTTCATCAATGGCTTTGACGATGGCCGACGCCGTGCTGAAGTCGTTTTCACGCAGGTTCAAGACCACTTGATCAGCCGTTTCAAACGGCGTTTGCACCATGCGCTCGACCATGGCGCCATTGGGAATGCGCGCTGCGGTGGGCACGCCCACAGTGACCTTGCTGCCCGCTGCACCCGCCTCAATGGTGGTGGAGGCCAGCTGGCCTTGCGCCAAGGCATAAATTTCGCCGTCCACTCCTCGCAAGGCGGTGAGGATGAGGTTGCCACCACGCAAATTGCTGGCTTTGCCCAGCGCAGCCACATTCACGTCGATTTTTTGTCCGGGCTTGGCAAAGCCAGGCAATTCGGCTGTGACCATCACCGCAGCGGTGTTCTTGATGTCCACCTGGCTCGCCGCTTGAGCCTTTTCAAAGTCAGACAAGGGACCATCGATGCGAACGCCCAGTTGCGAGAGCATGGACTTGAGGCTTTGCGTGGTGAACGGCACAGCGGCATCGTCCCCCGTGCCAGGCAAACCCACCACCAAGCCAAAACCGACCAGCTGGTTGGAGCGTTGCGAGGCCACACTGGTGAGGTCTTTGACGCGATCAGCCTTGGCCGCACCTGCGCCAAGCAGCACCATCACCAGAAATAAAAATGTCGCCAGGTTCTTCATGGCTGTATTCCTCAAAATGGCCACAGCTTCCAGATGGCGTTGGAGCCCCATCCGGGCTTGGAGGCATTGGCCAAAGCGCCTGACCCCCGATATGAAATTTGTGCATTGGCCAAACGCAGGGACTGCACCGTGCCATTGGGACCAATGTCCTGCGGGCGAATCACCCCAGCCACCTGAATCACTTCATTGCCCTCAGAAAAGCCCAGCTTCTTTTCACCCCGAACGACCAGATTGCCGTTGGCCAGGATGTCGGTGACGGTGACTGTGACCGAGCCCGCTAGCGAGGCGGCCTGATCGGCCTTGCCGGTGCCCTTGCTGGCTGTTTTGGCCTCATTGAGGTTCAAGCCGTTGAGGAAGGTGCCGTTTTTCGCAATGTCGGTCGCCAAGCCAGAAGGCAAGGCGGTATTGGAGGCATCGCGTGCGATGTCGGTGTTTTGTGAACGATTGGCCTGTGTGGATTCGTTCAGGATCACGGTGACCAGATCGCCGACTTGGTAATTGCGATTGCGACCGAACCAGAAATCGGATTGACGGTTGGTGTAAATGCCGCCTGTGGGCACGCGATTGGCCGTGTCGGCCGTGGGATAGACCGGCGCAAACTCGGGTGAGGGTGTGAGCCGCGACAAATCCGGGTCGTCCAATGCAGTGCAACCCGTAAAGACCACGGCCAAAGCACAACCAACCCATGACAACATCAAACGCATGATCAGAGTCCTCACAGGTTTTGGTTCAGGTACTTGAGCATGCCGTCCACGGTTTCGATGGACTTGGAATTGATCTCGTACGCACGTTGGGTTTCGATCATGTTGACCATTTCGGTCACCACGTTCACGTTGGAAGCCTCCAGGGAGCCCTGCGCCAATACACCGGCGCCCGCAACACCCGGCTGCTGCAAAACAGGCGGGCCACTGGCTGCCGTGGTGGCCATGAGGTTGTTGCCCAACGGCTTCAAGCCGGCGGGGTTGATGAAGTTGGCAATCTGGATCTGACCCAGCTGCTGCTGACCACCACCGGCCACCAATTCGATGGTCACCGTGCCATCGCGCCCAATGGTGAGCGCGGAAGCATTGGCGGGGATGGTGATCTGGGGCTGCAAGAGAAAACCCTGGGCATTGACCAGCTGACCGGTGGCCGAGAGTTTGAAGTTGCCATCGCGCGAATAGGCCAGCGTGCCATCGGGCTGCAGGATCTGGAAATAACCATTGCCTTGGATGGCCACATCCAGAGGGGCATTGGTATTGATCATGTTGCCCTGCTCAGGCAACTTTTCGACGCCCACGACCTTGACACCCGTGCCCAGCATCATGCCGGTGGGCAATTGGGTGTTGACCGTCGAGAGCCCGCCAGGCTGCAAGACGTTTTGGTAGAGCATGTCTTCAAAAATGGGGCGATCCCGCTTGAAACCCGTCGTATTGACGTTGGCCAAGTTGTTGGAGATCACGTTCATGCGCGTTTGCTGCGCATCCAAACCGGTTTTCGATACCCACAATGCGGCGTCCATGCTTCACCTCTGCTGGTTAACCCAGTTCATCTGGGTATGCCCCGCTCACGATCAGGTTTGCAACCGGATCATGGACGATGCGTTTTCATCATTCGATTTGGCTTCCTTGATCATTCGAACCTGCTGCTCAAACATGCGGCTCTGATCGATCAATCGAACCAAGGCAGCCATGGGGTTGACGTTGCTGCTCTCCAGCGCTTGTGACGTCAATCCGACAGGCTGTTGACCTGTTGCAAAGTCCGTGCCAGATGCCTGCCCCAGGACCTTGAAAAGACCGTCTTCGCGCCTCTCCAGCCTGACTTCGCTGGCATCGCGCAAAAAAAGCTGGGCAATCGGGACTTCCTGGGGCACACCAGGCTGGGTGGGGTCGGTGGCAAAAACATTGCCGTCTGAGCCGAAGCGGACCTTGAAACCCACGGGGATGGTGATGGGGTTGTTATCGGCGCTGAGCACCAGATGCCCTGCCCCATTGACCAAGGTGCCCTGGTTATTGAGCCGCAAATCGCCCCGGCGGGTGAAGGCCAGCTCCCCGTTGGGAGCGGTGACACCCATGACGGTCTTGCCCGACAAGGCCACATCCATGTCTTTGCCGGTCACCATCAAAGGACCTTCACGCAAGTCAATGAAGTCGCCGGGAATCAACTTGGGCTGGATGCGTGAATCAAAACCCTCGCCTTTGGCCATGACGCTGATGAGCGAAGAGTCAAACGACCGCTTAAAGCCCGTGGTGTTCAAGTTGGCCATTTCGTTGGCCAAGGCCTGCCGTTGGTAATTCATCTCATTGATGGCATGAGACGAGGTGAAAGCTAAGCGGTCCATGTCAGGTCCTCACATCAAGGCCATCAGGCGCGGATTTGAATGATGGTCTGCGTCAAAGTGGCATCGGTTTCGATGGCTTTGGCACTGGCCTGGAAGTTACGTTGTTCAGTGATCAGGTCCACCAGCTCGGCGGTCAAGTCCACGTTGGCGCTCTCGGTTGCACCCGATCGCACCGTGCCAAAGCCTGCCGATCCGGCTTCACCAATCTTGGCTGAACCCGATGCGTAGCTGGCATAGAAACTGGAGTTACCAATCTGGCGCAAACCGGCCGGGTTGGAGAAGTTGGCCAGCACGATCTTGCCCAGGGACTGCTGCGTGCCGTTGGAATAGGACGCGTTGACCAGACCGTCATCGGCAATGCTCAGGCCCACCAGGTCACCTTCGGGTGCACCGTCCTGCGACTGTGACAACACCGCAAAGGGCGAGGTGTATTGGGTGGACTTGGAGTAATCGATGTTGATGGACAAAGAGCCTTTACCGTCAGGGAGGTAAATCGTGTCGAGCTTGGAGCCGGTGGTGGGGGAGATCAATCCACCCGCCGTGTTGAAGGTCAACTCGCCTCGGTCCAAATAAACCGGGGACCAAGCTGGCAAAGCCGTAAAGCCATCGGCAGAAGCGGTTTCATTGCCGTATTTGTCGATGTACTGGGCAACCGGCACGCCATTGGCAACCTGGGTGAACTGGGTGGGCTTGATCCAGGTCGATGTGGCGCCGCGTCCTGCCTGCACCGACGACAAGCCCCACAGGGCATCGCCCGTGACCTTGATGAAGGAGTCTTCGCCCGAGGTCCCTGTGGTGAATTTGAGAGAGTTCGTCGCACCGTCGTAAGAAACTTTGACGCCAGACACCGAGGGACCGGTCAGCCCTGCGCCTGCACTGGGACCAGTCAAACGGTTGATGCCGTCCTCCAAGGCCTGGATGAAGGTGTCCAGGGTGTAGTTGGACTTGGGCTCGAGCACCACCGTGCCTTGCACGTTGTCGACCGAGACCACAAATTTGTTGTTGGACACATCCACCGAGAAGGTGTTGTTCACGTTGATGCCGATGGGGGTGCCTGTCATGACCGCCGGGTTGGAGGCCAAGCCGCGCAATGCCGTAGCGGTGGTTTCGACCGAGTAATTGATGGGGATGCCAGCAGGCGTGCTTTCCACCAAACCCAGTTTGGTCAACGCCAGGTTCTCGATGTCGGTCGTGGGCACGACAGAAATGCTGGACATGTCGCCTGAGGTGCCCGAGGTGAAGACAAAGTTTTGATTCACGCTGTCATAGGTCACCGTCATGCCAAAGCGCTGCAACTTGGCATCGCGAATGTAAGCACCCTGGGGATAAGAGGTGGCCGACAAGGTGGTCAAGTTAGGGTCCTGGGTCAAAGAGGCCGATGACATGCCCATGAGCAAGTTGGGGCCGCCCGTGAGCGACATGGTTGCGCCAGTTGGGGGGGCGAAGACGAATTGCTGGGACACAGGGTCATATTGGGTGGTCACGGCCGAGCTGGGGGTGGAGACAGTGCCTCGGGGATAGGTCACACCCGATACAAAGTCAGTTCCCGACGCCACCACCGTCACCCCCGCACTGGGGGTGATCACGAGGTTGGTGCCGCTCACGGTCACCTCAAACGTGACCCCAGCGCCACCGTCGGTCACCGTGATGGCGCCCACCGTCGAACCTTGTGATTCCGCCAGGTCAGTGATGTCGCCCACGGCCGTCGAAGTGAACACCACTTGGTCGGTATTGTTGGCAGCGCCAGTCGCATACCCATTCAAGGTACCCGTATAACTGCCCTTGGCTGTTCCGGGACCCGTGGTCGCGCCTTCAGCCAAATTTGCAAAAGCAGCGGCGACTTCGTCTGCGGTGGCACCGTTTGCGCCAGCCGTGAATTTCAGGCCTCCCAACTCCACGAATTGACCTGCAGTCAGTGCAACAAACTGCACCGAAGCCGCTTCAGAGGTGTTGCCCAAAGAGGGGTCGGTATTGAGGTCGGTTTCCAGTTTGGTGGCCATGTCGCTCAGACTGGTGGCATCCAAGAATGACGCGGTATCGTCCAGCTGGATGGCTTGGGCTGTGTTGCCATCCGTGTAGACCAGATTGAAGCCCTTGAAGTAGGTGCCCGATGTCAATGGGGACACCAACTGAACTGCGCCATTGGGCAGCGTAGAGGTGGCATTGAAGCCCGTTCCCGATTTGGTGATGGTGCCACCTTGCTTGTCGGTGATGATCAGGTCCAAACCGTTGTCGGCCACTTTGACGCTGAATCGGTTGTCCGAGAAAGACACCACCACTTGGTTGTTGCCTTGCGTCTCGGTGTACGTGTTCAAGCTGGAGTTATTGAGGTCAGCTTGCAGCTTGGTGGCCATGTCGGTGAGGCTGGAGGCCTTCAAGAAAGACGCCGACGAGCCGAGAACGATAGGGTGGGAATAGCCAGGGTTGCCTGGGGTCGTGTATTTGAGGGTGAAGCCGCCAAAGTTGGCGCCAACGCCTGACGAGTTCTCAATCACCACCTTGGAGTTATCGGCCGTATAGAGCTGGTCATTGATGAGCTTGGAGACTTCTTCCGACGTCATGCTGGGGAAGTTGGGATAGTCGGCTGCCGTGGTGTTCTTGAGCACACTCACCCCGTTGGTGTCGGTGAGGCTACCCAGGTTGATGGTCTTGGTGCTCAAGGTCACACCGGTATTGGGGTCGGTGGTCACCACCTTGAAGGTGGGGTTGGAGGTGAAGTTGAAGTACTTGCCATCCCCCAGCTTTTGGTTGATGACATTGGTGAGCTCTTGAGCGATCTGCGCGCCTGAGAGGGTCACGTTTTTACCCGCCAGATGTTCCAGACCGATCGAGACTGGTGTTCCCGTATCGTCCACATCGATGGTGAACATGTCGGTGAGCTGGTGGGCGTTGTATTGGGAGAAATTCACGCCTTCACCCGGCAAAGTGCCCAGGTTGGAGGCTGTGCCACCGGTCACTGTGGCCGGGGTGGAGGTGCGCACATCCGTCAAGTCATCAAGGTGAAAACTCATGGTCTTGGCGTTGACCAACTGATCGCTCACCTTGCTTTCGGGTTCTAGCTGGCCGTATTGGTTCACATAGAGCTTTTCACCACTCGAATTGGTGGCCTGCTGCAATGCCGCACCCACCAGCGTTTCACCCACATACACATAGGTTTGCCACTTGTTGGTGGGGGACGCTTGCGAGGCGTTTTGTGTCTTGACGTAGTAAACGGTGGCCAGGTAACTGTTGCCCCCCGCGTCATACACGGTCAAAGCCGTGCTCTTGTTGTAAGTGGTGGGGTCGTTGCGATCAAAATCGCCGCCCACCACCTTGGCATCGGCTGGGAAGTTCAAACCCAACTGGATCAGCGAGGTCTCGCGCGCCTGACCTGAGGTCTTTTGCGGAATGGTGAGCACGCTCAATTCATCCAGGTTGGCCTTGCCCGAGCTATCGACCGAGGCCGCCAGGAGTCGCTGTCCCGAAGAGTTCACCACGTTGTACTGGTCGTTCATCATGAACGATCCATTGCGGGTGTAAATGCTTTGAAGCCCGTCGGGTGACTTCAGCGGGAAGAAACCGTCACCGGTAATGGCAAGGTCAAGCGTGTTGGCCGAGAAAGCCACGTTACCCTGGCTGAACTGCTGTGTCACTTGCTTGAGCGCCACACCCTGACCGATGGTGGTCGAAGCGTTTTGCAAAGGTGAAGTGGCAAAGATGTCGCCAAAGTCGGTGCGGCTTCGCTTGAAACCCACCGTGCCGGCGTTGGCGATGTTGTTCGATGTCACACCGAGGGCTGACGTGGCGGCCTTGAGGCCAGTGAGCGCGGTAAAAAAGGACATGGTTGTGTGTCTCCGAAAAAATCAATTGCTGACGCGTTGAACTTGACTCAGGCCAAGGGTTTTGCCGCCCTGAACCTGCAACAGCCAGGAGCCATCGCTGGTGCCAGCGTTGCTGGCGCTGATGACTTGCGACATCACATCGGGGGTGATGGTTTTGGTTTGACCCATGCTGGTGGCCGTGACGATGAAGTTGTAGGAGCCATCGGGCAGCGGTGTGCCCTTGTCGTCTGTGCCATCCCAGGTGAGCGACATATCGCCAACTGGCTGAGAGCCAAATGTCTGGCTGCGCACCACAGAGCCCGTTGAATTGACGACTTGCAGGCTCACGCCATCGGCTCCGCTTGGCAAGTTCACATATGCAGAAACTGGGCGCCCTTGCTGCAACACGGCTGTGCCGCCATTGACGCCGACCATGCGTCCGATCATGGAAGAACCGGTGAGCATGCGGTCACCTGTCATGGCCTTGACCAAAGTGTCCATGCTGGACTTCATGGACTGCGAGGCCTCGAGTTGGGAAAACTGGGCCAACTGAGCCACGAAAGTCTGGTTATCCATCGGATCGAGTGGGTTCTGGTTTTTCAACTGTGTTGTGAACAGCGTCAAAAATGCCTGCTGCCCCATCTCGTTGTTGATGGGCTTGGAGGCCTTGTCGGTCTCATACTGCTTGGTGGTCTTGATGCTGCTGGAGAGCAGCGGTGAATACCCATTGGCGGTTGAAGTGGTCATCTCAATCCCTCATCAGGCTTTGGTGATTTCAAGGGTGCGCATCATCAGCAAGCGTGCTGTATTGACCACCTCGACGTTGTTTTGATAGGAGCGTGAGGCCGTCATCATTTCGACCATCTCCTGCATTTCATTGACGTTGGAGAGCCAAACAAAACCACGCTCGTCTGCCAAGGGGTTGCCCGGGTCGTATTGCGTTCGCACTGGTGTGGGGTCGTTTTGCAACTGGTGCACCTTGACGCCACCGACGAATTGAGCACCTGCATTGGTCATCTCTTCGTTGACCAGGGCTTTGAAAACGGGGCGCTTGGCGCGAAAGGCATCGGCCTCGGTGGTGGACACCGTGTTGGCGTTGGCCAGGTTGGATGCAATGGTGTTCATGCGAACACTTTGGGCATTGAGCGCAGTGGACGCGATGCCAATGACGTTATCGATGGTTTTCATCATCATCAATCTCCACGCAAGGCTTTGCGAATGCCTGAAATTCGGTTTTCAAGGAAGTTCAATGTGGTCTGGAAATCAGCGGCGGCCTTACCGTACTGGGCTTGCTCGACGTTGAGTTCGACCGTGTTGCCATCAAACGAGGAGTTGAATGGCACGCGATAGCGCATGCCATCGTCAGGCATGTCCATGAGGCCGCCATAGTGCTTTTCATGGGTGGCGCTGATGCGATCCACCTCCAGCTCTTTGAGCACCGCTTTGAAGTCAAGCTCCTGGGACTTGAAGTTGGGCGTGTCAGCGTTGGCAATGTTGCTCGCCAGAATCTGCAGGCGCTTGCTCTGCAGGTTCAACACCTTTTCCTGAAACCCGAAGGCAGTGGACAACAAGTCCATGACATTCTCCGAACCGTACAACTCCCGCTTTCGCGGTCCCGCCCTCAAGAAAAGAGGACTCGGTTCGAATTTGCAAATTTCATGCCACTTGCAAAGCGTGTTTGCAGGGGCTCAAAGCCTCAAGGACGTGGCAAGCCCTGTCCACCTGGCAAGGGGGGCGGCGAATTTTTGCCGCTTGCGGCTGGGTTGCCGTTGGCACTGGCCAGCCATACGCCCTGCCCCACGACCTGGGTGGAAGCCTTGCTGATTTGCGTGGACGCACGCTGGACCAGTTGTCCGGCGCGGTTGACCAACTGGGAATAGGTGGCGGCGTCCATGCCCAATCGCTCCTGGGCGTTTTGATGCAGCCCCTGGACAATGGATTGTCGGGTGATGGGCAAACGACGATCGTTATTGGTATAGAGGTGTTCGGCCTGCAAGCCAGGGATGTTGAGTCGCGCATTGGCACGCCCCTCATTGCGCGCAGCAGGTGTCAGCACCGTGAGGTAGAGGTCATCCTGACCGACATTGGAGAACTTGCGCAAGCCTGTGTCATCGAAATATTTGGAGACCAGATCCAATTGCTGCAACACGCTGCGATTGAGGATGGCCTTGGGATTGGAGGCAAAACCCGCGCTGGCTGCGCCTCGATCAGGACCATCGCAGAACTGGATGATGCCGTGGCAATTGGTGTTGGTGGCTTTGGGGTTCATGCCATCGCTTTCCATGAGCGTCATGCGCGCGAAGTCATCGGGCACAAAGCCGTAGGTTTTGCTCATGTCCATGATCTTGTCGTACACCGCCTGGCGTTCGCCAGCCGGGATGAACCCCTTGGCCACCGCTCGATCCAGGGTTCTGGTGAGGATGGGCGTATTGGGTAAATCCCCGTTTCTGATCATGGTTCGCGGGCTGGTTGCAGCAACCGCTTGGCGCTGGCTCAACATGGCCTGGGTGTTGTTCGAAAGAGGGTCCTGCATCTGGGCTGCCGCGACCGGCGCTTGCCCAGGCTGAGCCACCGCCTCGGGCGAGGTCACCGCCAAAGCCGCAGAGGTGGTCATCGGTGCCACCACAGAAGAAGGCGTTGGCAAGACAACGGCAGCGGCATTGCTGGCCACAGACATGGCATTGGTGCTGACATGGGCCTGAGCTGGCGCCTGAGGGGTCAAACTGGACAAAGACAGGCGCTGGCCAGGAAAGATGCGGTTGGGGTTGTCGATGCCATTGGCTTTGGCCAGGGTCATGGCCTGGGCAAAGGCCTGGGATTGGGTCACGCTGTCACCGCGCTGGGCGGCCAGGCGCTGAACAATGCCCACCAGGGTATCGCCGGACTTGATCACCACCTCATCGGGCTGGGCTGTCGGTGGGTTGGCACCTGTTTTTTTCAGCAAAGCCGCGAAACGGTCTGGAGGCGGCGCATCTGAAGCCGCCACAGACATGCGTTCATTGGCATTCATCCAGATGGATGACATCATGGATTTGGATTCAATTGAAGGATTCATGGCATGACTCTGTGGGACTTTTGATCTGGCATCGAACTTGCATGAAAGGTGGCACTTGTTCAACTTTTTGACAGACCACCCAACACTTTCAGGATCTTGCAAATGCTGTGCCCACTTCATAAGCCCCTCTCGTCCAGCCCCGCACCCGCGCGTGTGGTGGGTGTGAGCGTGTTGACGCTGACACTGCTGAGCATGAGCGCCGCTGGCCTGGCTCAATCCTCTGAAGGCCGGGCGATGCTCTTTCAATCGGCCACCGAATGGGTGTCACAGCAAAACCGCCTGGACCCCGCTTCCATTCAGTTCAACCCCCTGGATGAGCGGGTGCGCATTGCCGCATGTCGTCAGCCCATCCAGTTTGATCAACCGCTTGGCAATCCCAATACCCTCAGGGCGCGTTGCACGCAGCCCTACTGGCAACACTGGCTGAGCTTTTACACACAAGCTCCCCAGCGAGCCCAAGCAGCTGTTCAACAACGGGATCAAAACCGTGAAGTCTGGGTGGCCAACCAGTTGATCCGCCGCGGAACCCTGGTGACCCCCGACATGTTTGAGCGCCGCAACATGGACATCAGCAACGCAGAAACGGCGCTGATTCAAAGCCCTGAAGACCTCAAAAATGTGGAGTTGCTCAGGGACATGCAACCCGGCAGCCCCATCCGCAGCCACGACCTCAAACCCGCCATGCTGGTCAAGCGGGGCCAAGTGGTGCTGGTGTCCATGGGCGAAGGCCGTGGCTTTTTGGTCACCGTGCGCGCCGAATCCCAACAAGATGGGCGCCTGGGCGAGTTGATTCGCTTGAAAAATCCCGAATCGGGCCGATTGTTATCAGCGATGGTGACTGGCCCCAACTCTGCGAGGGGGATGTGAGCATGCTCCAAGCCCATCTTTTGAATACTTTGATGCACAATCTACCTACTGTGCCGATGTTTTCTGAATTTTTTTCAGCCAGCCGCTCAAGTTCACTTCAGTGGCTCCGATACACCCAAGGTGAAAAAAGCTTTAGCTCTGCAGTGAGGTCATCATGACGGACAAAATCGCAAACCAAGCCCGCATCCTGCAATCCAGCGATGTGATGCGCAGCAACCTGGACAAACTCAACGGCCAAAAAACGGCCAATGTGACTCAGGATGGCAAACCAGCGCCTGCAGACAAACCCAGTTCTGGAGCCGACTCCGTGTCTTTGAGTAATTTGGAACAAAAGGTCAAGGAGCAGGCCTCGTTTGATCGCGCCAAGGTGGAATCCATCAAGGAGGCCATCCGCAGCGGCAACTACCCGCTCGACCCGCGCCGCATCGCTGAGAACTTTGTCTCCCTTGAACGCATGATTGAGGGCTGAACCAGCCATGAGCGACCTGCAAGATTTGCCTTTGGTTGATCAGGCGATGGTTCGCGTGCAAGCCCTCGAAGGCTTGCTGGAAGAAGAATTCGGCGCCTTGAAGGTCCAGGATCTGGACCAGTTCGAGCGTTTGCTGAATCAAAAGAATGACCTCCTTCACGAACTCACCCAACTCACTGGGGTGGTCAAACCCGAGGACTCCGATGCCCTAGGGCAAGAGTGGGATGACTTTCGTGCTCGCATGGCTGGATGCCGAGATCTGCATCGCCGCAATGAAATCCTGATCCTGCGCAAGCTCGACGCCATTCGTGGCGCACTCGACAGCTTGCAACTGGGCGGCTCTGGCAGCTCAGTGGAAACCTACGATCGACTCGGTCAGGTGCGCCGGGGTCGTCGCCAGCGCGATCACCAAGCAGCCTGAAGGCTACGAGACGATTTTTTCGTCACCGGGCTGCATGCCCTTGAGCCAATACACCCACGACAAAATGACCGCCACGGCGGTATAGAGGTGTTCAGGGATCTCTTGCCCCAATTCGAGACGGCTCAACCATTCGGCCAATTGGGGATCCTGAGCCACATGCACCCCATGTTCGCGCGCGGCTTGCAACAAGCTCAGCGCCGCCTCGTCCTCGGCCTTGGCGCTCACGATGGGGGATGTGTTTTGGCCATACTCTAGGGCCACGGCTTTGAGGCTGCGTCGCATGATCATGTCTTTCAGGCCAGGGTGTCCAGGCGCAGGCGAACCGTTTGTTCCCAGTTGTCCTTTTGGGTCATGGGTTGAACCTCGCTTCGGGGTCGAGGCGAGTGATGAATCTGAAACGACTCGAGCTCAAGGCCAGAATCCTTCAACTCGGCGCCAAGCAAACTCGCTTTGCTGCGTGCCCAACTGACGGTTTGCGCCTGCAAAGCCCACATGACCAGACCCACACGGTGGCTGCTGCGGATCGTGGTGGCCAGCCAAATTTCGCCCAGACTGGCATGCAGGGTGTGCACGTCCACGGTGAAGGGCGGGTCATCGCCCTTGTGTTTGGGGGCATCGCGCTGAATGTGCAAATGCAATGGGCTGGCATCGGCAAACGGCAGCCACAGGTGCGCCGACAAAGCCCCTTTGGCCTGGGCCAAGGCAGCCTGAGCCTGGGCGCTGTCCATGGCTTCAAGACCCTGGCGAACCGTTTTCGCCTGCAGCCGGTCGACCTCGGAAGACTCTGATTGGGTCAGTGAATCCAAGAGTTTTTTGAGCATGCTGCGTGCATCGGGCAAGGGCGGCTGACCTTGTGCCAGTCGGCGCTCGTTGGGGATGAGGCCTTGCTGCACCAGCGCCTTGAGCAGGCTGGGATTGATTTGCGCCAGGGACATTGACTTGGCCATCCACGCCTGCATCAAAGTCATTTGGAGCGGTGCTGCCTCACTGGTGGGTCTTGCCGAGAGCAAAGACAGCAAGGACGTCCCATCCATGGGTCGGGCCGCCATGGCCTGCATGCGTGCTTCGAGCAATTGTGCCGGGCTAGGTTGTGCAGCTGCGGCCGCTGAGGCCAGGCCAGCGCCGGCTGCCCCTGCGCCGGAAGAAGCTGCACTGGTGCCATCCGCTCGCGGCTGGATCAACAAAGCCCAAGAGCTCGCACCACGCACCACCCGCATGAAGGGCGTGTCGCCTGGCTTGAGGATCCAGCCATTGGGCATCTCAAAAGAAAAGTTTTTAAGCCACAGGCGAACAGAGCCGCCCTTGGCCTCGATCAGGGCTTGCACCACCTGCCCGTCGGTCAAACCCAGCTGCTGGGCCACCGAGGCCTCGATCCACAAGGGCTTGGCTTCGAGATTGGGCGTGGGTGTGGCCCGAATCACGCTGGATAAAGCGTCCAGGCCAAGCATGAGGGTCTTCTAAATTGCGTTCAAGGAAAGCGCACCCATTTACGGGGCGAGTCCTCGGAGGCGTCCTCGCCAGGGGCAGGCGCAGAGAACAATTTGTACTGTTGCTCCAGCATGGCCACATGGTTGGGCACTTTGAGCATGGCGCCAGCCAGCAGCACATTGGGCTTGCCCTTCAAGAAAGCCTGGGGGTTGGTGGATTTCAAGGCGTCGCTGAGCAATTGCTCGCGCAGCGGGCTGTTGGGATAGAGCTTCTTGACCACGCCATTGAGGGTGTCACCCGACTTCACCGCATACATCTGGGTGGGTGCGGGCTCGTCTTGCGCCAACGCAGGCGCACTGGCCATGCACACCACGAGCGCCAAAGCCGTTGAAGAAAATTGAGACAACATGAACTGACTCCTTGGGTTCAAGGCAGGCTGGGCATTGCAACCCAACGGCCATTCGGGGTAGGTGGTGGTCCGGCAAATGGCACTACCTGCGCATCATTTTCATTCAAAGACTTGACTTGCACCAAAGCAACTTGCTGCAGGTTTTTGGGATCCCATTCATCGCCCATGCGATGGTTGCTGGGCAGCAGCAACAAGCGATCCCCCACCCTCAAGCCGTTGAGTGAACCCGCCTGGATGCGCCAGAGGCGATCGGGGGTTCGCGTGAGTTCGTAGCGGGGCGACTGACAGCGCAAGCTGTTGTCCAGGGCTTCACCGACTTGCTGCACCGACTTGACCAACTGGGCAAGCACATCCTGCTCCAGCGCGGGCGGCGAGACCTGAGGATCGCGCTCGGGCAGGCTCACCCTTTGCTGGTGGGTCCACCAGGTCTTGCCCGTGGTTTGATCCGCCAGGCTCCAATGGAGTCGGTAGCTGCGCGAGGGCGATTCATAGGGATCACCGGCACTGAGCACCAGGTTCAACACCATTTGGAGCTCATTGCGGCTGTTGCCGGCCAAATAGCGCTCATAGGTATTTTGTACGGGCGGCGCCTTCACGAGGATCATGCCCTCCAAACCCTGCAACTGGGGCCACACGGTCTGGTCCATGGCAGCCTGCAAGCGCGACAAATCCCAGCGTGTTTGGGCGGTCATGGCCCCTTCCCATCGCATCTGCCAGCGAACCGTGTGCTTGGGGGCATTCCCATTGAGGGGCTTGCGGTCGCACGGGGTTTCGATCAAATCCCTGGATTGCATCCAGGCCACACGCGAGGTGGGTGCGTCATGCGACAGGGTCTGACTGTCTTGCTGCGGCAGCAAACGCACCCCCCTAACCACCATGCCAGTGCGAAATTCGCTGCTCTCGCGCAATTGACCCGAGGTGTCCAGCCATTGGGTGGCCGTGACCGCCACAGGCCTTTGAAGTGCCGCTTGCACCAGGGCATCCTTGACCTGTCGCAAATGCTCTTCGGGCGCGAGATCAGCCGCCTGGGCCACTGAACCCAGCAGGGTCAGCAGTGCCCAGCAAAGGCGGCGAAGGCTGAGCTTGGTGTGCATGGCTCAGTTCCCGTCACTGCAGGCGACGGCCTGCATTGACCTGGCGCACATACATGGCGCGGATGTCGTTGACCACGGTGCGGTCCAGCGACAAGGTGGTTTCGTAGGTGTCGTTGCCCACGGGGTTGATGCTCACCAGCTTGGCGCCGTAAATCACGCCATTGACGTGCGCGCGGAAGGTGTCGTTCATCACGGTCATGTCGGCCACCGTGGTGTTGGCGTCGATGTACTGGCCATAGACCTGTTCGGTCAATGCACGATAAGCATCGAGCTTGGAGGCACGAATGGCCATGAGGCGCTTTTGCGCGGGGGTCTTGGGGCTTTGGACGCTGATCACGGCATAACCCGTGGCCACAAAGGCTTCGCGCTGCTCCACCAGGGGCTTGAGCAAGGTGTCTTCGGCAGCCACCGCATTGACCGGCTTGACCGATTCAGTCACCGGCGCAGCGGGCTGTGAATGCGAGGTCATGGGCATGTTTTGACAGCCAGCCAGGGTCATGGCGGCGGCCACCAGGGAGAAGGAGAGGAGTTTGTTCATGTCGGCTTCCTTGTTGGTGAATCACCCAGTGAATCGGTGCAGCACGGCTGCGTTGCTGTGAATCTCATGGTCTTGGTTTCGGCACCAAGCGAGTACTCTTGAATCTTGTACCTGAGAGAGAACTTTTGTCGTCTTGCCTAACATCTTGATTCATAGAGAATTTCTACCTGTGAATGCAAAACAAGAATTGAACTGGCGATATTTGGGCAATAGCCCACAAGTGGTGGCCCTGCGAGAGTTGGTGGCCACCATGGCCCATTCCTCCGCCGCCGTCATGATCACGGGCGAAAGCGGTACCGGTAAAGAGTTGCTGGCGCGTGCCTTGCACGACCTCTCCCCCCGTCAGGGTTTGAACTTTGTGCCCATCAATTGCGGCGCCATACCGAAAGAATTATTAGAAAGCGAACTCTTTGGTCACCGCAAAGGCTCCTTCACGGGTGCAGTGGTCGATCGGGTGGGTCGCTTCGAAATGGCGCATGGCGGCACACTCTTTTTGGACGAGATTGGCGACATGCCGCTGGACATGCAGGTCAAGCTGCTGCGGGTCCTGCAAGAGAAAACCATTGATCCCGTAGGGGGTAGCAAGCCCATTCCGGTCGATGTTCGTGTCATTGCCGCAACACATCGGGACCTGGAATCAGAAATATCTGCCGGCCGCTTTCGCGAAGATTTGTATTACCGGCTCAACGTTTTACCCATCCACACCCCGGCCTTGCGCGAGCGCCCCCAGGACATCGAGCACATGCTGGAGCACTTTGCCCAAGCCTATGCCCTGCCCGGCCAGCCCCCGATTCGCTTCAACACGCATTTTTTGAGTTTGCTGCAAACCTACCCGTGGCCCGGCAACGTGCGCGAACTGTGCAATCTGGTGGACCGCTACAGCACCCTGTATGCCGGCCAGGAGCTCGACATCCGCAGCATCCCCACCAGCATGCTGCCCAAGGGCCTGCAAATGGTTCAGATCGAATTACTGCAAGAACAAGGACCGCCACCCGAGCCGCAGCGACTCACGCCGCCGCCCGAGGTATTGGCCGAGATGAACGATCAGCCCGAGCCGCTCGATACCGACATGGAGCAACTCATCATGCTGGCGCAAGGCGCACCGTCGGCTTTGCCCGCGCAAGGCTTGTCGCTCAAAGACAAATTGGCCCAAATCGAACGCAGCTTCATCGAGCAGGCCTTGCAGCAATCCGAAGGCAATGTCTCCAAAACCGCCAAGCTGCTCAATGTGCAACGCACCACGCTGATCGAGAAGATCAACAAATACGAGTTGCGGTCTGCCTAAAGCCGCTCTAGCGGCGTCACCTCCCAACCTGACCAAGAAAAAGGGGTGAGCACCCCTCCAACCCGATCAGTTGTCGATGTTGAGCACGGTGATGCTCATGCGGCGGTTGCGCGGATCTTTGGGATCCTTGGGGTTGAAGGGATCCGTGTCGGCCACGCCCTCAATGCGCTCAAAGCGTTTTTCACTCACCCCTGCTTTTTCCAGCAGGCTGCGCGTGGCTTCAGCTCGCTCACCCGACAAGGCCCAGTTGTTCTTGCCACTTCCCTTGGCAAAGGGCACAGAGTCCGTGTGTCCACGAATGGCCACCTTGTTGGGGATCTTGTTCAAGGCTGCAGCCACTTCCTGCACCAGTTTGTCGGCTTTGTCGGCCATGTTGGTCCCGCCTGAGGGGAACATGGCGAAGTCCGCCTTGTCGATGATCTCGATGCGCAAGCCCTGACGATCGCGGCTGATGGCCACCTGGTTGCGCAAGTCCTTGAGGTTGGGGTCCTGCAAGAGCTTTTGCTTGATCTCTTGCTCCAATTGCTTGAAGTTGGCCTCGTCCTGCGCCTTGGCAATTGCCTTTTTCTGGGCCTCGGTGAGCTTGTCGGGGTTGGTGCCGCCATTGCCCGCACCACTACCCTTGCCCGGCTCGCCTGCTTCGCCCGCTGCATTGCCCTTGCCCTGGTTGTTGTCGTCGCCCGTGGTGGAGCCCTGCCCCATTTCATCCTTCATGCCCTGGTTGGGCGCCGGATTGTTGGGGGTGTCGTTTTCGTTGTCGGGACCTGGCGGTGTATTGGGATTGGGGCCGCCCTCGGAGCGCGGCGTGAGGCGCTCGAGCAGACCGGTTTGTTTCATCTGATAGGGAAAGCCATCGGTGTCGATGATGGACTTGCCGCCCAGGACCCCGTTGGAGCCAGCCAGTTGCCCCATGGGCAAGAGGCTATGAGAGCTGGGGCGGAAATAGTCGGCAATGCTTTTGCGCTGGTCGGCATTGGAGGCGCCCAGCAGCCACATCAACAAGAAAAACGCCATCATGGCGGTCATCATGTCGGCCAGCGCAATTTTCCAGGCACCACCGTGAGCGCCACCGTGCCCTTCATCAATGACTTTCTTGATGACGATGACAGGCGCATTGGAGGCCTCTGCGGGCGCTTCAGCCGCTGCAGGTGCGCCCTCGGCGGGGGCTCCCTCGGCAGCGACCTGCTCTGCGGGCTTCTCGTCAGCCATTACTTGCCTCGCATGCCGTCAAAGACTTCAGCAAAGGTGGGCTGATTGTCGTGAGAGATGCAAACGCGGGCAGCCTCGATCACCAGGGGCATGGGATGACCATGCAAGTTGGCAACGATGAGCTGCTGCACCATTTTGTACATCTCGCCCTCTTCTTCAATGATTTGCTTGAGGCGGATGGCAAAGGGGCCAACCAGACCATAGGCCAACAACACGCCCATGAACGTTCCCACCAGCGCCGAGCCAATCAGGGCACCCAGCACAGGCGGGGGCTGGTCAATGGCACCCATGGTTTTCACCACACCCAGCACGCAAGCCACAATACCCAGCGCAGGCATGGCGCCTTCCATGGCGGTCCACACTTCGGCACTCTTGAGCTCGTTGGCGTGGTGCAGTTTGATGGACGCCGTCATGACGTCTTCCACCGCATAAGGGCTGAGGTTGCTGGACGACACGACCATCAACCGAACCGTGTCGGTGATGAGGTGCAGCAGGGCGTGATCGTGAAGAATGGGTGGGTACTCGGCAAAGATGGCCGACGACTCCGGGTTTTCAACGTGAGGTTCCAAAGCCACCGCGCCCTCCGCCTTGAGGGTCTTGAGGATTTTGGAGATCAGGAACATCACCGCGAGGAAGTCGTCCTTTTTGTAGCGCGGGCCTTTGAACACGCGACCCAAGCCTGCCATGGCGGGCTTGATGACGTTCATGCCGTTGCCGATCAACATGGCTGCAAACGCAGCGCCGCCGATCTGGGCAAATTCCCAAGGGGCTGCGTGAATAACAGGTGTCAAATCGCCGCCGTGGGCGACGAACACCCCGAACACGAAGACAAACAACAGAAGAATACCGACTGGTGGCATCTACGACTCCATTGACTTTCACAGGCCTATGAGGCCATCCGGGTTGGTGACCCGAAGGTTAACTGAATTCCCCTGGCCTGGCCTGCGATGAATCAATTCAAGGCAGACGTGGGCTGAGGATTTGAAGGAACGAGGCTGGGAACCGTTTCCCAGGCCCCTCGGATTTCCGAAATCAAACCATGGACCTCGTCCAAAGCCGACAAGTCATTGTGGGCATTGGCATGCAGCAGGCGGCGGGTCACATAACCATACAACTCGTTGAGGTTTTGCGCCAAGTCACCGCCCCGGTCGAAATCCAGTGCGCCTTGAAGACCCAACACAATGCGACTGGCACGTGCCAGCGCCTTGGACTTCTCGGCAATGTTGCGATGCTGGATGTGACCACGGGCTGTGGCGATGCTTTCCAGCAATCCGTCAAACAACATCATGATGAGCTCGACGTTGTTGGACTTTGCCACTCCAGTGCTGGCTCTGACCTCGCCGTAGGATTCAATGGCTCTCATGTGTGCTCTCATGTCTGTCACTCCGGGTTGTTTTCAACTTGCCAGAGTGATTCGGAGTCAGTTGGACGAACTTGAATGGTCTCCTGCCATCAAACCGTTTGCGGCCTGACAGGCTCGGTTTGGGGCATGCTCAATTGGGGCTGCATCAATTCAGGAGCGGGCTCCTGCGTGGATGCGGTGTTGGGGGCGCTTGGAACCTCGGGCGAGGCCAAGGCGGCGCTGCGCTCAACGCCGCGCTGGACCACGTCACGCGAAGCCACCAGGCTCGGGTCAGCCGTGTATTCGGCCGCCGCCAGCAAAGGTTTGGCCAAGCCCTGATCGGCCGCCTCCAGCACGGGACGCATCTCGGGCGGCAAGGCTGCAATGGGGCCGCCTGGCTCGGAATCGGCCGGGTGCTTGAGCAAATGGGTGGAATACGGCTCGGTGAGGGACAGGCCAGTTCGAGCGTAGAGCATGGAGATCACCTGATCGAGGTTTTGCTGAATGCGCAAATAACTGTCCTCGGGCTTGGTGGCGAAATCCTCACCCGCCTGATAGAGGCTGGCCAGATGGTGAACTGGAATCCAGGACTCCACTTTGCCCCTGGGCGTGGGCACCATGCGGTTGTTGGTGGGCATGCCAGGGCGATTGCGTCGCCCATCCTGGTAGCCCTCGGCAAAAGTGGCTTCAATGTGCTGACGCAGCACGGGCTCGTAATGCACACGCAAGTCATTGACCAGCTTGAGGTCCAAGCCAGGCAAGGGAATGCCGCTCATGGCATCCCACAGGGTTTTGCCCTGCAACTCGCCAAACAGGCCATCGCTGTAGATCTTTGGCTTGTCAGCGGGCACGGAGGCCGCATAAATCGTGTTGACCTTGTCGATCAGGTACAAGGCCAGGATGACGGCCAGCAAGACCCCCCAGGCCGTGAACAACTGGAAGAATCCGTTCATGAGACCTCCTGCCGCTGTTTGACTTTGGCTTTACCCGGCATCTCGATCTGGAGTTCACCGCGCAGTTTTTTCACCACGGTGGACAAGATCTGGCTCACGCGAGATTCGGTGACCCCCAGGATTTCGCCAATCTCTTTGAGGTTGAGTTCCTCCACGTAATACAACTGCATGACCAGTTGTTCACGTTCTGGCAACTCGCTGATTTTTTCGGTGACGACGGCCATGAATTCGGCCTCTTCGACCTGCACATCTGGCTGTCGGGATTCGTCATCAGCCAGAGTCATGACCTCCTCGGCCACCACTTCCATGGAATAGGTTTCAAAGCGGTTGGCTTTGCCACGCTCTTTGTGGAAGGCATCGATGTCACGCCCCATGTGCTCGGCAATTTCAGCCTGCGTGGGGTTACGACCCAACTCGGCGGCCAGCACATGGACCGTTTCGTTGTGTTCCTTGTTGAAAGCCACCGCCGAGCGGGGCAGAAAGGACAGGCGGCGAACCTCGTCGAGCATGGCACCGCGCACACGGCTGTGCGCGAAGTTTTCGAACTCCACGCCCTTGCTCAGGTCAAAGGCGCGAGCGGCTTCGAGCAAACCCAGCGTTCCCACCTGAATGAGTTCATCGAGGTCCATGAAAGCCGGCACCCTGGCCTTGATGTGCAAAGCCACACGCTTGACCATGGCCAAGTGGGACAACACCAATTCATCGGTGCTGGGCTGGCAGCTGGTCTGATAGTGACGGACTGGATTGAGCGCTCTCATGTTCACCTCGCTTGGCCCTGCATCAGCCGTTGCATGAAAAATTGAATGCCACCGGATGGTCCCTGAAGGGGACGCAATTCAGTGGTGAGTTCAGCCAGGCGACGAAAATCCCGCGCAGCTGCCGTGCCTGGAGCAAGCTCCAGAACCGATTGGTATTTCTTGAGGGCCGCGAGGACCATCTCATCTTCTTCAATGGCGGTGAGGTACTGGATGGAATGACCCAAAAACCTGACGCACACATCGTTGAGGCGCTGATACAGACGCCAACCCTGGGTTTGGGTTCGCACCGCGTTGGGCACCAGATAGATTTCGTCGAGCTTGAGCTCCTGGCTCATGACCTTGATGGTGCCGTAGGCATCGGCAATCGAGGACGGGTCGTCCTGAACCACGATGAAACGGCGCTGACAGGCCGCCAGGAAGGTGAGCACAGAAGGTGAAATGCCAGCGGCAACATCCACCACCAACACATCCAGATCCTGGGTGAGGGATTCGAAGGCTTGGACAATGCCAGCGGCTTGCAGATTGGACAAGGCCGCAAGCTCTTGCAAGCCCGAGGCTCCCGGCACCAGCAACACGCCCTGGCGGGTTTTGACCATGATCTCTTGCAGGGTTTTTTGCCCGCTCAGGAAATGGCTCAGGTTGTATTCAGCCCTGGCACCCAGCGCAATTTGCGCGTTGGCCAGACCCAGGTCAGCATCGAACAGCATCACGCGCTGCCCCATCTGGCTCAATGCCACGGCCAAGTTGACGGACACGGTGGTCTTGCCCACACCACCTTTGCCGCTGGCCACGCCGATCACCTGGGTTTGTTTGCTTTTGCTCATGTCATGCTCTTGAAGTCGCCATGGAATGTTTAGGCGAGGGATGAATCATCATCGCACCGTCTGACTTCGATTGCACGATGGGCAAGCGATCAATCGCCTGATTCACCAATGCCGACACGGCAAAGGGACGCTGCCAATCGCTCAAGCGCTCGCCGTGGCTGGCAGCATGAATGGCAATGGGGTTTTCACTCAGCATCTGAATGAGCGCCCAAGGCTGCTCGGATTCATCGAGCTTGCTGATGAACAGGCCCTGCCAGTTCACACCCGACTGCAACACCTTGGCCATGGAGACCTGGGAGGCATCGGCCATGATGACGGCATGGGCTTGCACCTGGGGATGAACCGACAGGATTTCATCAAAGCGTTCCTTGATGCCCATGCCCGGTGTGTCGATGAGGATGAGGCGGCTATGCGAGTGCTCATCGAGCAACAGGCGCAACATGCCAGGGTTGGTCGAACGCACACAGGACACGCCAGACTGGGAGCACAGCAACTGAGTCTGGTTCCAGGCGCCAGCGCGGTGATCCATGTGGCTGATCACCAGCACGTTTTCGCAATCCCACTCGGCGCTGGCCTGCGAGGCCCAACGCGCAACCATGGAGGACTTGCCGCTGCCAGACAGACCGCCAATGGCGTGAATGCCTTGCTGGGGCCAATCGCTGCGCTCGCGGTCGATGGCCGACTTGAGCATGTGAGAGAGGATAGCCACGCCCGACTCCAGGCTGGTGGAGTCCTTGAGGGCATCGATGAGCAAGGTGCGCAAGCCCACGGGCATGGCGGCTTCTTGCAAAGCCAGCTGCAAAGGCTCCAAGGATTCATGCAGCACCGGCCCTTGTTGCAAGGCCAATTGCTGGCTGATCTTGAATTCACGACGCAAGGTGGCCAGTTCTTCGCGGACCAAGGCCACGATTTCCTGACCTCGCAAGGCTTCCTGATGGCGCGACAGCTCATCGGCGGCAAAGGCCGGCTTTTTGGTCGATGGGGCGGCCTTGAGGGCTGCACCTTGCGCGGCGGCTTGCTGACGCAAGGGCTTGGCCTCCTGGATTTCCTGTGCCAGCACATCCGAAAAGCTCGCATCGATGCGGCGCTCATAGGTCTTGGGGGTGATCTGGATTTGCTCCGCCAGCGCCTGGTCCGCGCTCATCTCGGGGATGTCCACCGCCACGATGAGTTCGGTCTGCCCGCGCACGCGCGCCGATGAGATCACCAGCACGTCCGGCCCGTACAAAGCCACGGCTTTGTCGTTGGCGGACTTGGTATCTTTGGCAAGGATTCGTTTGAGTTCCATGATCACTCTCTTGTTTCAAACTCAGGCTGAAGTCGTTTGGGCATCGCGGCGCTGGGCGTCGACGGTTTGCACCACCTTGACGGATTGGTCATCCGGAATTTCGCTGTAGGACAGGACCGTGAGGTCGTTGACGCGATAGCGAACGGCTTTGGACAACCATCCACGGATGAGGGGCGAGACCACCAGCACAGCCGGCAATCCTTCTTCTTCCATTTGCACGGCTGCGGACCGCAGCGAGGCAAACAGGCTCTCAGACAAACCCGGCTCCAGGATCACCGGCTGGCCAGGCTGGCTTTGTTGCAAAACGTTGTGCAACAACTGCTCCAGCGACGGCGCCAGGGTCATGACCGACAAACTGTTTTGATCGTCCACCAGCGCCTGCATGATCATGCGACCCAGCTTGGGACGCACCGAGGCGGTCAAGGCTTCAGGATCGGTGGTGCGTGCACTCATTTCGGTGAGGGTCTCGGCAATGGTGCGCATATCGCGAATGGAAACGCCTTCGATGAGCAGGTTTTGCAGGACCTTGGTCACCGCACCCAGGCTGAGCTTGCCAGGGACCAGCTCTTCCACCAGTTTGGGCGACTTGGTGGCGAGCTTGTCCAGCAGCTGCTGCACCTCGTCGTGGCTGAGCAAATCAGAGGCGTTTTCACGCAAGACCTTGTTGAGGTGTGTGGCCATGGCCGTGCTCGCATCCACCACGGTGTAACCCAGGGTGCGGGCGTGATCGCGCAACGACGGCTCGATCCAGACGGCCTCCAGGCCAAATGCGGGTTCGCGGGTGGGGATGCCGTCAAGCTCGCCATAAACGCGGCCTGGGTTGATGGCCAATTCACGACCCACCTTGATTTCGCCCTTGCCGCGCACCACGCCTTTGAGGACCACGTGATAGGTGTCGGGGTCCAGGTTCAGGTCGTCGCGGATGCGAACCGGTTGGACCAAAAAGCCCAATTCGGCAGACAGCTTTTTGCGCACGCCTTTGACGCGCCCCATGAGCTCGCCACCCGTTTCTGCATTGACCAGGGGAATGAGGCCATAGCCAATGTCCAGGCCAATGAGGTCCACCTGATCCACATCGTCCCAGTCCAGTTCCTTGGGCGCTTGGGCAGCCGCCTCGGCAGAGGCTTGCTCCTCGGCCTTGGTCTCACTTTCCTTGCTCACTTCCTGGCGCACCAACATCAAACCCAGGGCAATGATGACCAGCGCCAGTGAAATGAACATGGCGTGGGGCATGCCGGGCACCAGACCCAGAATGATCAGGATGCCGCCAGAAATGAAGAGGGCTGCCGGGTTGGAGACCTGGGAGAAGACCTGTTCTGACATGGACTCGGCCGTGGTCACGCGCGTCACGATGATGGCCGTTGCCAGCGACAGCAGCAGCGAGGGAATCTGTGCCACCAGGCCGTCACCAATGGTCAGCAAGGTGTAGATGCGACCTGCTTCGCCCACGGGCAGGTTGTGTTGGATCACGCCAATGGCCAGGCCGCCCACGATGTTGATGAGCAAAATCAGCAAGCCTGCAATGGCGTCACCGCTCACAAATTTGGAGGCACCGTCCATGGCACCAAAGAAGTCCGACTCTTGCGAGAGTTCTTCGCGGCGCTTTTTGGCGGTTTCCTGGTCGATGACGCCAGCATTGAGGTCGGCATCGATGGACATTTGTTTACCAGGCATGGCATCCAGGGTGAATCGGGCGTTCACTTCAGAGACCCGGCCAGCGCCCTTGGTCACCACGATGAAGTTGATGATCATCAAGATGGCAAAGATGATGAAACCCACCACATAGTTGCCGCCGATCACAAATTCGCCAAAGGCTGCGATCACCTGGCCGGCTGACTCATGGCCGGTGTGACCATTGACCAGGATGACGCGGGTGGATGCCACGTTCAGCGCCAGGCGCAGCATGGTGGCAAACAGCAATAAGGAAGGGAAGGACGAGAAATCCAGGGGATTGCGCGTCCCAATGGCCACCATGATGATCACCAGGCTGGCCACGATGTTGAAAGTGAACAGGAAATCCAGCAACAAGGGCGGCAACGGCAAGACCAACATGGCCATGATCAACAGCACCAGCACTGGAATGCTCAGTGCGGTGTAGTCAAACTTGGCCAAGTTCTGTCGAATCGTCGACAGGGTCAGGGTGCTCATTGCGTGTTTTTCCTTGTTTTCTAGAACTATGGAATTCAAGTTGTGAGGACTGGGTCCCCGGTGCAAGGATCAATGCAAGCGATGTGCCAGCTTGGCCGACAGACCTGTCACGCTTCTTGCTTGATACCTGGCAACTTTCATTGGAACGGACACGAATTGCCATGAATTTGTCGCCAAGCCAGATCAATCAGGCCAACCAAACTGCCAACCCCATTGATGCCAAACCCGCATCAAACCTGGGTTCGCCCGCTGCTGGGCGGGCGGTGGATGCGGGCTTGTTTGCAGACATCCTGTCTCGCCACTGGCAACACCTGGCCCAAAACGAGCGGCAAGAAGTTGCCGCCTCGGCCGATGCCACCTTTGCTGCAGTGGGTCGCTTGCCGGCCCAATCGGCACCTGCCCCTGTCAAGCCGGCTCAGGAACCCACGCAAGATTCAGACCGCGTAGACGACGCCGCACAAGCCCGCTCAGATCAGGCGGATGCTGCCGAAGATGCCGCACGGGCCAACGACCGCGCCCATCCTGCTGCAGCCTGGCGTGCCGATGCGCACACCGCCCTGGATGCCGGACGACTGCCCCAGGTGCCTGAGCATCTGCTCAATTTGAGTCTGAGTTCATCCCCACAAGCCCAGATGACCAACGACGGCTTGCTCGTCATGCCGCTGGGCGAACGCATCAACATCGTCACCACGCCCCAGCCCCAGGTCAACGCCCAAAGCGTGGCCGACTTTGCACGCAGCATGGGCATGAACGAGTTGCAAATCGAACAACTCTTTGGCGCCCAGGCCACGGTGGTCACCGCTTCAGATGACACGCTCAGCACCCTGGATCGGCTCACGGCCAATGGCTCCACTGGTGCACTGCCCCTGGCGAACTCCAGCAATGCCACGGGCTTGCTGATGCAGACCAACGCCACCAGTTCCAGCCCGGTGAGCATGACCCAGCAGGCCAACCCCCTCTCCACCCTGGCCTCGCTCAACGCCCTGGGCCATAGCACCCTGAGCGCACCCCTTGCAGCTCAGGCTGCCGATGCGGCACAGGGCAAATCCAGCCCCACCTTGCCCACAGCCACCTCGGTTGATGTGCTCACCATCATGGAGGCCGACTTCACCCCCGAAGTGTGGCAAGCCCTGCAATCGCGGGTGGGCGCCAATGGTCAAAACGGTCAACCCGGCTTCAATGCCAACGGCTCGGCGGCTTTGGCCATGCCCAACACCAGCGCTGCCATGAACCTGGGCACCGATTCAGCCAGCCCAACGCCCGTGGGTGGTCTGGTCACAGGTGCCATGGTGGGCCAAGGCATGAACCGCGGCCAGGCTCAAGCCACGTTGCCGAGCAGCCTCAATGCCAACCCACTGGATCCGCAAGAGGCCTATGACGAACTCAACCAAAAGTTCACAAGCGAGTTGGCCTCTCGCATCCACCAGCAAATCAATTCCGGCGAATGGAAGATGAAATTTGCCCTCAAGCCAGCCAGCCTCGGCCATTTGGACGTGCAACTGGAAATGCGGGATGGCAAACTCTCGGCTGTGTTTCAAACCGACAATGCGATGACTCAGGATTTGCTGAGCACCGGCAGTCAGCGTCTGAAGGAAGCACTCGCCCAGCTTGGTCATTCCAACGCCTCCGTCTGGGTCGGGTCCGGTGGCGCTGGCCAGTCTCAGGGGCAAGGTCAGGGCCGTGGCCCATCCACCCCCCCGCCGGCGCCTCATGGAATGAGCGCCTCATCCGATTCATCCAGTGGGTCCAACGTCACCACCGTGGCGAACCGGTCTGCTGGCTCATCCCAGTCATCCACACATTTGGACTTGTTCGCCTGATCCAGGCATCGAAGGAGTAATTCATGGCAACCGCAGCCCCAGAAGCAACCGAAGGCAATGACGAAGCCCCCAAAAAGAAAAAGCCGATCCTCTTGATCGCAGGCGTCGCCGTTGGCGTCATCGTTTTACTCGTTGGCGTGGTGTTTGGCACTTTGTTCTTCTCAGGCTACTTCGAGAAGAAAGCCGAAATGGCCGCCATGGAAAAGCTCGATGAGCTCGAAGCGGCAGCCACCAAAGCCCGCGACGAAGCGCCGGTGAAGATCAAGAAAGAAGCGCCCGAGGAAACTCGCTTCGAGAAGAACTACATGCAAATGGACAAGGAGTTGATGACCAACATCACCGGCTCCAAGAAAGTGATGGTCGTTCAAGTGGCCCTCATGACCCATTACGACCAGCGCGTGTTCGACAACGTCAAAAAGCATGACTTCGCCATCCGCTCGTCCATGCTCGATGTCTTGCGTCAAACCACCGAAGCCGAGCTCGCACGCTCGGACTTTCGCAAGAACCTGGCCGAAAAACTCAAGGTCGTCATGAACGAAGTGCTCGAGAAAAACGAGGATTTCGGTGGCATTGAAGACGTCTTCTTCACCTCCTTTGTGGTGCAGTGACCATGACCACCGCGACCGGATTGCTCACCCCTGAGGAGATCTCGGCCTTGACCGAGGCCGTCAAGGACGGGAGCATTGAAACCGATACCGGCTTCAACACCAAGTTGAAGGTGCGCAAGCACGACCTCGCCAGCGAGAACTCCAGCCTTGGCGTGAACGTGTCGTCCATCGACATGATCAACGAGCGCTTCATCCGCATGTTCCGTCTGGGCTTGCTTGAAGTGCTGCGCACCACCCCGCGCGTGAACCCCACGCGCGTGCAAATCACCAAATTTGGCGATTACCTCAAGACCCTCAAAGCGCCTTTGTCGGTCAACACGGTGCGCATGAACCCGCTGCGGGGCTTTTCGGTGGTCATCATCGATCCCAACGTGGTGTTCAGCTCACTCGACAGTTTTTTTGGTGGCTATGGCAAGGGCGTGGGTGAGCTGCCACCCGGCCGGTTGTTCACGCCCACCGAATCGCGCATCATCTCCATCATCCTCGAAGTGTTCTTTCGTTCACTCAAGGATGCATGGTCGCCCGTCATGGACATCGATTGCGAGCATGTCAGCTCGGAAATCAATCCCCATTTCGCGCAAATTGCCGACGAAGGCGATCTGGTGGTGCTCAGCCGCTTTGAGTCCGATGGGGTCAGCGGCGCCAAAGGCTTCATCGATCTGGTCTATCCCTACGCCACGCTCAAACCTTTGCGCGAGCTCCTGCGCAACCGCGTGCAAACGGGAGACGGCAACGAGGAATCCGACAAAGTCTGGCGCGAAGACCTGGCCATTGCCGTGGGCGACGCCCTCATCGACATCAAGGTGGACATGGGTCATGTCAAAACCACCCTGCACCACCTTCGCACCATGAAAGAGGGCGACTTGCTCTTCTTCAAAAAACCCGAGCTCGCGCAACTGCAGGCTCAAGGCGTTCCAGCATTTGGCGTCACCGTTGGCAACCGGGGTTCCAGCGTGGCCGTGCGCGTCGAAAAACAACTTGTCCCGGGTCACATCTGAAAGGTTGAACCATGTCCGAAGAAACACAAGACGTCCAAAAAGACGAAGCCGCTGCAGCCGATGCCGCAGCTGAGGCTCAGCCCGTTGCCCTGGCCACGGAACAAGCCCATGCCACGGTTGGCGAGGATTTAGACCCGCTGCCCACGGCCAGGGATTTCGAGGAAAGCTCGCCCAACAACATCAACCCCGAGGTGTTGAAGAACATCACGGTGAATTTGTCGATTGAAGTGGGCCGCACCCAAATCAAGATCAAAGACCTCATGCGCCTGACCCAGGGCAGCGTGGTCGAACTCGATCGCATTGCAGGTGAACCGCTTGACCTGCTGGTCAACAACACCGTGGTTGCCCAGGGTGAAGTGGTGCTGGTCAACGATCGTTATGGCATTCGCCTCACCCGCGTGGTGCCGTCGACCGAACGACTCAAGTCGCTGTGATCAGCGCCGATTCCTGTAGCTGAAGTAACACTCTCCAAGTGTGCACCTCGCCGAGGGCCAAACGCCCTCGGCTTTTTTTTGACCCGGTTATCATGATCCGCATGAATACATTCACCCGCGTCGAACTCTTCACCGATACCGATGGTGTGGCCCGATTTCGCACCAACGATATTGCCCTTGACCAAGGCACCGAGGCCGCCAGGCTCTCTGCCCTCATGAGCAGTGGTGGCTTGCAGCTGCGCCAAAGCCCGGTGGGTTTTCGCAGCGTGTTTCATGTCACCACCACACCACAGTGGGTCTTCATCCTTCAAGGGCAAATGGAGATTGGCTTGCGAGACGGCAGCTCCAGGGTCTTCTCGCCTGGCGAACACTTTTTCTCTAACGACGTCCTGCCCGAAGGCGAGGAATTTAATCCTCAAGTTCACGGGCATTGGAGCCGACAAGTTGGGGACCAAGCTCTGATCACGGCCTTCGTGCGCGCCTGAGGGCGACATCCAGGCAGAGCCTGGCTTGAAACTTTTTGCTTGTTGACCTTAAGGTTTGCGGGCATTCTTCCGATTCTTGATGAATCCCAGGTGAGGTCTTATGAAAAAGTATCTGCGAATCATCCTTGAAGTCCTGCTCGGACTTTTGTTTGTTGTGGCAAGCGTGCTGGCCTATGTGAATTGGTCAGGCAAACGACATGCCGTTGTTGAAGTCAGCAGCGTCTCCCAGGAAATGGAAGAGCTGGACAAGGACCTCAAAGACGCCGAGGAGGAAGTCAAACACCTCAAAGGCGAAATGGATGCCCTGCAACCCCGCGTGTTCCAGCTCGATGCCGTCAAAGCTGCGCTCTCAGGTGGCCAAGTCCTCCAAGACATGGAAACCCTCTACAAGGGCGGCAAGATTGAAATGACCGCCGAGCGCCAGGCTGGCATTGGCGCACTGCGCATGCTTGCGATTGGCGCAGATGACCCCAACACCGTGGCCGCGTTCAACAAGGCGCTGGAAATGGCGCAGTGGAAGAACCGCCTTGACACCGTGTGCGCCGCGCAAAACGCCTTGGCCGCTGCAGGTCAAAAAATCGAGGTGCTCTCGGAGTGCCGCAACATCTCCACCGCCAAACCCAAGGAAGCGGCCAAACATGATTTCCACTGGGGCTACGAAGGCAAGGAAGGCCCTGAACATTGGGGATCCCATTTCCCGGTGTGCGGCAACGGCAAAAAACAGTCCCCGCTCAACATCGTTGCACCCTTTGAGAAGTCCAAGGCCAAGCTGACCGTGAACTACAAGATGGGTCCGCTCAAGATGCTCAACAACGGCCACACCATTCAGGTCAACATCCCGCCGGGCAGCACCATGAGCGTCAACGGCACCGCGTATGACTTGCTCCAGTTTCACTTCCATCGCCCCAGCGAGGAGCAAATCAACGGTGACTACTCGGCCATGGTGGCGCACTTTGTTCACAAGAGCAAAGAGGGTCAACTCGCTGTGATTGGTGTGCTGTTGCAGTACGGCAAGGAAAACCCCGCCATCAAGACGCTGTGGGCCAACCTGCCTCCGAAAGAAAACGAAGAGTACGCCCCCGACAAGATCGCCTTTGATCCGGCCAGCCTGCTGCCCAAGGACCTCGGCTTCTATCACTACGAGGGCTCGCTCACCACACCGCCGTGTACCGAAGGCGTGGACTTCTACATCCTCAAAACACCCAGCGAGGTGTCCAAGGATCAAGTGGGTCAGTTCCCCTACAAGATGAACGCCCGCCCGGTCCAGCCGCTCAACGGTCGCAAGATCTCCGAAAGCTGATCAGCCCCAGGCCTTGCGCCCCACAACACACCCCAGCCTGCGCTGGGGTGTTTTTTTTGGTGAACCCAAGAGCATGGGAGAATCCCGTCTTTCTTTGCCTCTGGATCTACACCATGTCTCGCAAAGTCTTCATCAAAACCTTTGGCTGCCAGATGAACGAGTACGACTCGGACAAGATGGGCGATGTGCTCGCAGCAGCCGAAGGCTACGAAGCCACCACCAACCCCGATGAGGCCGACCTCATCGTCTTCAACACCTGCTCGGTGCGCGAAAAAGCCCAGGAAAAAGTTTTTTCAGATCTGGGTCGCGTCAAACACCTCAAGAAAAAAGGCGTGCAAATCGCCGTCGGCGGCTGCGTGGCCAGCCAAGAGGGCGCCGCCATTGTCGAGCGCGCGCCCTACGTCGATGTGGTGTTTGGTCCGCAGACCCTGCATCGCCTGCCCGAGCTGCTGCAACAAAGCCGCCGCTCGCAACGCGCTCAGGTGGACATCAACTTCCCCGAGATCGAAAAATTCGATCACCTGCCCGCGCCCAAAGCCAGCGGCGGTTCGGCCTTTGTGTCCATCATGGAAGGCTGCTCCAAATACTGCAGCTACTGTGTGGTGCCCTACACCCGCGGCGAAGAGGTCAACCGCCCGCTCGAAGATGTCCTCACCGAGGTGGCCAGCCTCGTGAGCCAAGGGGTCAAGGAAATCAACCTGCTGGGGCAAAACGTCAACGCTTACCGCGACCCCACCGCCACTGACCCTCAGCACGGCGACTTTGCCTGGCTGCTCGAATGCGTGGCGGCCATTCCCGGCGTGGAGCGGCTGCGCTACACCACCAGCCACCCCAATGAATTCACACCGCGACTCATCGAGGCCTATGCGCGGGTGCCGCAACTGGTGAGCCATTTGCACCTGCCCGTCCAGCATGGCAGCGACCGCATCCTCATGGCCATGAAGCGTGGCTACACCGCCTTGCAGTACAAGAGCATCATCCGCAAGCTGCGCGCCATTCGCCCTGACCTGTCACTCAGCTCGGACTTCATCGTGGGCTTTCCAGGCGAGACCGAGGCCGACTTCGATCAACTCATGCGCCTCATTGACGATGTGAAGTTCGATGCCTCCTTCAGCTTCATCTTCAGCCCTCGCCCCGGCACACCCGCTGCCAACCTGGCCGACGACACCCCGCACGAGGTCAAGCTCAAGCGGCTGCAAACCCTGCAAGCCACCATTGAAGAAGAAGTGCAGCGCATCTCGGCCAGCCGCGTGGGCACGGTGCAGCGCATCCTGGTCGAAGGCCCCGCACGCAAGAATGCCGATACCGAGTGGATGGGACGCACTGCGTGCAACCGCATTGTGAACTTTGCGGTCGGGCCACAGCCCCAGCGATTCGCGGGACAGATGATCAACGTACGCATCACCCAAGCCCTGCCCCATTCGCTCAGAGGCGAGCTGATTTAATTGGGGTCAGATTACATTTTTTCCTGACCCCTTTTTGATCAGTTGGGGTCAGAGCACATTTCCCTTCGGGAAATGATGATCTGACCCCAATGTTTCATAAGGTCATGATGGTGCAGCCCGTGGTTTTGCGGGCTTCGAGGTCGCGGTGGGCTTGCTGGACTTGATCGAGGGGGTAGGTCTGATCGATGGGGATCTTCACCGCGCCGCTGAGCACCACGTTGAAGAGTTCGTCGGCCAGTGCCTGCGACGACTCGCGCGTGGCCAGGTGGGTGAACAGGGTGCAGCGGGTCACATAGAGTGAGCCTTTGGGGCCAAGAATGCCAGGCGAGAACGGCGGCACGGGACCGGAGGCGTTGCCAAAGCTGGCCATGAGGCCAAAGGGCTGCAAGCAGTCCAGCGATTTGTCCCAGGTGTCTTTGCCCACGGAGTCATACACCACCTTCACGCCTTTACCGCCCGTGATGTCCTTGACCCGCACGAGGAAGTCTTCCTTGCTGTAGTTGATGACGTGGGCAGCCCCATATTGTTTGGCCAGCTCGCACTTGGCATCACTGCCTGCGGTGCCAATCAACTGCAAGCCCAGGGCCTTGGCCCATTGGCATGCAATGAGGCCAACCCCACCGGCTGCGGCATGGAAGAGCACGTGATCGCCCTTTTGCAAACCCGCCACGGGCAAGGTGCGCTTGAGCAAGTAACCCGCGGTCATGCCCTTGAGCATCATGGCCGCGCCGGTTTCAAAAGAAATGCCATCGGGCAATTTGCACACGGTCTTGGCGGGCATCACACGCGCCTCGCTGTAGCTGCCCGGCGGGTTGCTGGCATAGGCCGCACGGTCACCCACTTTGAGGTGGGTCACGCCTTCGCCCACGGCTTCGATCACACCCGAGGCTTCCATGCCCAGCTTGAGCGGCATGGGGAAGGGGTACAGGCCGCTGCGCTGATAAACATCGATGTAGTTCAAGCCAATCGCTTTGTGGCGAATGCGGATTTCACCAGGACCCGGTTGGCCGACTTCGACGTCCACCAATTTCATGTTTTCGGGGCCACCGGCTTGATCGATGACAACGGCTTTGCTCATGTGAGTTCTCCTTGTTGGTCTGTTGGCTTTGATGCTGCCACAAATCGATTTCCGTGGCTGTCACGGCCATTGCGGCGGGCAGCTCGGCTTGCGCTAGAGTGCACGCCATGACTGCTTCTGCCCCTGGTCTCTCACTCAAGACAGCCCTGCTGCTGGTTGTGCCCCCCCTGATGTGGGCTGGCAACGCGGTGGTGGGACGACTGGTGTATCCCTATGTGCCACCCCTGACGCTGAATTTTTTGCGATGGGTCGGCGCGTTCCTCCTGCTGCTGCCGCTGGCTCATGCGTTGCTGCGCGCGAATCATCCCGTCTGGTCGCACTGGCGGCGTTATGCGCTGCTGGGTTTGCTGGGTGTGGGTTGCTACAACTCGTTTCAGTACCTGGCCTTGCACACCTCCTCCCCCATCAACGTCACCTTGGTGGCTTCAAGTGGCCCGGTGTTCATGCTGGCCATCGGGGCACTCTTTTTTGGTCAACGCATCCGCACCCAGCAACTCGCTGGGGCTGCGCTCTCGATCCTGGGCGTGTTGTTTGTGCTCTCGCGTGGCGAACCCAGCAGCTTGCTCAGCGTGCAATGGGTGATTGGTGACATCTATGTGCTGATCGCCACCGCATGCTGGTCCTTTTACAGCTGGCTCTTGTCACAGGACAAAGATCCGCCGGGTCTGCGCAGCAATTGGGCGCACTTTCTGATGGCGCAGGTGATGTTTGGGCTGGGCTGGGGCGGCCTCTTCTCTGGCCTGGAATGGGGCTTCACACCGGCGCACATCGAATGGAATGCCACGGTCTGGCTGGCGCTGATTTATGTGGCCATCGGTCCAGCCATCCTGGCCTACCGCTGCTGGGGCCTGGGCGTTCAGCAAGCCGGACCCAACGTCGCTGGTTTTTTTGCCAACCTCACCCCGCTCTTTGCTGCGCTGATCTCCACCGTGATGCTGGGCGACGCACCCAAGGCCTACCATGCCCTGGCGTTCACGCTGATCGTGGGTGGGATCTGGGTGTCGTCGCGCAAACCATCGATATCCCAGACCTGAACTTCAGGCCTGGGTGAGTCACCCGCTCAATACGTCCCCGGATACGCCCCACCGTCGATCAGCAGGTTTTGCCCCGTGATGTAGGCCGCCTGCTGGCTGCACAGGTAAGCACAGGCCTCGCCAAATTCCTTGGGGTTGCCAAAGCGCCCTGCCGGGATGGTCTTGATGCGCGCGGCACGGATGTCGTCTTCGCTTTGCCCCGTCTTTTTGGCCGCGCCGGTGATGGTGGCACGAATGCGGTCGGTGTCAAAAGAGCCGGGCAGCAAGTTGTTGAGGGTCACGTTGCGCGCCACCAGCCTGGGGTTGCGCGCCACGCCCGCAACGAACCCCGTGAGGCCACTGCGTGCGCCATTCGATAGCCCAAGGATGTCGATGGGCGCTTTGACCGAGCTGCTGGTGATGTTGACGATGCGGCCAAACCCACGCTCGGCCATGCCGTCGACGGTGGCCTTGATGAGCTCAATGGGGGTGAGCATGTTGGCGTCCACGGCCTTGATCCAGTCCTCACGCGCCCAGTCCCTGAAGTCACCCGGTGGCGGGCCACCGGCATTGGTCACCACGATGTCAAAGGCCTTGCCAGGTCCACCGGCCACTTGCCACACGGCTTGGCGGCCTTCGGGGGTGGTGATGTCCTGGGCCACGGTTAGCACGGTGGTGCCGTGCGCGCGCAGCGCTTGCGCGGCCTCTTCAAGCACGTCAGCGCGCCGCGCGACGATGACCAGATGACAGCCCTCGCTGGCCAGTGCCTGCGCACAGCCCAAGCCCAAGCCCTTGCTCGCACCCCCCACCAGCGCCCATTTGCCTTTGAGTCCAAAGTCCATTTCACTTTCCTCCTGATCGAGACACCATGTACACCCCACTGAGCACCAGCAGGGTTCCCAAAATCACCCATTGATTGAACGGCTCATCGAGCACCAGCACACCCAGCGCCAAGGTGGCCATGGGGCCAACCATGCCGGCCTGCGCGGCCAGCCCTGCACCAATGCGCTCGACGGCCATCATGACCATGAGCACCGGGGCCACGGTGCAGACCACGGCATTGGCCAGCGACAAGCCCCACACGGGCGCGGGGATGTCGGCCAGGGACATGGGTTGCATCACCAGGTACTGGATCACGCTCATGAGGCAGGCAAAGCTCGAGGCCATGCCCACCAGACGCATGGAGCCCAGGCGCTTGACCAAACGGCCGCTGAAGATGAGGTAGAGCGCATAGGCCAGGGCACTGAGGAACACCAGCACCACACCCAGCACCACATGCGCGCCTTCGAGTCGCGCCTCGTGACCAAAGACCACCAGCACGCCCACATAACTCAGCCCCATGGCCAGCATGCGCTGGAGCGTCACCTGCTGGCGATACATCAGCCAGCTCAGGATCATGACCAGGGTGGGGTTGAGGTAGAGGATGAGCCGCTCCAGCGATGCGGTGATGAATTGCAAGCCCAGGAAATCCAGGTAGCTCGCCAGGTAGTAGCCCAAAAAACCCAGGCCGACGCAGGCTGCGAGGTCGCTGCGGGTGAGGGGGTTTTCGCGGGCTTGCGCGCCCCGGCTCGCCCACCACACCATGGCCAAAAAAAACGGCAGCGCCAAGCTCATGCGCAGCATGATGAGCGTGGCCGGGTCCACGCCATAGCGATAAATGATCTTGACCAAAATGGCCTTGCCGCTGAAGGCCATCGCCCCCAAAAGGGCCAGCCACAAACCCAGGCGATGCGTGGCCTCAGTGGGGGATGGGAGCGTGGAAGCGTTGGACATGCGCGAGGCTCTTCAAGGCGTCAAGGGTCGAGGCATTCTGGTGTGACAGGGAATGAAACTGTGTTTCAAGGATCAAAACCCGGCGGCCAATCCATCGCGACGCGAATCGCTGGCCACAACATAGCCCTGGGTTTTGGGGTCGCCCGCACGCCAGATGAATTGGCCCGAGCCAAAGTCCTGGTAGCTGTCCTGGATGACTTCGAGCTGATGGCCGCGTGCCTGCAAACCCTGGACCACCTCGGCGTTCATGGCGGACTCCACATTGATGCTGAGCCCCTCGTTGTAGCGCCAGCGCGGCGCATCGCAAGCGGCTTGCGGGTTTTGCTGGTAATCGAGCATGCGCACCAGCGTCTGCATGTGCCCCTGGGGCTGCATGTTCGCGCCCATGACGCCATAGCTCATCACCGGCTGGCCGTCTTTGGTGAGGAAAGCGGGGATGATGGTGTGGAAGGGGCGCTTGCCCGGTGCCACCAGATTGGCCGGGTTGAGCCCGCCCGGTTGGACGGCAAAGGCGTGACCCCGGTTTTGCAGGCTCACGCCGAACTCGGGCTCCACACAGCCTGACCCAAAGCCCATGTAGTTGCTCTGGATGAAGCTCACCATCATGCCGTTTTCGTCGGCGGCGCTGAGGTAAATGGTGCCGCCCTTGACGGGGTTGCCCGCGCCAAAGTTCTGGGCGCGTCGCGGGTCGATGAGGCGCGCACGCTCAGCAAGGTATGCGTCATCGAGCATTTGCTCGGGTGTGACTGCCATGGCAGAGGGGTCGGCCACGTAGCGATAGACGTCGGCAAAGGCGAGCTTCATGGCTTCGATTTGCATGTGCTGGGAGTCCACGCTGTCAACCGGCATGCGCGACAAGTCCACCTGCGACAGGATGCCCAGCGCAATGAGAGCGGCAATGCCCTGCCCGTTGGGGGGGATCTCGTGCAAGGTGTAGCCGCGGTAGTTCTTGGCAATGGGGGTGACCCATTCGGGCTGGTAGGCCGCAAAGTCGCTGGCCTTGAGGCTGCCGCCATGCTGGGCAGCGTGGTGTTCAATGGCTTGCGCGATGGCGCCGCCGTAAAAAGCCTGCCCCTTGGTTTGTGCGATGGCGCGCAAGCCACGCGCCGCAGCTGGGAACTGGAACAGCTCGCCCACTTCAGGCGCACGCCCCCAGGGCATGAAGGCCTGGGCAAAACCGGGCTGGTTCTTGAGCTCGGGCACGGCAGCAGCCCATTTCTGTTGCACCACCACCGGCACCAGGTAACCGCGCTCGGCGATCTCGATGGCAGGCTGCATGAGGTCGGCAAAGGGCAAGCGGCCAAACCGCTCACTCATGGCCACCCAACTGGCCACGGCACCGGGCACGGTCACCGAGTCATAGCCACGCTTGGGGGGGCGATCCATGTCGCCATGCTTGCGGGTGAAGTAAGAAGGCGTCCAGGTGGCAGGTGCACGCCCCGAGGCGTTGAGGCCATGGAGCTGTTGACCATCCCACAAAATGCAAAACGCATCCGACCCCAAGCCATTGCTCACGGGCTCGGCGATGGTGATGGCCGCTGCGGCCGCAATGGCCGCATCCACCGCATTGCCCCCCTGCCAGAGGATGCGCAAGCCCGCCTGCGCAGCCAGCGGATGGGAGGTGGACACCACATTGCGAGCAAAGACGGGGAGGCGGTGGCTGGTGTAGGGAGTGGTGAATTGAAACGGGAGGTGCGGGTTCATGGTCGGCTGTTGGGTTGGACAAGCGCATCGCGATTGAGCACACGGCGATGCAATCGTCGCATGAACCACCACACGGTCAGTGCCACCACGGGGACAAACCCGGCAGCCACCCACTCGGCATCGGGGATCCAGCCTTTGGACTCCAGCCCCAAGGCCATGTACTTGATGAGGCCCACGATGTAGTAGGTGATGGCCGCCACCGACAAGCCTTCGACGGTGGACTGCAACTTGAGTTGCAGGCTCTGGCGGCGGTTCATGGCCAGCAGCAACTCCTGCGAGCTGCGCTCTTGCTCCACGTCCACGCGCGTGCGCAACAGGTTGCTCATGCGCGAGACCCGCTCGGACAAGGCGATTTGCCGCTGCGACACCGATTCGCAGGTGTTGCGTGCCGGCGAGAGTCGGCGCAACAGGAACTCGCCAACGGTTTGCGAGCCCGCAATGCTGGTCTCATGGATGTCGGCCACACGCTGGTCGACCAGCTGGAAATAAGCACGGCTGGCAGAAAAACGGCTGTGCTGGGCAGCGTACTGGCCTTCGAGCTCACTGGCCAAACGGGTGAGCCGCTCGAGCAGCATGGTCTCTTCGTGGCGTTCAGCGGTTTGAATGGCAATGGCCAGCTCGGCGAGTTCGTTTTCAGCGCCAGCCAGCAAAGGCACAGCGGCACGGGCGGTGGGCAAGGCCAGCAAGGCCATGAGGCGGTAAGTCTCGATCTCGCACAGTTGTTGCACCAGGCGACCCAGGCGGCGCTCGGAGATGGGGTCGTGGATGAGGACCATGCGGGCATGGCCATCGGGATGGATCTGGAAATCGGTGTGGACCTCGGCCAGGCCATTGCCCACGCAGGAGCTCACCAGCGTGTCTTCGCGCAACAAGCTGCCCAGTGCCGCACGCGTGGCCTCGGCTGGTGCGGGCACCACCCACAGGTGCATGCGCACCATGCCCTGACCCGGCAGCTGGTGCAACCAGCTCTGGGGCACAGCCATGGTTGCACTGGCTGCCGCATTGGGGGCAAGCTCCTCGGCAGCCATGGGGCGCATGAAGGTCCAGCTGATGAATTCGGTGTGGGTTTCCCAGCGCAGGCGAAAGGCGCCAAAGTCAGCGCGCACATGCGCGGCCGTCTCGGCTGGGGGTGCGAGGTGGTGGTCACGCATCAGCTGCGCGAGGTGTGCACGACTTTGCTGGCGTTGGGCTTCATTGGCCAGCATCACCACATGGGTCACGGCCATGCGGCTGCTCATGGGTTCAGGCGGTCGGGCATGAACCTCGTTGTGCAAAAGGGAGCGCAAGTCGTGATCTTTGATCATGGGTTTTGACTGTATCGGAAAGCAATGGGCAGATTGAGGCAAGGACTTCGCAACACACCCGCCTGCAAGGCCACGCGAAATGGGCTGTGGGTTCAGGGGCACTTCAACTGGTAGAGGTCCACGTCCAGCCAGCGATCGAACTTACGCCCCACCTCACGCAGCGTGCCCGCCTGCATAAAGCCCAGTTGCTGGTGCAGCCGGATGCTGGGCCGGTTGCCCGACTCGATGACGCCCACCAGCACATGCACATCGCTGGCCCAGGCGTGCGCGATGAGCCGCTGCATCACCACCCGCCCCAAGCCCCGCCCCTGATGCTGGGGGTGGACATACACGGAATGCTCCATGGTCTGACCATAGGCCGCGTGGGCGCGAAACGCGCCATAGGTGGCAAAGGCGCACAGGGTGCCCGCCTCGTCTTGCAAGCCAAAGACAGGCCAGTTTTTGCCTTCCTTGATGGCAAACCACTGGGCCATGTCCATCGCCGTGCGGGGCTTGAGGTCAAAGAGGGCGGTGGTGTGGGCAATGGCGTGGTTGAAGATGGCCAGGATGGCCTCGCCATGCTGGTCCAGGGTGCAGTCCACTTCGTTCAAGCCGTTCATGTGTCCCCCACCCTTTGCAAGGATTTGAGCCAGCGCTGGGCAGGCAAAGGCCAGCGCTTGGCGATGTCGTCCGCCCGTTGAGCCAGGGTTTCGCGCGCCAGCGCCAGGGGCGAGCGCGTGGCCAGCAACACCACATTGCCTTCGCGCGTGGGCGCAAATCGCCACACACAGCCCGCGCCAAAGGTGGCCAGTAAGCGGTCGATGGATTCAGCCTCGCTGGACTGGTTGCCAAAGACGTTGAGGGTCAACACCCCGTCGTCGGTGAGCAAGTGGCGGCAGTCGGCATAAAAGCCCTGGTCATCCAGCAAGGGGGCAGCGGCCTCTTCGTCGTACAAATCCACTTGCAAGGCATCGATCTGCCCTGCCCAGTGGTCGCTCGCGGCCACCTCGGCGGCATCGCCCAGGATCACACTCAGGCGCTGGTCGTCTGGGGGCATCTTGAACCACAGCCGACAGGCCGCCACCACTTGCGGGTTGAGTTCGATGGCGGTGGTGGTCATGCGCAAATGGTGGTGACAAAACTTGGTGAGGGCGCCTGCACCCAAGCCCAACTGCATGGCATGCCGGCTGGCCACCGATTCGGGGGGCATGAAGAGCAGCCAGGCCATCATGCGCTGGACGTACTCGAGTTCGATGTCAAACGGCTTTTTGATCCGCATGCTGCCCTGCACCCAGGGGCTGCCCAAATGCAAATGGCGCACGCCCCCGCCTTCGGAGGTGGTGACCTCGGGCAGGTCGCGTTGCCTGGGGCTGCTGGACTGGGCGGCGCGCCGACTCATGAGGCCTCCGGGACAGGGGACTGGGGCAAGGCCAGGGACTGCGCCAATGCCGCCAGGCGCGGCAACACCCGCTGGGCATTGCGCGTGGTGGCCGTGGCCAACGCCGCTGGCGAGATGCCGCGCAAGGTGGCCAGCGTCTGTGCAATGCGGGGCAACTCCTCGGGCGTGTTGCGCCCCTGAGCCTGCCCTGCCGCACGCTGCTCGGCGGTGACATACAGCCACTGGGGTGGGATGTCGGGCGCATCGGTTTCCAGCACCAGGGCATCGAGTGGCAATTCGCTCGCCAAGCGCCGAATCTGCAAGGCTTTGTCGTAGCTCAGCGTGCCGCCAAAGCCCAGGGCAAAGCCTGCCGAAACAAAGGCCTTGGCCTGTTCCAAGCTGCCATTGAACGCATGGGCCATGCCGCCGCAGGGCGCGATCTCGCGCAAGCCCTTGAGCAAGGCATCGGCACTCTTGCGAACGTGCAGGATGACGGGCAAGCCATGGCGACGCGCCAGGCGCAATTGCTCGCGATAGAAAAACACTTGGCGCTCCCAAGCCTGGGGGGTGAGCAGCGACTGCACAAAGCCATCGAGCCCCACTTCGCCCACAGCCACCAGATGCGGGTCATCGCGCCATTGGGTGAGGGCTTGATCGAGCCGGGTCAAATCGTCAGGGGTGGCGTGCGGTGTGTAAAGCGGGTGAATGCCTAGGGCATAGGCGTCGCCATGTTCGCGTGCGCCCGCACGCACCCGCTCGAAATCGGCGGCTTGCACCGCAGGCCACACGCACAGGCCCACGCCCGCTGCACGCGCCCGCGCACGCACCTGGGCGCGGTCGGCCTCGAACTCGGGCGCATCCAAATGGCAATGGGTGTCAATCCACATGCGCGCTCAACCTGCGTCGGACAGGGGCTGCAAACGGCCTTCAAGCATGAAGCGCTGCACATCGCAACGCGCCGCCAGCCCCGCATCGTGGGTGACCACCACAAAGGCCGTGCCGTGCTCCCGCGCGAGCTGGAGCATGAGGTCAAACACCTGATCGGCGGTCTGGCGATCGAGGTTGCCCGTGGGTTCGTCTGCCAGCACACAGGCTGGGCGTGTCACCAGCGCCCTGGCCAAGGCCACGCGCTGGCGCTCGCCGCCCGAGAGCTCGGCAGGCAGGTGGTGCGCGCGCGCTGCCAAGCCCACATCGGCCAGCGCCTGGCGTGCCGCCTCGCGCGCCAAGTCTCTGGGCATTCGGCGTATCCACAAGGGCATGGCCACGTTGTCCTCGGCGCTGAGCTCGGCGAGCAAATGGTGGAACTGGTAGACAAAGCCCAGGTGGGCATTGCGCCGCTGGCCCAATTCGGTGACCGCGCTGTGGTTGACGCGCCAGTCGCCCCAGCGCACCTCACCGGCATCGGGGCGGTCCAAACCACCCAGCACATGCAACAAGGTGCTTTTGCCCGAACCCGAGCGCCCCACCAGCGCCAGGGTCTGACCCTTCATGACCTGCAAGTCCACCCCTTGCAGGACCTCGACCGCCTGGGGGCCGGCCATGAAGGTGCGCACCAGGCCTTGGGCTTGCAACACGCAGTCACTCATGGCGCAAGGCCTCCGCAGGCTGAACCTGGCTGGCGCGCCAGCTGGGGTAGAGCGTGGCGAGCAAGGCCAGCACCAGCGAGACCACCACCACGGGCACGATGTCGGCGGCTTGCGGGTCGCTGGGCATTTGGCTGATGAGGTAGATGTCACGCGGCAGAAAGCTCACGTTCAGGGTGTTTTCAATGGCGGGCACGATGACATCGATGTTGAAGGCCACCAGCAGACCCAGTAGCAAACCGCCCAGGGTGCCCACCACGCCCACCACTGCACCTTGCACCATGAAGATGGCCAGGATGCTCGACGGGCTTGCGCCCAGGGTGCGAAGGATGGCGATGTCGGCGCGCTTGTCGGTGACCGTCATCACCAGGGTGCTCACCAGGTTGAAGGCTGCCACCGCCACGATGAGGGTGAGGATGATGAACATCATGCGCTTTTCAATCTGCACAGCCGCAAACCAGCTGCGGTTGTGCTGAGTCCAGTCGCGCACCCAGTAGCCCGAGCCCAGCGTCTGGGTCAGCGCCCGCACCACCTCGCGCGAGCGCATGGGGTCGGCCAGCCGCAACTGGATTTGCGTGGGGCCTTCCAAACGGTAGATGCGGGCGGCATCGTCCTTGTGCAGCAAGGCCAGTGCCGAGTCGTATTCGTAATGCCCGGTGTCGAGGATGCCCAGCACCCGCAAAGCCTTGATGCGCGGCAAGGTGCCCGCCGGTGTGACCTGCCCTCCCGGCGCGATCAGCGTGACCTGGTCGCCCGCTTTGACGCCCAGCACAAAGGCCAGTTCTCGCCCCAGGATCACCCCAAAGGAGCCGGGTTGCAATTGGGAGAGGACTGGCTCGGGAATGCGTGAGAGGGCATCGCTCACGGCAGGCGCGCGCGCTGGATCGATGCCGCGCACCATGGCGCCGCGCATGGCTTCGCCGCGGGCAATGAGCGACTGGCCGTCGACCTCGTCGCTGGCGGCGAGCACGCCCAAAGGCTTGCCCTGGTCCATCAGGGTCTGGATGAGGGCGTCGGTGTCGGCAAGGGCTGAGCCGTCGCTGTTGACCACTTGCACATGGGGGATGACGCCCAGCATGCGCTGCCTCACCTCTTTTTGAAAGCCGTTCATCACCGACAACACGATGATCAGGGCCGCCACCCCCAGACCAATGCCCAGCATGGACACCGTGGAGATGAAGGAGATGAAGCCGTTGCGCCCAGCCGAGCGGGCGCTGCGGGTGTAGCGCCACCCCAGGGCGAGTTCAAACGGTGGGTTCTGACGCCAGGACATGGGGCTTATTGTCACCCAGGCTTTGCAGGTGGCGCAGCCAGATCCCCTTGGGGTGTCGGAGACAATGCGCCACCCATGAACCCGACCTTCAAGCCCCTTGCGAATGCCGACTCGCCCCACGACCTGCACGTGCTGGTGCTGGGCGCCCAGCTCGGTCAGGGCTTGGTGCAGGCCGCACCCAGCGCCGGGTCTTCACTGCCCACCCCGCCACTGTCCACCCCGCACCTAGCGGCCTTGCTCCAGGGCGCGCAATGGTCGCCTGTTCACAGCCTGGACGAGGACAGCACCTGGAGCGTGCCGGATTGGGTGCATGTGCACGCCCTTGGCCTGAGCCCAGGCGCCTTGGGCGATGCTTGGCCGGATGCCGCCTGGCACAGCGAAGCAGAGGGTATACAGGCCTGGGTCACGCCATGCCATTGGCACATGGCTCAAGGTCGCACCCTCATGCTGGACCCCCACACACTGGCGCTGGACGAGGCGCGCTCGCGCGACTTCATGCAGGCCATGCAGCCCTACTTTGAAGAAGACGGCTTGCACCTGGATTGGCACGATGCCCTGCACTGGCGCCTGAGTGGCGCGGCCTTGAAAGCCTGGTCTGGCCATGGCCTGAGGTCCATCATCGGGCGGGATGTGCAGCAGGTGATGCAAGACCAGCCTTGGCCTGCCCCCCTGGGGCGATTGCAGATCGAGATGCAAATGCTGCTCTACACGCATGCCCTCAACGACGTGCAAAGCCAACAGGGCCTGCCCACCGTCAACTCGTTTTGGGTGCATGGGGTGGGTGCGTGGCCGCAAGACCATGCCCGACGGCGCGATGCCGTCATCACCCTGGATGTGCTGGAGCACGCCTGGCGCCAGGGTCAAGGCCAAGCCTGGCTGTCGGCCTGGACCGCACTGGATGCGCAACTGAGTTCCCTCATCACACAGGGCTTGCAGTCGGGGCAGCGCGTGCAGGTGCACCTGTGCGGCCCAACGCGGTGGCAAAGCGCCCTGCTCACCCCGCAGGCGCTCAAGCCGTCGTGGTGGTCCCGGCTTTGGCCCAAGGCCAATGCCCAGGCACGCCTCAATCGCCGAATGCAGGCCTTGTGACCATGCAGTGGCGCGAACGGGTCCTGGATCCCCAACTGGCATCGCAATGGTCAGGGCAAGCGGTTCACCCCCTGATGGCACGCCTGTGGGCTTTGCGCGGGGTGAGCACGCCCAGCGCCATGGACACCGACTTGAAGCACATGCTGCCGCCCCTGATGCTCAAAGGCATGGCGCAGGCCGCCGCCGATCTGGCGCAAGCCCTCTGTGATCGGGCGCGCCTGGTGATCGTGGCCGATTACGACTGCGATGGGGCAACCGCCTGTGCCGTGGGCATGCGAGGCCTCAAGGCGCTGGGCGCGCACAACGTGCAGGCCGTGGTCCCCGATCGCGCACGCGATGGCTATGGCCTCACGCCCGAGATTGCCCAGCGGGTCAAAGCCCTGGGCGCCGATTGGCTCATCACCGTGGACAACGGCATTGCCAGCGTGGAAGGGGTGGACCATGCGCGCGCGCTGGGTCTGCGCGTGCTCATCACCGACCACCACCTGCCGGGCGACACGTTGCCCGAGGCCGATCACCTGATCAACCCCAATCAGCCAGGTTGCCCCTACCCCAGCAAACACCTCAGCGGTGTGGGCGTGATGTTCAACCTGCTGGTGGCCACGCGTGCGGTGTTGCGCGAATCCGGCCAATGGCCCAGTGCCATGGCGGCCTCGGCCAGGCTCGACCCCCTGCTGCCGCTGGTGGCCTTGGGCACCGTGGCCGACTTGGTGCGGCTCGACGAGCACAACCGCCGCCTGGTGCACCAGGGGCTAGCGCGCATCCGACAAGGCATCATGCCGGCCGGGCTCAAGGCGTTGTTTGAGGTGTCGGGGCGGCCCTACAGCGATGCCAGTGCCTCGGACCTGGGCTTTTCGCTGGGGCCTCGCATCAATGCAGCAGGGCGTTTGAGCGACATGCGCATGGGCATTGAATGCCTCACGCAGGATGACCCTGTGCAGGCACGCGCCCTGGCCGAGCAACTCGACGCCATCAACCGCCAGCGCCGCGACCTGCAAGCCGACATGAGCGAATCCGCCCTGGCCCTGGTGCAGCCCTCACTCACCGGTGCGCCACCGCCTGCGGTGTGCGTCTTTCACCCCGACTTTCATGAGGGCGTGGTGGGCATCGTGGCAGCGCGACTCAAAGAGGCCTGGCACCGTCCGAGCTTTGTGTTTGCCGCCAATGCCAATGAGCCCCAGCAGTTGCGGGGCTCGGGGCGTTCCATCGCAGGCTTTCATTTGCGCGATGCGCTGGATCTGGTGGCCAAGCGCCATCCGGGGCTGCTGATCCGTTTTGGCGGGCATGCCATGGCAGCGGGCTGCACGATTCAACGCAGCGGCCTAGATGACTTTGCCCGCGCCCTGGCCGACATCGCCCAGCAAACCCTGTGCGCCGAGGACTTGGAGCAGCAGTTGCTGCACGACGGCTCGCTGCCCGCCGAATGGCTCAACCTGCACACGGCGCAGCACCTGCGTGACCAGGTGTGGGGACAGGGTTTTGCAGAGCCTGTGTTTTGCGACCCGGTGAGGGTGCGCGAGCAGCGCATCGTGGGCGACAAACACCTGCGGCTGCAAGTGACGCTGCACGGCCAGCCCCTCAATGCCATCTGGTTTGGCCGCACCGACCCCTTGCCTGAGGACTGCCACATCGCCTACGCCCTGGACCTCAACACCTGGCAAGGTCAAACCCGCTTGCAACTGCGCGTCCTTGACGCCCAATCCCTCGCCCACGGTTGAATGGGGTTTCATTAGAATGGTTGGGTGACTTACCTCAACGCCGATCTGCATTGCCACTCCGTGGTTTCCGATGGCACGCTCACGCCCACGGCGCTGGCGCATCGCGCCAAAGCCAACGGGGTGGAGCTGTGGGCGCTGACCGATCACGATGAGGTTGGCGGCTGTCATGAAGCCGCTGCTGCTGCGCGCTCACTGGGCCTGCCTTTTTTGAGCGGCGTCGAAATCTCTGTGACGTTTGCCGACAAGACGGTCCACATCGTGGGCTTGGGCTTTGATGCCCACGATCCGCGCATGAGCCAGGGCTTGTCGCAAACCCGGGGCGGGCGCGAGCAACGTGCCCGCGAAATGGCCGAACAACTCGCCCGCGTCGGCATCCAGGGCGCATACGAAGGCGCGCTGCGGTATGTGGGTAATCCCGATCTCATCTCCCGCACCCACTTTGCCCGCTTCTTGGTGGACAGTGGGGTGTGCCACGATACCCACGACGTGTTCCGGCGATACCTCACCGAAGGCAAACCTGGGTTTGTGCCGCACCGCTGGGCGAATCTGGGCGACGCCGTGCGCTGGATCCGCGATGGCGGGGGCATGGCCATCGTGGCGCATCCCGCCCGCTATGGCTTCACGCCCACCGAGGAATACGCCCTCTTCACCGAATTCAAGCAGCATGGCGGCCAAGGGGTGGAGGTGATGACGGGCTCTCATTCAGCTCAGGAATGCATCGCCTACGCGCAGGTGGCCCGCGAATTCGGCCTGGCCGCCTCGCGCGGCAGCGACTTTCACAGCCCCGAGGAAAGCCACTCAGACCTGGGCTCCCTGCCCTGGCTGCCTGGGGATTTGCAACCGGTGTGGGAAGCGTTGAGCGACCGCATCCAGCACTGACCCATGACGTTCACGCCGAAATCTGCGTCCTGGCTATCTGGCGTTGCGTTCACCCTGGGAGCCATGGCCTCGTTTGCGGTCCTGGACACCACCAGCAAATTCATCCTGATGTCGCAGCCCGTGATGCTGCTGATTTTTGTTCGCTACCTGGTGCAGTCCGCCCTCACCACCGCCTACCTGGTGCCCAAGCGCGGTCTGAAGTTGTTCAAGACCCGCATGCTGGGCTGGCACATCGTGCGCGGCTTGTTGCTGGTGGCATGCAGCCTCATGGCGGTGCTGAGCTTCATGCGCATGCCGCTGGCCGAATTTGCTGCCGTGGTGCTGATCACGCCGCTGGTGGTGACGCTCATGGCGCGCTTCCTGCTCGGCGAGCACGTGCCAGCCTTTCGCTGGGCCTGCGTGTTCACGGGCTTGTTGGGCGCGCTCATCATCGTGCGCCCAGGCGGCAGCCTCAACTGGCTCAACATGTGGCTGCCCTTGCTGTTGGTGGTGGCCAATTCGCTCTTTCAAATCCTCACCTCGCGCATGACGCGAACCGAAGACCCCCTCACGATTCATTTCTACACCAACTGGGTGGGCACGCTGATTGCCGGCGTGGCCATGGGCAACCCCGGCAACCTGGAGTTGCCGCTCACGAATTGGTTGCTGATGCTCTTTAGCGGCGCACTGGGTGCCTTTGCCCATTACCTGCTGATCCTGGCTTATTCGCGCGCGCCGGCCAGCCAGCTCACGCCCTTCATGTATTCCAACATGGTGTTCACCGCATTGTGTGGTTGGCTGGCTTTTTCAGAGGTGCCCCAAGGTCTGGCGTTGGTGGGCATGGCGTTGATTGCGGTCTCTGGCATTGCCGCAGGGGTGCACGCTGCATACTTTCAGCAGCCCCGCTTGGTGCCCACCCAGGAGACCCAGCGACAATGACACATGGCCCAATGGTTTTCACTTCATCCAGATAACCCTCAACCCCGATTGATTCAGCAAGCCGTGCAGTTGCTGCGCAAAGGGGGCGTGCTCGCCATCCCCACGGACTCCTGTTATGCCCTGGTCTGCCACCTCGACGACAAGGACGCCGTGGCCGAGATCCGCCGCTTGCGAGGGGTGGATGAGCGTCACCATTTGTCCTTGCTGTGTCGCGACATGAGCGAGCTGGCCAATCACGCCCGCATGAACAACGCGCAATTCCGTCTGGTCAAGCAGCACACACCCGGCCCGTTCACCTTCTTGCTCGAGGCCACCAAGGAGGTGCCGCGCCGCGTGTGCCACCCGCACCGCAAATCCATAGGCACTCGCATGCCAGACCATCGAACAGCCCTGAGCCTGCTCGAGGCGCATGGTGAAGCGCTGATCGCTTCGACGCTCATCCCCAAGGACGAGCACGACCCGCTCAACGAAGCCGAGCTCATCCGCGAACGCTATGAACACCAGCTCGCAGCGGTGCTCGAAGCCGGTCCGTGTCCCAACGAACCCACCACGGTGGTGGACCTCACGCCCATGGCCACGGGCGATGCCTACGAACTCATCCGCCAGGGTCGTGGCATCTTGCAGTGAGAGAATCGGTTCTGTGGACATCGCCTCGCTCATTCAAACCGTTTCCGTTTTCGCGCTGCCTGTGGTCTTTGCCATCACCTTGCACGAAGCCGCGCATGCCTTTGTGGCGAACAAGCTGGGCGACCCCACTGCCGCGCTCTTGGGGCGCGTGACCCTCAATCCCTGGCCTCACATCGATCTGGTCGGCACGGTGCTCATGCCCCTGCTGCTTTACTTCGCGACCCAGGGTCAATTCCTGTTTGGCTATGCCAAGCCCGTGCCTGTGGATTGGCGCAACCTCAAACACCCCAAACGCGACATGGCCTGGGTGGCGCTGGCAGGTCCTGGCTCCAACTGGGTGCAGGCACTGGCTTGGGCTTTAGTGCTCAATGCCTTGGTCTTTTTCAAGGTCGAGGAAGCCTTCTGGCTGGACATGTGCCAGGCAGGCGTGCTGGTCAACGCCGTGATGTTCGCTTTCAACCTCTTTCCCCTGCCGCCTCTGGATGGCGGGCGAATTCTCGTGGGCTTGCTGCCATGGCGCGCAGCGATGTGGGTTTCGCGCGTCGAGCCCTTTGGTTTTTATGTGGTCCTGGCTCTGGTGATGCTTGGCGTGGTCAGTGAATGGTGGCTCAAGCCCCTGATGTCGCTCACCATCAAAAGCCTCGAATGGGTGTTGTGGCCGTTGATTGGGAGTTTTCATTGATGGAAGAACGCGCGTTGTCGGGCATGCGCCCCACTGGCGCATTGCACCTGGGGCACTATCACGGCGCCCTCAAAAACTGGGTGCGACTGCAATCTCAAATGCCTTGCTTTTTCTTCGTTGCCGATTGGCATGCGCTCACCACGCACTACGAGGACCGCGAGGTCATCGAGCAAAACGTCTACGAGATGGTGATCGACTGGCTGGCCGCTGGGCTGGATCCTGAGCAATGCACCCTCTTCCTGCAAAGCCGCATCCCCGAGCATGCCGAGTTGTTCACGCTCCTGGCCATGGGCACTCCCCTGGGCTGGCTCGAACGCGTGCCCACCTACAAAGACCAGCAGGAAAAGCTCAAGGACAAGGATTTGTCAACCTACGGGTTTTTGGGCTACCCCTTGCTGCAAGCGGCCGACATCCTCATCTACAAGGCCAAGTGGGTGCCCGTGGGCGAAGACCAGGCCAGCCATGTGGAACTCACCCGTGAGGCTGCGCGTCGTTTCAATCACTTGTATGGGCGAGAGCCGCATTTCGAGGAGAAGGTCCAGGTGGCCCTGGCCAAATTGCCCAAGGACTCCGCCAAGCGACTGGAGAAGTCCCGCAAGGCGTATCAGGAAGCAGGGGATGCCAAAGCCCTGGAGGGCGCTTTGCAATTCATCGCCACCGCTGAGCCCCTGGACGCGCACGACCGCGAGCGACTCACGGCCTACCTCAAGGGCACGGGCAAGCAAATCCTGGTTGAACCGCAGGCCTTGCTCACCGAAGCCAGCCGTTTGCCTGGCCTTGACGGGGCCAAGATGAGCAAGAGTTATGGCAACGCCATTGCCATCCGGGAGGACCGCGCCAGCATCGAGCACAAGGTCAGGCGCATGCCCACTGACCCGGCGCGGGTCAAGCGCAGCGACCCTGGCGATCCGTCGCGCTGCCCGGTTTGGCAGTTCCATCTGGTTTATTCCGATGCCAGCACCCGCGAATGGGTAGAAAAAGGTTGTCAAAACGCGGGCATTGGCTGCCTGGAGTGCAAGCAACCGGTGATCGACGGCATCCTCAAGGAACAACAACCCATGTTGGAGAGGGCAGAACAATTCATTACGAAACCCAAAATGGTTCGTGATATCGTTCACAATGGAACCTTAAAGGCTCGTAGCGTTGCTCAAGAGACCATGAACGATGTGCGCGAAGCAATGGGCTTGTCATATTGAAAATTGAAACGGAGATCCCGATGAGCATCTATGTGATCGATGACCACCCCCTGGTTCGCCAGGCCCTGGCCATGCTGTTGCGTCGCATCAAGCCCTCGGCCAAAGTGGTTGAACTCGAAAAGTACAGCGAACTCAAACCCGCACTCATCAAGCATGGTGAACCCGAGTTGTTTGTGCTCGATCTGTTGTTGCCCGGCGTTCGCGGTGCCAGCGGCATTCACGAAGTCAAATCCATGTACCCCGATGTGCCGCTCATCGTGGTGTCGGCCATGCCCTCTGGTGAAGCCCGCGATGCCTGTCTTGAAGCGGGCGCAGACATGTACCTCGAAAAATCCACTGACTCCGCCGAAATCTCCCAGGTATTCCAGGACATGCTGGGGTTGAGCTCACCCGACGACGACGGCGAGATCCCGGTTGGCGAAGTCAAACTCTCCAAGCGCCAAAAGCAGCTCATCCTCATGCTCGATCGGGGCTTGTCCAATCGCGACATCGCTGCCGAGCTCAACATCAGCGAGCACACCGTCAAAGTTCACCTCTGGCGCCTGTTCCGCCGCATCGGTGTCAAAAGCCGCACGCAAACCCTGCACTACGCGCGCAGCCACGGTTTGCTGATGTCCTGATCCTTCAGGACAAAGGCCCTGTGATCTTCAACTGCAACTTGCTTTGACCCCGGGTGGGCACAGCCGATTGGCTGGCGCCCCACTCGCCGGGTTGAGCCACGGCCTGGCCGTTGCTCGAAATGCGCACACTCACCTTGACCTCGGGCACGCTGGATAGGGCCATGCCCTGAGCCATGGCCTGGCTGTCATCGAGCACCACCTGAGTTGGCAAAGCGCCCAGCGTGGTCTTGGCCACGGCCAAGGGCATGCGCGAGCCCGGTGCCTGTGCATAGACAAACACCACATCGCTGGGCTTATGGCGGGATTGCGCCTCGGGGCTCACTGCCACCTCCACCACAATGCGCGCGCCAGCAGGTGCCGGCGCAGCGGGTGAAGCAGCGGCCGTTGACGCATCAAGCGGGGGTTTGCCTTGCGCAGCCCGCACCTGGTTGATGGCATCAAAGAGCGGCTGCGCATCGGTGGTGCCGGGTGGCAGATTCTGGCGTGCGGTCATCCAGTACCCCTCGGCCTCCACCAACTGACCTGCATTCATGGCGGCTTGACCGGCAAGAACCAAGGCACCCAGATTTTTGGGATCCTGGCGCAAGACGGAACGGATCAATGCCCAAGGCTCGCCGTCAAATTTGCCCGATTGCTGCTGGGCCACCAGTTCGGCACGCTCCAGCGTGAGTTCGGTGCTGGGCGCCAAGGCCTGTGCCTTGCTCAAGGCCTGCAAGGCCTCATCGAGTTGCCCGCGAGCGCGTTCGACGCGCGCGAGCATGGCCCAACCCTCGGCCTTGTCGGGTTCCTGAGCCAGACGGGCGCGCAAGCCCTCAGCCAGCTCTTTGAGTTGAGCGGGGGAGATGTCGCCAGAACCCGCAGCCTGCATGGCCGCTTCGGGCACGATGGCCAAAGGGCGACCCAAGAACAAATAGCCCGCGATGGACAACAGCGGAACAGCCACCATCAGGCTCCACGCGAGCGCGCGACCCCGGCTTTGAGCGACCGGCGCCACTGCACGCGATGCCGACTGCGACCCCGCCGATCCCGTGGATGCAGCGGCCAGGTCATCGCCCTGCACATCGCTGAGCAAACGGATTTCCAGCTCGGACTTGGCCAGGTCGAATGCCGCCGCATCGAGCTCACCCCGATCGCGCTGAGCCTGCAAATCGGCCAGTTGCTCGCGAAACACCTGGACCAGGGGTGCCTCGACGGCGTTTTCACGCGCCCAATCGAATTCGCGGGCTTGGCGCGCAGCGCGCGCAAGTTGCCACCAGGCCACCATCACCACCACGGCCGTGAGCCCCAAGGCCAGACACACAAACATCAATACAGGATTCACGCATCAGTCCTTGAGCAATTGTTGGAGGCGTTCACGCTGGGCCTCACTGAGTTCGGTCGATCCGCCGGGGTTGATGCGCGTTCGCCTGCGCACCACCCACACCAGCGCAATCACTGCACCCACGAGCAGGGCAAAAGGGCCAAACCACAGCATGAGGGTGCTGCCCTTGACGGGCGGGCGATAGAGCACAAAGTCGCCATAACGTGCCACCAGGTATGCCTTGATCTCGGTGTCGGACTTGCCCTGAACGATGAGCTCCCTCACCTCGCGGCGCAAATCGTTGGCCAGATCGGCACGGGAGGAGGCCAGGGATTCGTTTTGACACACCAGGCAGCGCAAGTCCTCGGCAATGACCACCAGGCGTTGCTCGATGACGGGGTTTTCGGCCAAGGGTTGAGCGGTTTGCGCTGCCCAGGCGCGGGGGCTCATCGAGCAAGCCAAGCCCAGCACCCAGGCCATCACAGCCCAGCGCCAGGGCGAACCACGCAGGCGCAAAACCAGGCTCATGCGCCCTCCCACTGCTTGACTTTGGGCAAGACCACTTGCAAGAGCAGCTCCGGGGTGAGTGGCCCCACATGCTTGAAGCGGATCACGCCCTGCTTGTCGATGAGGTAGGTCTCGGGCACGCCATACACACCGTAGGCAATGCCCACTCGCCCATCCATGTCGAGCACCGACAACACATAGGGATTGCCATGGCGCTCCAGGTAGCGCTGCTCGCGCTGGCGTGCAAAGCTCAGTTGGGCATCGGGTGCCCAGCTCGCTTGCTCCTCTTGCGATTGAACCTCTTTGTAACCCAGCCCCACCACGGGCACATCATGCGCCTTGGAAAACGCCACAAGGGCGGGGTGTTCTTCGCGGCAGCTCACGCACCAGGTGGCCCAGACGTTGAGCAGCCACACTTTGCCCTTGAACTGGTCGGGTGAAAAGCGCTGACCTTCTTCAAGCGTGTGCAGATCGAAAGCCGGGGCAGGCTTGCCAATGAGGGGCGACGGGATCTCGTGTGGGTCGCGCTGCAAGCCCACCGCCAAAAACACCACCAGGCCGATGAACAAGGCCAGGGGAATGAGCAGGAGTTTGCGCATGGTCAGGCCGATCCGGTTGAAGCGGCAACCCCTGTGGGGGACGCGGCCGTTGCACTAGCGCGCCGATAGCGCCTGTCCAGCGCCGCAATGACCCCGGCAAAGGTCATGAGCAACGCGCCGCCCCACAGCCAGGGCACAAACGGCTTGTAGTAGACGCGCATGGCCCATTGCGGGGTGTTGCCCGGCAAGGGGTCGCCCATCGAGACATACAAGTCACGCCAGGCATTGGAATCGATGCCGGCCTCGGTCATGGGCATGGCTGAAGACACGTACTTTCGCTTTTGAGTGCGCAGGACATCGATCACCTGGCCGTTGCGCAGCACCTCGACGCGACCCTCTACCGCCATGTAATTGGGACCCGGCACATTGCCCACACTGGCCAACCTGAAGGTGTAGGGCGCGATCTCCACGGTGTCGCCCAAGCCCATGCGCACATCGCGCTCGACTTCATGGTGCTTGACGCCGGTGATGCCCATGACCACGATGGCCAAGCCCAGGTGAGCCAAATGCATGCCCCAAAAGGAGCCGGCGATGCGGCCTGGCTTGAGCAAACGCACCAGCATGTGCGCCAGCGAGGACAACCCCACCCAGGCGCCCAGGGTGAAGCCCAACGCCGCCGTGGCCTGCCACGGACCCATCCACCACGACAAGGCATTGCCCACCACCAGGCTGCTGATGGCCGTGGGCCACAGCGTCTTGACCAGCTCGCCCAAGTCGGCTTGCCGCCAGCGTGCCACCACACCGGGCACCAGCAAGAACAGCACCGGCACCATCATGGGCACGAAAACCAGATTGAAATAAGGCGGCCCCACCGAGAGCTTGCCCAGGTCGAGCGCATCCATCACCAGGGGGTAGAGCGTGCCCAGCATGACCACCAACGTGGCCACCACCTGCAACACGCTGTTGGCCAGGAGGAAAGACTCGCGGGAGAGCAGAGCGAAAGGGCTGCCCGTCATCACCTGGGGCGCCTTGAGGGCGAAGATGGTGAGCGACACGCCCACGACCACCGCCAGAAAGAGGAGGATGAACACCCCGCGCGTGGGGTCGGAGGCAAACGCGTGCACCGAGGTGAGCACACCCGAGCGCACCAGGAAAGTCCCGAGCAGAGAAAGTGAAAAGCCCGCAATGGCCAGCAGCACCGTCCAGGCCTTGAAACCCCCGCGCTTTTCAGTGACGCTGAGTGAATGGATCAAGGCGGTGAGCACCAGCCAGGGCTGAAGAGAAGCGTTTTCCACCGGATCCCAGAACCACCAGCCGCCCCAGCCCAATTCGTAATACGCCCACCAGGAACCCAGACCAATGCCCAGGGTGAGAAAGGCCCAGGCAATCACGGTCCAAGGCCGCGACCAGCGTGCCCAGGCTGCATCCAGCCGCCCCGCCAGCAAGGCCGACAAGGCAAAGGCAAAGGCCACCGCCGTGCCCACATAGCCCATGTAGAGCATGGGTGGGTGAATGACCAAACCGGGGTCTTGCAACAACGGGTTGAGGTCACGCCCCTCTTGGGGCGCGGGCAAGATGCGCTCAAAGGGGTTGGAGGTGAACAGGATGAACAGCAAAAAACCCAGGCTCACCCAGCCAAGGATGGAGAGCACGCGCGCCACCATGGTCTGCGGCAGGCTGCGGGAAAAAGCGGCCACCGCCAGCATCCAGGTGGCCAGCAAGAAAATCCACAACAGCAAGGAGCCCTCGTGCCCGCCCCAGATGGCAGCGAACTGGTAGGGCCTGGGCAGCAAGGTGTTGGAATGCTGGGCGACGTACTCCACGCTGAAGTCGTTGGTCAAAAAAGCATTAGCCAGACAAGCAAAGGCCAGGGCCAGCATGGACCACATCAGCACGGTGAGGGGGCGAGCCATCGCCATCCATACCCACTGGCGACGATGCACACCCCAGCCTGGGACCACAGCGAGCAGTGCCGAGAGCACCGCCGCCAGAATCAATGCAAAGTGACCCAGTTCAGCAATCATGACCCCTCCTTGAGGGTTTTGGAGGCGCGCTGTTGCGCAGCATCGTCCAAGGCTTTTTGAGCCTCAGGCGGCATGTAGTTTTCGTCGTGCTTGGCCAGGACCTGGGCGGCCTCGAACACCCCCCCTGACTGGATTTGCCCTTGCGCCACCACGCCCTTGCCCTCCTGGAAGAGGTCAGGCAGCAAGCCCACGTAGTGAACCGGCACATCGTGGCTGAAGTCGGTCACCACAAAGCGCACCTCGGTGCCCCGCCGCTCAAGGCTCCCCGTTTTGACCATGCCCCCCACACGAAACACGCGGCTGGTGGGCGCCTCGCCATTGAAGACCTGTGTGGGCGAAAAGAAAAAGACCAGGTTGCTTTGAAAGGCGTTGAGCACAAAGGCCGCCGCCGCCGACAACACCACCAAGCCCGCCACCACAATGGCCAAGCGTTTGCGCCTAGGCGTCCAGTTCATGGGTCACTCCGTGTCATTGATGGCATGCATCTGTGCGATCTCGCTCAGGGTGCGACGATGGGCAGCTCGCACCAGCCACACCTCCCAGGCCATGAGGGCAAAGCTCACCCCCATGCTGCCCCAAACATACATGGCATAGCCCCCCATGGCCCAGAAATCGGACCAGGACGACCAATGGATGTTCAAGAGGCTCATGCCGTGGCCTCCTTGTGTTGAGCGCGCACCACCTCGCGCACCCAGTCGGTGTGCGACTCGCGCTGCAAGATGAGGGTTCGCACGCGATAGAGCACCAGCGCGAGCGTGTAGACCCAAAACGCCAGCGTCATGATGAGCATGGCTGCCAGCATGAGCGCCGCCATGCTGGGGGCTTTGGTCAGCGACACCGACGCCCCCTGGTGCAAGGTGTTCCACCACTTGACCGAGAAATAAATGATGGGCACGTTGATGGCACCCACGATGGCGATCACCGCACCGGCGCGATCGCCTCGGCGGGGATCGTCAATGGCCGAGGTGAGCGCGATGTAGCCCAGATAAAGGAAAAACAGAATCAGTTCAGAAGTGAGCCGCGCATCCCACACCCACCACGTGCCCCACATGGGCTTGCCCCACAAAGCACCCGTCCACAAGGACAAGAAAGCGAACATCGCCCCGGTGGGTGCCAGGGCGCGGGTCATCATGCCTGAGAGCCGGGTGTTGAAGGTCACGCCCAAGATGCTCCAAAACGCCATGGCCAGATAGATGATCATGGACATCCAGCTTGCAGGCACATGAACAAAGATGATGCGATAGCCCTCGCCTTGCTGAAAGTCGGTGGGGGCAACGGCAAAGCCCATCCACAGGCCCAATGCCGTGAGCGCAGTGGCCAGCACCACCAGGGGCATGAGCCACGAGCCAGCCAGGCCGTAAAACGTCTGCGGGGCTGCGTAATGGAACCAGCGAATGCTCACACTTTCACTCCAGGGCAATGCGCAATGCCGCCGCACAGGCCCAAGGGCTGAACAACCCAGCCAACAACAACATGGCCATGAGCAGGGACACATGCGCTTGCGCGCCCAGCCCAGCAAAGACCGCCTCGACTGCACCAGCCCCAAAGACCAGCACAGGCACACACAAGGGCAACACCAGCAAGGCCACCAACAAGCCGCCGCCGCGCACACCCAAGGTCAGCGCTGCACCCACAGCACCGATCAAGGACAAAACGGGGGTCCCGATGAGCAAGGTGATCACCAGGGTGGACAACTCTTGTGGCGAGAGGCCAAACTGCAACCCAAGCAGTGGCGACAATGTTACCAACGGCACCCCACAGACGATCCAGTGTGCAGCAATCTTCCCCATGACCAGCAGGGTCAGCGGATGCGGCGACAACACCAGTTGTTCCAAACTGCCATCTGCCCAGTCGGCCTCGAACATGCGGTTGAGCGACAACAGACTCGACAGCAGCGCCCCCACCCACAAGATGCCTGCCCCCATGAGGTGAAGGGTTTTAGGGTCTGGACCAATGGCCAGGGGAAAGAGCGTGGCGACCACCGAAAAAAAGAACACCCCGGTGAACCATTCGACTTTGCGCCGCATGGCCAGGCGAACATCGCGCTCAACGACATACCAAAACGCCTTCATGCGTGCAGACTCACAGTTTGCCCCGAGGTGGCCAAGGGCGCCGCCTGGTGACTGGTGAACATCAAAGCACCGCCACGGCGCACATGCGCATCGAGCTGGTGTGAAAGCAAAGCGACCGAATCCGCATCCAAGGCCACCCAGGGCTCGTCGAGCACCCACAGCCTGGCCTGACTCACCACCAGCCTGGCGAGCGCGGCGCGGCGCTGCTGGCCCTGCGAGAGCACCCGAAGGGGCAAGTGTGCACGAGCGCGCAGCCCCACTTGGGACAAGGCGTGCAAAGCCTGCTCGGCACGGAGGGGGTGGCCGCGCAGGCGGGCGTCGGTGATGAGGTTGTCCAACGCGCTGAGTTCGCCCTTGAGCGCCAGGGCGTGGCCCAGGTAGAGCAGATCGGATTGATAGGCAGCGCGGTCTTGGTGAATGGGCTGGCCTTGCCAAAGCACTTGACCGGTCTCGGGCATGGCCAAACCACATACCGTTCTGAGCAAGGTGGTCTTGCCCGCGCCATTGGCGCCTTGGATGTGAACCCATTGGCCAGCTGGCAGGGCCAGGCTCAGGGGCGCAAACAAAGGCCGCAAGCCCCGCACACAGGTGACCGCGTCTAGCGCCAACAAGGACTTCTCCATGGAGGCCGATCTTAGCGGCCTTCTGCGGCGGGCAGTCAGCTGGGCCACCCACAGGTGGCCCAGGCCGCGCTCACAAGACCACGTTGCCGTGCTGCTTGAGTTGATCGATGCTGACCACGGTATTGAGCAACACCACCTGACAGGACGGATGGGCGAAGTCGTGGCTGCCCGTGGCATCGACCTGGATCACCGTGTCATTGCCGCGTTGAACCGTCTGCACATAGTCAGACAAGTTGCCTCCCTTGGCATGCCATTTGGCCAGCTCCCCCGACAAATCCAACACATCGCCCTCGTCGGCATTGAAATTCTTGATTTGAGACAGGCCTTCCTGGACCTTGAAGTTGTCCTTGCTGCCATCGCTGCCTTGCAGCGTGGTGGCCTTGGCGTAGGAGAAGGTGGCATCGGCCACAGTCATGGTCTGACCATTGCTCAATTTGGCGGTGGTGCGGCCACTTTCTTCGATGCCATCGGCGGGCGTGGATGCAACGCCGTCGCTCTGGAGGTGAATCGACGTGATGCCCACCTCGGCCAGCGACTGGGTTTCGCCCTCGTCGGACAAGCCGTTGCTGTTTTTGTCCTCCCAGACCATGAACTCACCGAATTTTTCATCGGTTGCGCTGAACTCGCCATCGTGGTTGGTGTCATAGTCTTGCGAGAGGCCTTGCAGGTCGGACACCCCCTTGGAGGGATTGCCAAATGCATATTGGGACTTGTCGTGGACTTTGCCATCGTTGAATTTGTTCCAGAACAAAACGCCGTCCGAGCTGCCCGCCCAAGCGACATTGGAGATCTGCCCAGAGCCCGTCACATCCATGAGCAAATGCGAATAGGACAAATACCCATCATGGTTCAAATCCAGAACAATCGGGCTGAACCCATCCCCACCAGCCAAATGCTGGCCTTGATTGAACAGCACGCCAATGCGTTCGAGCAGGTGTTCGCCGAGAACCTGCTGGTGATTGAGAAAACAACAATCAGTAAGTTTCGAGGTGCAGTCGCCCTTCGCGCTGCATTTGGCTTCCAACGGCATCCCAATCCAGATTCGCCCCCTGAGCAATGTCCCTGAGGGCTTGAAGCACACCCTCCTCCATGGCCTTGAGGCCACACACATAAATGTGGGTCTGGCCATCCTTGAGCAGCTCGGCCAAATCAGCTGAGCGCTCGCGCATGCGGTCTTGCACATAGCGACGCGGCTGACCAGGTGTGCGTGAAAACGCAAAGTGGATGTCGATGAAGTCCTTGGGCAGTTTTTGCAAAGGGCCAAAGTAAGGCAGCTCCTGCTGAGTGCGTGCGCCAAAGAACAGCATCAAACGCCCGCCTTCGAATTTGCCGCTGGCACGCAAACGTCGACGCCATTCGGTCATGGCGCGCATGGGAGCGCTGCCCGTGCCGGTGCAAATCATGATGATGTGGCTCTTGGGGTGATTGGGCATGAGGAAGCTCGAACCAAAAGGCCCAATGACCGAGACCGTGTCGCCAACTTGCAAATCACACAAATAGTTGGAGCACACACCGGGCGGGTGACCTTCTTCTGCACGTACCCGCTTGACCGTGAGCGAGGCGTTGTTGTAAGCCGCGCGCTCACCATTGCGAGGCGAAGCAATGGAGTACTGCCGAGCGTGATGGGCTTTGCCGCTGGCATCCACGCCGGGCGGAACCACGCCAATCGATTGACCCTCGAGCAAAGGGAAAGGCATGACACCAAAGTCCAGCACGATGTGGTGCGTTTCGTTTTCTGTGCCCGCCTCGTTGACCTGCACATTGCCCACCACGGTGGCCTTGAGTGGGGCCTTAGGGCCATGCAGGTTGGTGTAGGCATGCGCAGCAGACCAGGGCGGCAGCGTGGCGTTGTAACTTGGGGTTGCAGCCGAGGTGGTGGTGGCCGAGCTCGACACGCTGGCCACGGGGCTGCTTGGCTGGGCTGCTGCGGACGTGGCGTCAGCGGGTTCACCGTGCTGCGCCCAGTCCGCATCGCTCAGAGCTGCTGGCAACTCGTCCCAGCCCAATTGCTCCTCCACCGTGTAAGGGCGTGAGGTTGGCACTTTTCGCCAGTTGTCAATGGAGCCCGTGGGGCAAGGTGGCACGCACGCCATGCAATGGTTGCAGACATCGGCCTTGACCACGTAATTGCGCGAATCGTGCGTGATGGCACCCACCGGGCAGGTGGCCTCGCAGGTGTTGCAACGAATGCAAATTTCGGGATCGATCAAATGCTGTTCCAACACCTCGCTCATGGCGACTCCTCTCAGTTAAAGCGCACGTACTCGAAATCAACCGGCTGGCGGTTGATGCCCATGGCGGGCGGGGCAATCCAGTTGGCGAATTGTCCAGGCTCGACCACGCGACCCATCAGGCTGGCCACAAAGGCGCGATCGGCGGCGCTGGGCAACCATTCGTCCTGACGGGCTTGCCACTCGGCTTCGCTCACAACCTGTCCCTCGGGGCTCACTTTGATGCCGGCCAAGGCGCCAATGTTGCGATGGAAGGCCTTGTGCGGCACTTTGAGGCGCACGGGGATGCCTGCCTTTTCAATGACCTTGTTCCAGCGCTCCACGCCTCCCACGGAGTCCTTGATGTAGTCATCGCGCAGGACTTCGTTGAGGGCATTGAGCAAGGGGACTTCTTTTTCACGCAGCTGGCCGTCGCGCACTTCGAGCACCCTGTAGTGGTCGTTGCGCAGTTGATGGTCGTCCGTGCGCTTGCCTTCTTCGTAGCGACCCTTGAGGCCAGTGGTGTAGAAGGTGGCCGCGTTGGAAGACTCGTCAGCGCCAAAGAGGTCAATGGTCACGCTGAAGTGGAAGTTGAGGTAACGCTGCAAGGTGGGCAAATCGATGACCCCCGCTGCGCGCAGCTTGGCCACGTCATCGGTCTTGAGTTCGTTCATCACCTGGCAGGTGCGCTGGATCACGCGCGAAATGCCCGACTCACCCACAAACATGTGATGCGCCTCTTCGGTGAGCATGAACTTGGTCGTGCGGGCGAGCGGGTCAAAGCTGGACTCAGCCAGGGCACACAACTGGAACTTGCCATCGCGGTCGGTGAAGTAGGTGAACATGAAGAAAGACAACCAGTCAGGCGTTTCCTCGTTGAAAGCCTCCAGGATGCGGGGGTTGTCTTTTTGGCCGCTGCGACGCTCGAGCAAGGCCTCGCCTTCCTCGCGACCATCGCGACCAAAGTATTTGTGCAGCAAATACACCATGGCCCACAGGTGGCGACCTTCTTCCACATTCACCTGGAAGAGGTTGCGCAAATCGTATTGGCTTGGCGCAGTCAAACCCAGGTGGCGCTGCTGCTCCACGGAAGCGGGCTCGGTGTCGCCTTGCGTCACGATGATGCGGCGCAAGTTGGCGCGGTATTCGCCAGGCACATCTTGCCAGGCCTCTTCGCCGAGGTGATCACCAAAATGGATCTTGCGGCCTTGTTCAGCGGGGTTGAGAAAAATGCCCCAGCGGTAATCGGGCATCTTCACATGGCCAAACTGAGCCCAGCCCTGCGGATCCACGCTCACCGCAGTGCGCAGGTAGACATCAAAGTTTTGCGAACCATCTGGTCCCATGTCTTGCCACCAGCTGAGGTAGTTGGGCTGCCACTGTTCCAAGGCGCGCTGCAAAGTACGGTCTTCGCTGAGATTGACGTTGTTGGGAATCTTTTCGCTGTAGTTGATGCTTGACATGTTGAAAGCTCCTGTTTGGGATTGAGTGGATGGATTGGGGTGCAGGCTAGGGCGAGTCCGTTCAGACCCGCCGTTGGCTCACACCCGGTTCCAATCGAATGCAGCCTTGTCGCCCTTGCCATAGACCTTGAGCGCACCTTTGTCGCCCACTGCGTTGGGGCGCTGGAAGATCCAGTTTTGCCAGGCCGTGAGACGGCCAAAAATCCGGGTGACCATGTTTTCTTTGCCGTTAAATCGCAGGTTGGCCTCCATGCCGGTGAGCGCATCGGGCGACATGGCCACACGCTCTTCGAGCGCAATGCGAACCTCGTCAGCCCAATCGATGTCATCTGGCGCGGCAGTGACCAGGCCCAGCTGGAAGGCCGCATCGGCATCCAGTGCCTTGCCCACCACGGCGCGCACGGCTTCGAGCGCTGGCAATTCGTCGTAGAAGCGCCGACCGAGGCGGCTTTGCCCCGTGGCCATGGGGTAGGTGCCAAAGTTGAGCTCGCTCACCTGCACATGCGGCGCTTTCTCGGGCGAATCGGGCAAGGCCAAGTGATAGATCCGGTCGCAGGCAAGTGCCAGCTCGAGGTAGGTGCCGGTGAAGCACGAACCCTCTTCAACCAGTGCAAACAGGCTGCGCGAGGACACATCGAGCCGGCTGAGTGTGCGGCGCAACAAGCCCAGGGTCTGACGCACAAACCAGTGCTGGGCATGGGCTGCCAAGAATGCATCCATGGCCATGACCGCCTGGGCATCGCCCTGGGTTTTGATCACCCACACGCCCAGGTCAGGTTCATTGGTTCGCATGTGCAAGATGGCATCGTCAAGTTCGCGTGCCATTTGCAACACGCTCCACTTGGATCCCAAAGCTTGGGCGGCATCGCCGTTGGCGGGCATGGCACCACGGGGCGCATGGATCACCCAGGTGGCGGTGCGGTGGGCGCGGTCTATGGCGATCTCCACATGCTCGTAGCGCACCGAGTTCTCGCTCAGTTTGCGATCGAGGGCAGCCAGAGCCACGCCTTGAGCTTGGTTGGGGCGGTCGCTTTTCGCAGCCAACGCAGCGGCGCGTTCCTTGACCTTCTCGGCAAAGGCTGCTGGCTTGGCAATGTCGTCCACCAGGCGCCAGTCCTTGGCCTTTTGGCCGCGAATGCCTTCATTGGTGGTGCAGAAGATGTCGGCCAAGTCGTGGCGCACATGGCGCTTGTCCGTCACGCGGGTGAGGCCACCGGTACCCGGCAATACGCCCAGCAGGGGCACTTCGGGCAGGCTCACCGAGGACGAACGGTCATCGATCAGCAAGATTTCATCGCAGGCCAAAGCCAACTCGTAACCACCACCAGCACAAGCGCCATTGACGGCGGCCAGGAATTTGAGGCCGTCATGGGTCGAGGAGTCTTCCATGCCGTTGCGGGTCTCATTGGTGAACTTGCAAAAGTTCACCTTCCAGGCATGGCTGGACAAGCCCAGCATGAAGATGTTGGCGCCCGAGCAAAACACCTTGTCTTTGAGGCTGGTGATCACCACGGTCTTGACACTGGGGTGCTCAAAGCGCACTCGATTGATCGCGTCATTGAGCTCGATGTCCACACCCAGGTCATAACTGTTGAGCTTGAGTTTGTAGCCCGGGCGCAGGCCACCGTTTTCATCAAAGTGGGCGGCCAGCGTCGCCACTTCACCGTCCACGCTCAGCGTCCAGTGCCGGTATTGGCTGGGATGGGTTTGGTACTCCACGCGATCTTGGGAAGCGACTGCAGTCATGGATGTCTCCTGGTGTGTTGAGGGTGGGCTCATGGCCCCACGACATGAATTAAAGTGCATCATACGTAGGCATCACTGCTTGTCAATGCATTTTTTTGCAGTTTTTCAACTTTTTGGGCCAATGAATCCCTTTTGCTGATCAAAACCGCGCTTGATCAGGGTAAATACGGGGGGGATCAGGCCAGCCGGGGCGCGAGCAAGGCCAACAAGGCCTGAAAGGCCTGCTGGGTGGTCTGTTGGCTGGTCATGAGGCTGAAATCGGCCTTGGCGTAGAAGGCTGCGCGGCCTTGAAGAATGCGCCGCAAGTCGTCCATGGCTTCAGGGTTGGCCGCCATGGGACGGGTGTCGCCTTGCGCGAGCACGCGCCCCATGTGGTCTTCAGGCGTGGCTTGCAGCCAGACGGTGAGGCAATGGGACAGCAGGTACTGGAAATTGTCCGGGTCAGACACCAGGCCACCAGGCGTGGCGATCACCGCTTCGGGCATGCTCTGGAGCGCCTCTTCCAGCGCACGGCGCTCATAGCGCCGGTAGGCGAGTGGCCCATACAGGGAATGGATTTCACTGGTGCTGCAACCCGCCAGCGCTTCCACCCTCAAGGTCAGTTCCACAAAAGGCCAACCCAGGGTTTGGGCCAAGAGCTTGCCCAAGGTGGATTTGCCCGCGCCGCGCAAGCCAATCAGGGCGATGTGGCGATTGCGTTGGGCATGGTCGGCCTGCTCCTGCAACAAATCGGGCAAGGCCAGCCTCACCTTTTGCAATTCGGTCTCACTGCGCTGAGCCAAGGCCTGACGCAACATCAGCCATTCGGGCGAGGAGGTGGTCACATCCCCAATCAGCTCCGACAAGCTGCACCCCAGTGCCTCTGCAACTTGCAAAAGAATGAGGATGGAAGCGTTGCCCGTGCCGCTTTCGAGGTTGGCCAAGTGGCGTTCAGACACCTGCGCGGACTGCGCCACCGCCCGACGCGTCAAGCCCCGGCGGGCACGCAAAAGGCGAAGCCGCTCCCCCAGGGCATCTAAAAAAGGGTGGCGTGAAGAAGCATCCGAGTCAGTCATGCATGCACTTTAATGCATAACCACGGCATCACGTCTTGGAGATCTTGATGGTGGGGAAGGCGCGCTTGTGGTCCGCCGACACCTCACCCACGCGCGCCCACACGGCGCGGGCAATGTCGAGGTAATGCGCGCTCAAAGGCCCTTTGGGGTCTGCGACCACGGTGGGCTGGCCTGAATCAGCTTGTTCACGGATGCGGATGTCCAGCGGCAAGGCACCCAGCACCCGGGCACCAATGTCCTTGGCCAGGCGCTGCGCCCCGAGTTGCCCAAAGATGTGCTCCTCGTGCCCACACTGGCTGCAAATGTGAACGGCCATGTTCTCCACCAACCCCAGGATGGGCACGCCCACCTTTTCAAACATGGCCACGCCCTTGCGGGCATCGATCAGCGCCAAATCCTGCGGGGTGGTGACGATGATCGCGCCCGTGAGCGGCACGCGCTGGCTGAGCGACAACTGGATGTCCCCAGTGCCCGGTGGCATGTCCACGATGAGCACATCCAGGTTGTCCCACCGGGTTTGGTGCAAAAGCTGATCCAGGGCTTGCGAAGCCATGGGGCCACGCCAGATCATGGCCTGGCTGGGTGGCACCAGAAAGCCAATCGACATCAGTTGCAGGCCATGGCGCTGCATGGGCAACATGAATTTGTCGTCCTGGGTTTTGGGCTTGCCCTCCACCCCGAACAACACGGCGAGGCTGGGGCCGTAAATGTCCGCGTCCAGAATGCCCACGCGGTGGCCCAGTTGGCTCAAGGCCAAGGCCAGATTGGCCGCAGTGGTGCTCTTGCCCACCCCACCCTTGCCCGAGGCCACGGCCACGATGTGCTTG
>RGCL01000002.1 GCA_009919175.1 Betaproteobacteria bacterium
ATTGTTCTCGCCCTTTTGAAACATCAACCCCGCTCAAGGACACCTCATCGCCATGCACGCTCACCACGCCTTGCGGCGTGGCCAGGCGAAAAGCGCCTTGCTCGTCCACCTCCAGAGCCTGGCCTTCGCGCCCATCGCTGAGGCGAACCGCCCGTCCCCGGAGCACATCGCGCGCATGGTAGCGCGTTCGCCAGGGCTCCCACCCGGTTTGCTCGAATTGCCGCAGCGCCTGCATCAGCACGGGCACGATGGCGGCCAGGCACTCGGGGGCGCTGCGCGCGTCGCCCAGGTCGGCCAGGCCCACAGGTGGGGTGCGAAAGCCCGCGTGGCCCGCTGCCAAGGGGTCCGGGGTGCGCACGTTCAGACCAATGCCAATCACCACCCGCCCCGGTTCGCGACCCTGGAGCACCGTCTCGATGAGGATGCCCGCCAGCTTTCTAGGCCCGGCCTGGCCTTGGCGGGGCTTCGCCCATACGTCGTTAGGCCACTTGAGGCCAATGCCCAATTGATGATCGGGGTCCAGCACCTCGGCCAGCACCACGCCCACCACCAGCGACAAGCCCGTCCAGGCGGCGGGCTGCAGGGTCAAACCCAGCGACATCATGAGGCTCTCGCCCGGCGCACTGTGCCAGGTGCGGCCTAGACGGCCGCGACCGGCCTGCTGGTGTTCGGCCACCAGGAGCGTGGGGGGCAGATCGGGCGCGCGCGCCCTGCGCATGAGCTCGGCGTTGGTGGAGTCGATGTCGGCCACCACCTCCACCGAAAAACCGGGCCACTGGGGGCTGAGGGCTTGCCAGAGGTCTTCGGCAGGCCAGCGCAAGGACACACCCGCCGCCATGGGCTCACGCCTTCTTGGTGCGTTTGCGCGACGGGGCTTTGACGCTGGCGCTGAGCATGGTGCCCCGGCATTGAGCGGCGCCACACCAGCAGGGGTATTCGGCGCGCTCCTTGGCGGTGATGGGGCCGTCGAGCACCAGGCCATAGTTGTAGTTGAGCTCTTCGCCCGCACGGATGCGGCGCAAGGCCTTGATGAACACGCGACCCTCGACCTCGTCGGCCTCGCAATTGGGGTCACAGGAATGGTTGATCCAGCGCGAGGCGTTGCCGCCATACAAGGCGTCGATGACATGGCCATCGTCGATGTGGAAGTAGAAGGTGTGGTTGGGGTCGCTCGGGTCATGCGGATGGCGGCGCAAGGCCTCCTTCCAGGTGATGAGCTCCCCCACGTACTCGATGAGGGTCTCGCCCGCTGCAATGGGTTTGAGGGCAAAGACGCCCTTGCCATGCACGCCGGAGCGGCGCACCTGAATGCGGCGCGTATCAGCGCCAGCCGCGGTGCGCTTGGCAGAGGAAGTGGATCGGGTGCGGCGGGGGGTAGGGGGGGCAGTTTGCGGCTTCACCAAAAAACCTGATAAGTTGAATTCATGTGCACGCGTGCGTGCGTGTGCGCGTGGGCGCGCGCGCCTGCGCGCGAGGCCGCATTGTAGGCACAGCCCGACTGTGTGTGGATTGAACAACTGGAAACCAGCTCATGAGCAAAACCTTGGTGATCGCCGAAAAGCCGTCTGTGGCCCAGGATTTGGTGCGTGCCCTCACGCCCACCAGCGGCAAATTTGAAAAGCATGACGACCATTTTGAAAACGACGCCTACGTGATCACCAGCGCGGTGGGTCACCTGGTGGAGATCCAGGCCCCCGAGGCCTATGACGTCAAGCGCGGCAAGTGGAGCTTTGCCCATTTGCCCGTGCTGCCGCCTCACTTTGACTTGAAGCCCGTGGAGAAAACCAAGTCGCGCCTCAATGCGGTGGTCAAACAAGCCAAACGCAAGGATGTGGCCAAGCTCATCAATGCCTGTGACGCGGGGCGCGAGGGCGAGTTGATCTTCAACCTCATCGCCCAGTACGCAGGCGGCGCCAAAGGCCTGGGCAAGCCCGTGCAGCGCCTGTGGCTGCAGTCGATGACGCCTCAGGCCATCCGCGACGGCTTTGAGCAACTTCGCTCCGAGAAAGACATGGCGGGTCTTGCCGACGCCGCGCGCAGCCGCTCCGAGGCCGATTGGCTGGTGGGCATCAACGGCACGCGCGCCTTCACCGCCTTCAATTCGCGCGATGGGGGCTTTTTCCTCACCACCGTGGGGCGGGTGCAAACGCCCACGCTGAGCCTGGTGGTGGACCGCGAGCAACTCATCCGCCAGTTTGTGAGCCGCCCCTATTGGGAAATCCATGCCCAGTTTGCGCTGCCCCATGGCGAATACGCCGGGCGCTGGTTCAACCCTGAGCACCGCAAGTCCGCCGATGACCCCGAGTTGAAGGAAGAGCGCCTGTGGACGCTGGAGCAGGCGCAAGCCTTGGCACAGGCCGTGGCAGGGCAACGTGCCGAGGTGAGCGAAGAGAGCAAGCCCAGCAGCAAGGGCTCGCCCGGCCTCTTTGACCTCACCACCTTGCAGCGCGAGGCCAACAACCGGTTTGGTTTCTCGGCCAAGACCACCTTGGCGCTGGCGCAAAGCCTCTATGAACGGCACAAGGCGCTGACCTACCCCCGAACCGACTCCAAGCACTTGCCCGAGGACTACCTGGCCACCGTGCAGCAAACCGTCTCGGCGCTGGCCAAGTCAGGCTACGCCACAGTGATGCCCCATGCCAAGGAAGCCCTGGCACAGGGCTACATCAAGCCCAGCAAGAAAATCTTTGACAACAGCAAGGTCAGCGACCACTTTGCCATCATCCCCACGGGCGAAGTGCCCAGCGGCCTGAGCGAGGCCGAGTTCAAGCTCTACGACTTCGTGGTCAAGCGCTTCATCGCGGCGTTTTTCCCCCCCGCGCAATTCCTCGACACCACGCGCATCAGCAAGGTGCAGGCCTTGGGCAAAGCCCAGCACTTCAAGACCACCGGCCGCGTGCTCAAGGAGCCGGGCTGGATGCGCGTCTATGGCAAGAGCGCCGAGGCCGACAGCGAAGAGGACCAGGACAAGGTGCTCACCCCGCTCAATGGCGCCACCAGCGCACAGCTGAGCCAGGCTGAACTCAAGGCCTTGCACACCCGCCCACCGGCGCGCTATTCGGAGGCCACGCTGCTGGGCGCGATGGAGGGCGCGGGCAAGCAAGTCGAAGACGAGGAACTGCGCGAGGCCATGTCCGACAAAGGCCTGGGCACACCCGCCACGCGCGCGGCCATCATCGAGGGCCTGCTCACCGAAAAATACATGCTGCGCGAAGGCAAGGAACTCATTCCCACCGCCAAGGCCTTCCAGCTCATGACCCTGTTGCGGGGGCTGGAGGTGGAAGAACTCACCCGCGCTGACCTCACCGGCGAGTGGGAACACAAGCTGTCGATGATGGAAAAAGGCCAGCTCTCGCGCGAGGCCTTCATGCGCGAGATCCAGGCCATGACCGAGCACATCGTCAAAAAGGCCAAGGAATACGACCGCGACACCGTGCCCGGCGATTACGCCACCCTGAGCGTGCCCTGCCCCAACTGCGGCGGCGTGGTCAAGGAAAACTACCGCCGCTACGGCTGCACCGGTGCCCAGGGTGAGGGCGAAGGCTGCGGCTTCTCGTTTGGCAAGACCCCCGGCGGGCGCACCTTCGAGCTGGCCGAGGTGGAACAGTTCCTGCGCGACAAGCGCGTCGGGCCGCTCGAAGGCTTTCGCTCCAAGGCCGGCTGGCCGTTCACCGCCGAGCTCGCGCTCAAGTTCGACGAGGAGCTCAAGAACTGGAAGCTGGAGTTTGACTTTGGCGACAACGGCCAGGACGGGGACACCGGCGAGCTGGTGGACCTGAGCACATCGCCCGCACTAGGCACTTGCCCACGCTGCGGCGGCGGGGTGCATGCCCATGGCAGCAACTATGTGTGCGAGCGCAGCGTACCCACGCATGCGCAGGCCACGCCCAGCTGCACCTTCAAGAGCGGGCGCATCATCCTGCAGCAGCCCATCGAGCCCGAGCAAATGACCAAGCTGCTCACGCAAGGCCAGACCGACTTGCTGGAGAAGTTCATCTCCATGCGCACGCGACGCGCCTTCAAAGCCCGCCTCAAGTGGGATGCCGAGGCTGACAAGGTGGCATTTGAATTCGAGCCCAGCAAGTACCCACGCAAAACCCCGGCGGGCAAAGCGGCCGTGCCCGCCAAGGCAGCGGGCAAAACCGCCGCCAAGGCCGCAGGCAAGACCCCCAAGGCCGCCACCAAAACAGCGGCCAAGAAAGCCCCCGCCAAACGCGCAGCCAAAGCCCAAAGCGCCAACAAGCGCCCCAGCGCAGCCCTGGCTGCGGTGATTGGCGACGCGCCAACAAGCCGCACCGAGGTCATGAAACAGCTGTGGGACTACATCAAAGCCCAGGGCTTGCAAGACCCCAAGGACAAGCGACAAATCCTCGCTGACGCCAAGCTCAAGGCCGTGCTGGGCAAAGACAAGGTGGGCATGTTCGAACTCGCGGGCCTCATTGGTCCGCACCTGAACGACGCGTGAACCTCAGCGCGAGGGCTTGATCGCCTCGCCCACCCGCTCTGCCGACAACTCAATGGGTTGTCCGTGGGGCGTAGCCTCTGCCGCGTCGGACCAGGCCTGCGCCAAGGCTGCAAGTTGCTGGCCTTGCGCCAGGCCTTTGGCCTGGACCAGTTGCTCGAGCGCATCGAGCCAGTGCAGGTAGTAGTCGCGCCCGTCGTCGTGCCCGCCTTGGGCTTGGGCGCGGGCGATGGCGGCCGACAAAGCCTCTGCCCATTCGCCCCAGCTGAAGCAACCCTGCTGATGCAAGGCCACGGTGGTGGCAAAAGCCTGGGCTTGCCAGGGCTCAGCAAACACCTGTTCGTCGTCGGCGCTAGGGGGCAAGGCAAAGCCCTGTGCGCAGTGCGCGGCGATCTCGGCCAGGGTGGCCTTGGCGTTGCTTGGCGTCATGGCGCGGCCACCAGCATGGGTTCCCACACGTCCAGGTGCATCACGTCGCGTGGGTGAGCCGATTCGCCCCACAGCTCGCTGGCCTCAAAGCGCACGGCATACAACCAGGCTGCGGCCTCGGGCTCGCCGGGTGCTTGCTGGGCATGGGCGTCGGCAAACAGGTGGTGGCCTTGCACACGCACCACCACGCCAGTGCGCCCGCGTGCGTAGCGCGGCAAGCGGGTGTGGCCGCTGGGGTGCAGGTGGCGCGTGCGCACCCGCTCGCCCACGGCAAAGCGGGGGTCTTGAGGGGCGGGGCGGTCCACAGGTGAACCTTTGGCCAGCGCGGCATCGACCTGGCTGGCCATCAAGCGACGCGGCAAGGCAACCCCGGGGGTTTGGCTCACGCCGCTGTCCCATTCGGCGGGGCTCACCAGGCCACGGGCAATGAGCATGCGGCGCAAGCCCGCCAGCCAGATCTCGTAATACGAGGCGCTCAGGTAAAAGGCCGGGGGCAAGGACTCGCGGGCATGGCGCATGGCGTCGAGGTTCCAAGCGCCCGTCGCGCCCATGGCCAGGGTCAAGCCCAAGGCCTGTCGTTCCCATTCGGCATGGAAGAGGGGCTCGTGGGCTTCGGGCTGAACCGGCCCAAAGCCTTGCATGCCGCCAAGGTCGTGGGCGCTGTTCATGCGCGTGCTCCTGATGGCTTGGCCATGGTGTGCGCTGGCCGGGCCAGGCCCGTGCCAATCATGCTGTCGCGGGTGACCAGGCTCGCAAGCGCCGCCTGGTCCCAAGCCTGGGTGCCAGCAGGCCGCTCGGGGATCACCAAATAACGCACCTCGGCGGTGGAATCCCACACCCGCACCTCGGTGGTGTCGGGCAGCACCAGCCCAAAGTCGGCCAGCACGCTGCGCGGATCCATCACCACCCGGCTGCGATAAGGCGCGCTCTTGTACCAAACCGGCGGCAAACCCAGCACTGGCCACGGGTAGCAACTGCACAGGGTGCAAACCACCACATTGTGTTGGCCGGGCTGGTTGAACAAGGCCACCATGTGCTCGCCCTGGCGCCCGTGATAGCCCAGCGAGGCGATGGCTGCCGTCGCGTCCCGTGCCAGCCAATCGGCAAACGCCGGCTCGCTCCAGGCCTTGGCCACCACCCTGGCCCCATTGCGCGGCCCCACGTCGGTTTCGTAGGTCTGCACGATGCGGTCGATGGCCTCGGGGTCGATGTAGCCCTTGGCTGTAAGCAGGCTTTGCAGGGCGCGCACGCGCACCTCTTGCTCGCTCAGGTGGCTGTGGTCATGCGGGTGGTCATGCGAGTGGCCATGGGCATGGGCATGCGTGTGATGGGGGTGGTGGTCATGCGAATGACCATGCGGTTCGTCGGGCTTCATCACCCCATCTTACGAAGACAAGCGGGGGCATACAATGCCCCGTTTCGTTAGGCGGCCATGGGGCTGTCGCCGACATTCACTTTCATTCAGGAGTCGCTGTGTTCATCACCAACGCTTATGCCCAAGCCGCCGCCGGCGCCGATGCGGGCAACCCCTTGTTGAGCATGTTGCCTTTGCTGCTCATGTTCGCCGTCCTCTACTTCGTGATGATCAGGCCGCAGATGAAGCGCCAAAAAGAAACCCGCGCCATGCTCGAAGCCCTCTCCAAAGGCGACGAAGTGGCCACCGCTGGCGGCCTGCTGGGCAAGATCACCCAAATGGGCGACACCTACTTGCACATTGAAATCGCCTCGGGCGTTGAAGTCGTGGTGCAGCGCAATGCCGTCATCCAGGTTTTGCCCAAGGGCACCATGAAGTGACGCATGAATCGCTACGCACTTTGGAAATACATCGTCATTGCAGCGGCCCTGTTGATCGGCGGCCTCTACACCCTGCCCAACTTTTTTGGTGAAGCCCCAGCGGTCCAGGTCTCACCCGGCAAGTCCAGCGTCAAGGTCGACACCGCCACTCAGGCACGGGTGGAATCGGCCTTGCAAGCCGCAGGCATCCCCATCGAAACCCTGAGCCTGGAGAATGCCTCGCTCAAAGTGCGACTGGCCAACACCGACGCGCAAATCAAGGCCAAAGACGCCATCCAAGCGGCCTTGAACCCCAACGCTCAGGAGCCCGCCTATGTGGTGGCGCTCAACCTCATCCCCCGCACGCCGGCCTGGCTCAGTGCCTTGCATGCTGCGCCCATGTACCTGGGCCTGGACTTGCGCGGTGGCGTTCACTTCATGCTGCAAGTGGACATGGCCGCGGCGCTCACCCAGCGGGTTGAAGCCCTCGCCGGCGACTTGCGCACCACCTTGCGCGACAAAAGCGTTCGCCATGCCGGCATTTCGCGCAGCCAGCAAGAGATCGAGATCCGCTTTCGTGACGCACCCACGCTGCAAGCAGCCACCCAGGTGATCAACGAACAGTTCCCCGACCTGCAGCTCACCCCCGGCACGCAAGGCAGCGACATGGTGCTGCGCGCGGTGCTCAAGCCGCCCGCTGCGCTCAAGGTGCAAGAGCAAGCGCTCAAGCAAAACATCACCACCCTGCACAACCGCATCAACGAGCTGGGTGTGGCTGAACCCGTGATCCAGCAACAAGGGCTGGACCGCATCGTGGTGCAACTCCCCGGCGTGCAAGACACGGCCAAGGCCAAGGACATCCTCGGCCGCACGGCCACCCTGGAGTTGCGCCTGGTGGACGAGTCCACCGAAGGCCGCAGCGCCGAAATTGGTTCTGGCCCCGTGCCCTTTGGCTCCGAACGCTACCTGGACCGCAGCGGCCAGGCGGTGATCGTGCGCAAGCAAGTCATGCTCACCGGCGACAACCTCACCGATGCGCAGCCCGGCTTTGACAACCAGACGCAAGAGCCCGCCGTCCACCTCACGCTCGATGCCAAGGGCGCGCGCATCTTCAAAGACATCACTCGCGAAAACATCAACAAGCGTATGGCCATCCTCTTGTTCGAAAAGGGCAAGGGCGAGGTGGTGACCGCACCGGTCATCCGCACTGAAATCGGCGGCGGTCGCGTGCAAATTTCTGGCCGCATGACCACAGCGGAAGCCAACGACACGGCCTTGCTGCTGCGCGCAGGCGCACTGGCTGCACCCATGGAGATCATTGAAGAGCGCACCATTGGACCCAGCCTTGGCGCTGAAAACATCGCCATGGGCTTTGCCAGCGTGACCTGGGGCTTTGTGGCGGTGACGGCCTTCATGTGCATCTACTACATGTTGTTTGGCCTCTTCTCGTCGCTGGCCCTGGCGGTCAACCTCATGTTGCTGGTGGCCGTGCTGTCGATGATGCAAGCCACCCTGACCTTGCCCGGCATGGCCGCCATGGCCCTGGTGCTGGGCATGGCGATTGACTCCAACGTGCTGATCAACGAGCGCGTGCGCGAAGAACTGCGCAACGGGGCAGCGCCCCAAACCGCCATCCATCAAGGCTACGAGCGAGCCTGGGCGACCATCCTGGACTCCAACGTCACCACGCTGATTGCCGGGCTGGCCTTGCTCGCCTTTGGCTCTGGCCCCGTGCGTGGCTTTGCCGTGGTGCACTGCCTGGGCATCCTCACCAGCATGTTCTCAGCCGTGTTTTTCTCGCGCGGCATCGTCAACCTTTGGTATGGCCGACAAAAGCGCCTCAAGTCGGTTTCGATTGGCACGGTCTGGCGCGCGGAGGCTTGAGTCATGGAATTTTTCCGCATCCGCAAAGACATCCCCTTCATGCGCCATGCGCTGGTGTTCAACATCATTTCGTTCGTCACCTTTTTGGCTGCTGTCTTCTTCCTGTTCACTCGGGGTCTGCACCTGTCGGTGGAGTTCACCGGGGGCACACTGATGGAGGTGAGCTACTCCAAGACCGCCGATCTTGACCCCTTGCGCAATGGCATCAAGGGCTTGGGTTATGTGGACGTGGTGGTGCAAAACTTTGGCTCTGCGCGCGACGTGATGATTCGCCTGCCCTCGGTCAAAGGCCAGTCCTCTGCGCAGCAAAGCGAGCAGGTGATGGGGCTCATCAAGACGCAGGACCCCGACGCGCAACTGCGCCGCACCGAATTTGTGGGGCCTCAGGTGGGCGATGAGCTGGCCACCGGAGGCCTCAAGGCGCTGGCCTTTGTGGTGGTGGGCATCATGATTTACCTGGCCGTGCGTTTTGAATGGAAGTACGCCGTGGCCGGCATCATTGCCAACTTGCACGATGTGATCATCATCCTGGGCTTTTTCGCGTACTTCCAATGGGAGTTTTCGCTCGCCGTGCTCGCTGCCGTGCTGGCGGTGCTGGGCTATTCGGTCAACGAATCGGTGGTGATTTTTGACCGGGTGCGTGAGAACTTCCGCCGCTTTCGCAAGATGGAGACGGTGGACATCATCAACAACGCCATCACCGCCACCATCAGCCGCACCATCATCACCCACGGCAGCACGCAGCTGGTGGTGCTGTCCATGCTCATCTTTGGTGGCCCCACGCTGCACTACTTTGCCATGGCGCTCACGATTGGCATTTTGTTTGGCATCTACTCCTCGGTGTTTGTGGCCGCGGCGATTGCCATGTGGCTGGGCATTGCCCGTGAAGACCTGATCAAGGCCACGGCGCGCAAAGAGCACGACCCCGAAGATCCCAACTCGGGCGCAGTGGTTTAAGGCGCAGGGTTCAGTGCGGGACCCGCTCGGGGTCATCGCACAGCTCATCGAGGATGAGCGCATCGGGCTCGACGCCAAAGCCCCAATAGACCATCAAGGCGATGATCTTGAATTCGTCCAGGGTCACCGGGCGATTGCTGGCGGCCATGGCCCTGTCGATCATGGTCTCGCGCAATTGAGCCGAGAGCTTGCCCGCCGATTCGAGGAAATGCAAAAAGCCCAAACCCTCTGCCCCCAGGTGCTGTTGCTCCTGCGGGGTGTAGACGCGCAGGCTGTTGCCATGCGGCAGGTGCAAGAGGGCTGCACCACTGGGCTGGGCTTCAGCGGGGGATGGGACTTCGAGGGCGATGGGCTGGTAAGCATCGGCGGCGAGGCTCAGGCCGGCGAGCCAATCGAGGGCTTGTTCGATGTCGTCGGATTCAAAGCCAGCGGCGCTCAGCTTGCGCCCCAACTGGGGCAACTCCGGGCAACTGTCGCCACGCCAGAAGTGCTCGTATACGTAGACCAGAACATCGAACATGGAAACACAATATAACGGCTTTTTTCGCCAAATGTGCAAGCGGTGTTCATGACCGGGGTAAATGGGGATGCAGCCACACATAACGGCCTGCTGACATCTCGCTCACCAGCCCTTGCAATTGCCAGTCCAGCAATTGGGTGAGCACGGCCTCGGGTGGGGCGCCGCTGGCTTGGGCCAACGTGTCGAGGTCTGTGGGGGTTTGCAGCAAGGCCTTCAAGCCCAGGGCGTCGCAAGCCGGCGTCGGGGCGGCCTGATCGGCCTGGTTGGGCGTGGGCTCATCGGGCACAGCACCACAAGCCTTGGCAGGTTCAACCATCAGCCCAGCCCAGGCTCCGGGCAACAACACCTCCAGCACATCGTTCATGCTTTCGACCAGGGTGGCGCCCTGGCGCAAGAGCGCATGGCAGCCCTTGGACAACGGTGAGTGGATGCTGCCGGGGACGGCAAAGACTTCCTTGCCCATGTCCAGGGCCATGTAGGCCGTGATGAGCGAGCCCGAGCCCATGGCGGCCTCGATGACGAGCACGCCGTCCACACTGGCCGCGATGAGCCGGTTGCGCTGGGGAAAGTGGTGCGCGAAGGCGGGGCTGCCCAGGGGATATTCGCTCACCAGCACACCGCGCTCGCAGACCCGGTGCGCGAGTTGCTGGTGGCGCCGGGGATAGACGCGATCCACCCCGGTGCCCACAAAAGCCACGGTGTGCATGGCGGGTGCATTGGCATCGGCAGGCGCCAGCGCGGCGGGGCGCGGTGGCGATGCCGGCATCAATGCCCCTTCGTGCGCTGCGCCGTCTATGCCCAAGGCCAGGCCCGAGACGATGCACACCCCCAGGGCTTGCAGGCTGCGCGCCATCTCGCGGGCATGGATCAGCCCCTGGGGCGTGGGATTGCGACTGCCCACAATGGCCAGTGCGGGCTTGCGCCAGGTTGCGTCGTCGCACCACTGACCCACGCCCTGGCCTTGCACCCAGACCACCTGCGGGGGCTTGTGCAGGTCGCGCCAGCGCGACGGGTAAGCCGCATGCTCCATCGTCCAGATGGCGCGGTGCTGGGGCTGCGCTGCAAGCCATGCCGCCTCCAGGGCGGCATCGCGGCTCAAGCCCCCGGCGTGCGCGGGCAAGTTGGGGGGTTCGGTCTCAAAGCTGTGCATGGCCTCAAGCCTAGGGCGGTGTGCGCACCTGCGGTGCAGGTGCGGCTCGGTGAATCGGCGAGAGCCACTGCCCCAGCCAAGGCTTGGCAAGAGACCGATAATTGCGCCATGGCCTTGCTCAGCATCCTCTGTTATCCCGACGAACGCCTGCACACCGTGGCCAAGCCCGTGGCAGTGGTGGACGACCGCATCCGTCGCCAGATCGACGACATGTTTGAAACCATGTACGAAGCCAAGGGCGTTGGCCTGGCCGCGACGCAAGTGGATTTCCACGAGCGGCTCATCGTGATGGACGTCTCCGAAGAACGCAATGAGCCCATCGTGCTCATCAACCCCGAAATCGAATGGGCAAGCACCGAGCCTTTTGAATGGGAAGAAGGCTGCCTGTCCGTGCCTGGCGTGTACGACCGCGTCCAACGTGCCGAGCGCGTGCGCGTGCGCGCACTCGACCGCGACGGTCAGCCCTTCACACTCGAGGCCGAAGGCCTCATGGCCGTGTGCATCCAGCACGAAATGGATCACCTCATGGGCAAGGTCTTTGTGGAATACCTCTCCTTGCTCAAGCGCACCCGCATCAGAGCCAAGATGGTCAAGGCGCGCCGCGAGCGCGAGCGCGACGGCGAACACTGAGCATGGCCTTGACTCGCCGCCGCCTGGCTTTTGCCGGCACGCCCGAATTCGCGGCCACCGCTTTGCAAGCCCTGCTCGACGCAGGCCACGAGGTCACCCTGGTGCTCACCCAACCCGACCGTCCCGCAGGCCGGGGCATGAAGCTGCAGGCCTCGCCCGTCAAGCAACTGGCTTTGTCGCACGGTTTGCCCGTGTCGCAGCCCACCAGCTTGCGCCTGGACGGACGCTACCCCCAAGAAGCCGCGCAAGCCCAGCAGGCCTTGCAAGCCGCCTCCCCCGAGTTACTGGTGGTGGTGGCCTATGGCCTCATTCTTCCGCGCTGGGTGCTGGATTTGCCCCCCATGGGTTGCCTCAACATCCATGCCTCCTTGCTGCCGCGCTGGCGTGGTGCAGCCCCGATTCAGCGCGCCATCGAAGCGGGCGACGCCCAAAGCGGCGTGTGCATCATGCAAATGGACGAGGGGCTGGACACGGGCGATGTGCGCCATCGTGTCGAGGTCCCCATTCTTGCCGGCGACTCCACCACCTTGCTGCACGACCGCCTGGCCGCAGCGGGCGCTCAGGCCGTGGTTCACACCTTGGCCCATTGGGAGGACTGCCCACGCAAGGCGCAGCCCAGCGACGGCGTGAGCTACGCGCACAAGATCGACAAGGCCGAAGCCCGCATCGATTGGCAACTGCCCGCCGAGGTGATCGAGCGGCGCATCCGTGCCTTTGACCCCTTTCCCGGTTGTCAGACCGATTGGGCTGGCGTTCGCCACAAGGTCTGGCGCGCCTCGGTGCTGCCCTTGGCCTCGACAGCCAAGCCTGGCACGGTGCTGTCGGTGTCGCCCAGCGGCATTGACGTGGCCTGTGGCACGGGCAGCCTGCGCCTGCTTGAACTGCAACGCCCCGGTGGCATACGCCTGGGCATCGAGGCCTTTTTGCATGGCAGCGACTTGCGCCCCGGCATGACCGCCGACGACTGAGCCCTGTCGTGCGCGGCCTGGCAGCGCCGGTGGGGCAGCGTTCAGTTGGGCGTCAAGTCTTGCCGATAGACTTCGGGCGCAACTCACCAGACCGCCTGAATTGGAGAACCCATGAACATCATTCGACTCGCCGACCTGGCCCAAAGCGGATCGCTCAAGGGCAAGCGAGTGTTCATCCGCGCAGACCTCAACGTCCCCATGGACGATGCAGGTCGCATCACCGAAGACACCCGCATTCGCGCCAGCGTCCCTGGCATCCTCATGGCCTTGAAGGCGGGTGCCGCCGTCATGGTCACCAGCCACCTGGGGCGCCCCACCGAAGGCGAATTCAAGGCCGAGGACTCCCTCGCCCCGGTGGCCCAGCGCCTGAGCGAGCTGTTGGGGCAGCCGGTGCCCTTGCTGGCCAATTGGGTCCATGGGGTGGAGGTCGAAGCAGGCCAGGTGGTCATGCTCGAAAACTGCCGCGTCAATGTGGGCGAAAAGAAAAACAGCGAGGCGCTATCGCGCCAAATGGCGGCCTTGTGCGATGTCTACGTCAACGATGCCTTTGGCACCGCACACCGTGCCGAGGCCACCACCCATGGCATGGCGCGATTTGCGCCAGTCGCCTGTGCCGGGCCTTTGCTGTCCGCCGAGATCGATGCCATCACCAAGGCCTTGGCAGCACCCAAGCGCCCCCTGGTGGCCATTGTGGCGGGCTCCAAAGTCAGCACCAAGCTCACCATCCTTCAGGCCCTCGCGCAAAACGTGGACCAGCTCATCGTGGGCGGCGGGATTGCCAACACCTTCATGCTGGCCAGCGGCTTGCCCATTGGCAAAAGCCTGGCCGAGCCTGATCTGGTGGACCAGGCGCGCGCGGTCATGGCGGCGATGCAGGCACGCGGCGCAGCCGTGCCCATCCCTACCGATGTGGTGACGGCCAAGACCTTCTCGGCAGATGCACCAGCCACCATCAAGGCTGCCAGCGACGTGGCCGACGACGACCTCATCCTCGACATCGGACCGCACACCGCCCAAGCCCTGGCCAAGCAGCTGGGCGCCGCAGGCACCATCGTCTGGAACGGCCCGGTAGGCGTGTTCGAGATGGCGGCGTTTGAAAACGGCACGCGCACGCTGGCGATGGCGATTGCCGATTCGTCGGCGTTCAGCATCGCAGGGGGTGGCGACACCCTGGCCGCGATTGCCAAGTACGGCATCGAGTCCAAGGTGGGCTACATCTCCACCGGGGGCGGCGCTTTTCTGGAGGTGCTCGAAGGCAAGACCCTGCCCGCCTTCGAGATCCTCATGGCGCGCGCCAAAGGCGCTTGACGGTTTCTGGCCTGGCTTGCGGCTTTGTCCCAGCCGCCAAGCCTTGGCACGGTGCACCAGCGACTGCCCCTGCATTTGCGCAGGCCCGCGTCCCAACAAAAAAGCGACCCGAGGGTCGCTTTTGGTTTGAGGGCGCGAGGCCGGGATGGGGTGGCCTGATCAGGCGACGTTCATCCAGTAGCCGGCATTGAAGGGGCTGCTCATGCGCAAGGCCATGGGCGAGACATCCAGCAATTTGTCGGTGGGCATGCGCTCGGTTTCGACTTCGATCTGGCCTTCGTCCACAGGGCGAACCAAGCCAGCCTGAGGGGCAATCGCCACCGAGAAGGAATAGAAGCAGCGGAAGGCGATCTTGCGGTCAGCCCAGTAGTCGGCGGCTTCGCGGAAGAGGTCGAGCAACTGCTCGCGGGCTTCTTTGTCGAACTTGGCATGGGCAGGCACGTGCTCCAGAACCAGCACAAAACCAGGCTGGGAGCCCGATTTGTAGAGCACATCGGTCATGCTGTCGTAAAGGGAATCAAAGTTCTTGGTGGCCGTGGCAGGGAAGGTGAACTGCTGGGCGATCAGGTCCAGCACGTCCTGCTTGCTTTGGGCGGCAGCCAGGTTGGCATACAAAAAGTGGTGCCCCAAGCCCGTGGCAGCGTCCTGGAGGTCGGACACGCGAAAGGCGCGGATCGATTGAACGATGTTGTTTTTGATGTGACGAAGTGGCATGTCCATCTCCGTGATTCCTTGGGTAAGCGGTTGAGTGCTTGCTCGGGTAAACCCGAAACGCGAAAACCCGAATTGTGGCGACATGTCAGGAAAATTGCAAGAAATACCCACACGCACCCCTCCAAATGGCCGAAATTGCACCATAGTGGTGCAATTTGGCGCTCATCGGCTGGCGTTGGCGTCGGCCACGGTGAGGGCGGTCATGTTGACCACCCGGCGCACGGTGGCGCTGGCGGTCAGCACATGCACGGGCTTGGCCGCGCCCAACAGGATGGGACCAATGGCAATGCCCTGCCCAGCCGCCGCCTTGAGCAGGTTGTAGGCGATGTTGGCGGAGTCCTGGTCGGGAAAGACCAGCAAATTGGCATCCCCCGTGAGGGTGGAGTTGGGCATGAGGCGTGTGCGCGCAGCGGTGTCCAGGGCCACATCGCCATGCATCTCGCCGTCGATCTCCAGCCAGGGCGCTTGTTGCTGCACCAAGGCCAGGGTCTCGCGCATCTTGATGGCGCCCTCGTGGTTATGGCTGCCAAAGTTGGAGCTCGAGAGCAAGGCAGCCATGGGGCGAATGCCAAAGCGGCGGATTTCCTCGGCGGCCATGATGGTGATTTGGGCCAACTCCTGAGCCGTGGGGTTTTGGTTGACGTGGGTGTCCACCAAAAACACCTGGCGATTGGGCAGGATGAGGCCATTCATGCAGGCGTAGGTGCTCGCGCCAGGGCGATAGCCAATGACGGGGCGAATGAAATCGAGGTGCACGGTGGGCGTGCTCCAGGTGCCGCAAATCATGCCGTCCACATGACCTTTGTGCAGCAGCATGGTGCCAATGAGCGAGAGGCGGCGGCGCATTTCAATCTTGGCCAGCTGCTCGGTCACGCCCTTGCGCTCCATGATGCGGTGGTAGGTCTGCCAGAAGTCGCGGTAGCGCGGGTCATCTTCCACATTGACCACTTCATAGTCCACGCCCTCGCGCAGGCGCAGACCAAAACGCTCGATGCGCTGGCGAATCACCTCGGGGCGGCCAATGAGGGTGGGGCGCGCCAGACCCTCGTCGACGACGATTTGCACCGCACGCAGCACGCGCTCGTCTTCACCCTCGGCGTAGGCCACCTTTTTGCGTGAGGCTTTTTTGGCGGCGGCATAAATGGGCTTCATCACCGAGCCCGAGGCATACACCAGCGACTGCAAGCGGTCGCGATAGGCATCCATGTCGTCGATGGGGCGTCGCGCCACCCCGCTGGCAATCGCCGCCTTGGCCACGGCGGGGGCGATCTTGACCATCAGTCGAGGGTCAAAGGGCTTGGGGATGAGGTATTCGGGACCGAAGGTGAGTTGCTCGCCCGCGTAAGCGGCAGCCACCACCTCGTTTTGCTCGGCCTGGGCCAATTCGGCAATGGCCTCGACGGCCGCGATTTCCATCTCGGAGGTGATGGTGGACGCGCCCGCGTCCAACGCCCCACGGAAGATGTAAGGGAAGCACAGCACGTTGTTGACCTGGTTGGGGTAGTCGGTGCGACCTGTGGCGAGGATGGCGTCGGGGCGAACCGCACGCGCTTCTTCGGGCAGGATTTCAGGGGTGGGGTTGGCCAGCGCAAGGATGAGGGGCTTGGGACCCATGGTGCTCACCATCTCGGGCTTGAGCACGCCCCCAGCCGACAAGCCGAGGAACACATCGGCGCCCTTGATCACTTCGGCCAGGGTGCGCTCGTCGGTGGGCTGGGCAAACTGGGCCTTGTCTTCGTCCATGAGCACCGTGCGCCCTTTGTAGACCACGCCCTCGAGGTCGGTGACCCAGATGTTTTCGCGCGGCAAACCCAGCTTGAGCAAGAGGCCCAGGCAAGCCAGCGCAGCCGCACCAGCGCCCGAGGTCACCAGCTTGATCTTGCGAATGTCTTTGCCCACGACCTTGAGGCCGTTGATCACCGCTGCGCCCACCACAATGGCCGTGCCGTGCTGGTCATCGTGAAAGACCGGGATGCTCATGCGCTCGCGCAGCTTGCGCTCGACGTAGAAGCAGTCGGGCGCTTTGATGTCTTCGAGGTTGATGCCGCCAAACGTGGGCTCCAGCGACGCAATGATGTCCACCAGCTTGTCGAGGTTCTTTTCGTTGATTTCGATGTCAAAGACATCGATGCCGGCAAACTTCTTGAAGAGCACCGCCTTGCCTTCCATCACCGGCTTGGCTGCCAGGGGACCAATGTCGCCCAGACCCAGCACAGCTGTGCCGTTGGTGATCACGGCCACCAGGTTGCCCCGGCTGGTGTAGCGGAATGCGGCATCGGGGTCTTTGACGATTTCTTCACAGGGGGCCGCCACGCCGGGTGAGTACGCCAAAGACAAGTCGTGCTGGTTGAGCAACTGCTTGGTGGCCTGGATGGCCAGCTTGCCCGGAACGGGATGCTCGTGGTATTCGAGGGCTGCTTTGCGGCGCTGTTCGTTGATGAGTGCTTTGTTGTTGGATGAGCTCATGGTGCTGATCGGATCCCGCATTGGCGTGGGACCGCTGTCTCCTGTGAATTCATTGTAGGTGTGAGGGGTTCCAAGTCATGCTGCTTCCAAGCGGGACATACCCGATGTTCGCTGCAAGGATGGCGCTGGCCACGTGCATCAAGCGCGCATCAAGTCCTCGATATGGGCAATGCCCACAGGCACATCGCGGGTAATCAACTCGCAGCCCGAGGCCGTGACCACGGCATCGTCTTCAATGCGAATCCCGATGTGCCAGAAATCCTTGGGCACGTCGTCTGCCGGGCGCACATACAAACCGGGCTCGATGGTGAGCACCATGCCAGGGCGCAGCACACGGCTGGGGCGCACCAGCACGTCTTGCTGGGTGAGCGGGTCGCGCCGCGTGGTGACCTGATCGGCTTCACTGGGCTCAACATAACTGCCGCAGTCGTGCACATCCATGCCCAGCCAGTGGCCTGTGCGGTGCATGTAAAAGCGCGCATAGGCCCGCTGTTCGATCACGGCGTCAAGGCTGCCGTGTTGCTGGGCGTTGAGCAAACCCAGGTCGAGCATGCCCTGCGCGAGCACGCGCACCGCCGCATCGTGGGGGTCGCTGAACCTGGCCCCTGGCCGTGTGGCGGCCACGGCCGCATCTTGGCTTGCGAGCACCAGCGCATAGGCATCGCGCTGTGCGGGGCTGAAGGTGCCGTTGGCGGGAAAGGTGCGGGTGATGTCGCTGGCATAGCCATCGAGTTCACAGCCCGCATCGATGAGCACCAATTCGCCCGCACGCACGGGCGCGGCATCGGCACGGTAATGCAGCACGCAGGCATTGGCCCCCGCTGCCACGATGGAGGTGTAGGCCACCGATTGCGAACCGTGGCGGCGAAATTCGTGCATGAGCTCGGCGTCGAGGTGATATTCGCGCACCTCCTGGCCCGCACGCAGCATGCGCGCGCTGTACTGCATGGCCCGCACATGGGCATGGGCACTGATGCGCGCCGCGCGCCGCATGGTGTCGAGCTCGTGCTCATCCTTGAAGAGCCGCATCTCATCGAGCAAAGCACACAAGTCGCGCTGCTCGCTCGGGCAGAGGACGCCCATGCGCACCCTGGCGCGAACGGTTTGCAACCAGCCATCGACCTGATTGGCCAAGCCTTCGTGGGTGGCAAATGGAAACCACACACAGCGCTGATTGGCCAAGGCCTCGGGCAAACGCGCTTCGCGCTCGGTGCTGGACCAAGCGCGCGTCACCCCCAGCTCGGTCACCGCCGCCTCGGGGCCAAGGCGAATGCCGTCCCAAATCTCGCGCTCCAGGTCTTTGGGCTGACAAAACAGCCACGATTCCCCATTGGCAAACAAGACCAGGGTGGCATGCGGTTCGGTGAACCCGGTGAGATAGAAAAAATAGCTGTCGTGCCGGTAGGGATGGTGGGAGTCGCGGTTGCGAGCTGCCTCCGGCGCGGTGGGGATGATGGCCACGCCACCTTCGCCCAACTGTGAAGCCAGTCGAGCGCGGCGAGCCGCATGAATGCTGGGGCTGGGGGTCATGCGGTCATTGTAGGAGGGGTGGTTGCGCCCCTGGTCCCCATGCGGGCATGTGCATCACGGCGCATTGAGCTGCGCCAAGCGCTGGGGGGTGCCCACGTCGGTCCACGCGCCGGTGTAGAGCGTCGCGCTCACAGCGCCCCGATCCATGGCCGCACGCAGCATGGGCGCGAGCGGCACCGCCAGGCCCTGGGGGTTGCCCATGGGTGTCGGTGCATCGGGCTGGGTAAAAAATTCGCGTCGATACAGCGCCAAGGTGCTGAAGGTGTAGCGACGCTCGGCATGCCCCTTAGGCAGGTTGAGCGCGAGGCCATCCTGCGACAGGCCAAAGTCGCCCGCCGGGTTGTGCTCCGGGTTGGGGACCAGCCACAGGTGCGCGAGGCGGGTGCTGGCCTTGAATCGGGCCAGCGCCTGCGCGGGAAAGTCAAAGTCGGGTGCAAACACATCGCCCGCCGCCACCCAGAACACCTCGTCGAGCAGGGGCAGGGCGCGCAGGATGCCGCCTGCGGTCTCCAGGGCATGGCCAAAGTCCTGGCCTTCGTGCGAATAACGCAGTTGCTGCTCGCTACCGTCTGGCCCGTGCAAGGTCTCGCCCAGCGCCTGGGGGATTTGCTCGCCCAGCCACGCGGTGTTGATGACCACCCGGCTCACCCCGGCCTTGGCCAGCGCCTGCAAATGCCAGCGCATGAGGGCTTGCCCGCGCACGCTCAGCAAGGGCTTGGGGGTGTGATCGGTGAGCGGGCGCATGCGCTCACCCCGGCCAGCGGCCAGCACCATGGCTTGCGCCTCAAAGCTTGAAGTCATGGCGCATTCTGGCATCGGCCTGGCACGCGCTCGCCATCGCGCCGCCACGGTGGGCCAGCCAAGTGCCCTTGGGCTCGCACCCCCGCATAAACCCTGATCCTGCCTCGCTAGAATCTTCTCTTCCCTCAACCGCCGCACCGGAGCCAACCTACATGGCCAACCCCACCACCCTGGCAAACGCCATCCGCGCCCTGGCAATGGACGCTGTTCAACAAGCGAATTCGGGGCACCCCGGCGCACCCATGGGCATGGCCGACATGGCAGTGGCGTTGTGGACGGAACACCTCAAGCACAACCCCACCGATCCGCATTGGCCCGACCGCGACCGCTTTGTGCTCTCTAACGGCCACGGCTCCATGCTGATTTATGCCTTGCTGCACCTGAGCGGTTACGACCTGCCCTTGCAGGAGCTGCGCAACTTTCGCCAGATGCACAGCCAAACACCGGGGCACCCCGAGGTGGGCATCACCCCTGGCGTTGAAACCACCACCGGGCCGCTGGGGCAGGGCATCACCAATGCAGTGGGCATGGCCTTGGCCGAAAAACTGCTCGCTGCCGAATTCAACCGCCCCGGCCACGACATCGTGGACCACCACACCTACGCCTTCCTTGGCGACGGTTGCCTGATGGAGGGCATCTCCCACGAGGCCTGCGCACTCGCGGGCGCCTGGAAGCTGAGCAAGCTCATCGCCCTCTACGACGACAACGGCATTTCCATCGACGGCCAGGTCGCCCCCTGGTTCATCGACGACACCCCGGCACGCTTTCGTGCCTACGGCTGGAATGTGATCGGTCCCATCGACGGCCACGACAACATGGCCGTGAGCCAGGCCATTGCCGATGCCAAGCGCTGCACCGATCGCCCCTCGCTCATCGTCTGCAAAACCGCCATCGGCAAGGGCAGCCCCAATCGGGCCAACACCGCCAAAGCCCACGGCGAGCCGCTGGGTGCCGAGGAAATCGCCCTCACCCGCGCCGCCCTGGGCTGGCAGCACGGCCCGTTTGAGATCCCCGCCGAGGTCTACGCCGCCTGGGATGCCAAAGCCAAAGGCCAAGCCCGCCAGGCGCAATGGCAGCGCCGCTTCGAGGCCTATGCGCAAGCCCACCCCCAACTGGCCGCCGAATTCACGCGCCGCACAGCCGGCGATTTGCCCGCCCACTTCCACCAGACGGTGGTGGACGCCGCCCTGGCCGCCCACACCAAAGCCGAGACCGTGGCCAGCCGCAAGGCCAGCCAGCTCGCGCTCGAAACCCTCACCGCCGCCTTGCCCGAGTTGCTGGGCGGCTCCGCCGACCTCACCGGCTCCAACCTCACCAACACCAAGAGCACGCCCAACCTGCGCTTTGATGCGCAAGGCCATGTCATCCGCAACGACGCTGGCCAAACGGGGCGCCACATTAACTACGGTGTGCGCGAATTCGGCATGGCCGCCATCATGAATGGCGTGGCACTGCATGGCGGTCACATCCCCTACGGCGGCACCTTCCTCACCTTCAGCGACTACTCGCGCAACGCCTTGCGCATGGCCGCCCTCATGAAGCTGCGCGTGGTGCATGTGTTCACGCACGACTCCATCGGCCTGGGCGAAGACGGCCCCACCCACCAGTCGGTGGAGCACATCCCCAGCCTGCGCCTCATCCCCGGACTGGATGTCTGGCGCCCTGCCGACACCGCCGAAACCGTGGTGGCCTGGGCAGTGGCCTTGCAAAACGCGCAGCGCCCCACGGCCTTGTGCCTGAGCCGCCAGAACCTGCCCTACCTGCCCAAGTCAGGCCTGGACGACATCAGCAAAGGTGCCTATGTGCTGGCCGAGCCCTCAGAGGTTGGCCTGAACAAAAAGCCCCAAGCGGTGATCATCGCCACCGGCTCCGAAGTCCACCTCGCCCTCAAGGCGCAAACCCTGCTGGCCGAGCGCAAGGTGGCCGTGCGTGTGGTCTCCATGCCCAGCACCACCGTGTTTGATCGTCAAAGCCGCGCCTACAAAACCTCGGTGCTGCCCGCTGGCATTCCGCGCATTGCCGTCGAGGCCGCCTGCACCGACGGCTGGTGGAAGTACGGCGTGTCGGCCGTGGTGGGCATCGACACCTTTGGTGAAAGCGCACCCGCTGGTGTGTTGTTCCAGCACTTTGGCTTCACCCCCGAGAACGTGGCCGACACCGTGCAAGCGGTGTTGCAAGGCGGCCATTGAAACCAGAACCCTTTTTTAACTTGAGAGAAAGAGCAAGAACATGAGCATCAAAGTCGGCATCAACGGATTCGGTCGCATCGGGCGCATGGTGTTTCGCGCCGCCGTGCAAAACTTTTCTGACATCGAGGTGGTGGGCATCAACGATTTGCTGGAGCCCGACTACCTGGCCTACATGCTCAAGTACGACAGCGTGCATGGCCGCTTCAAGGGCGAAGTGAGCGTGAAGGACGGCCACCTGGTCGTCAACGGCAAAACCATTCGCCTCACCGCCGAGAAAGACCCCGCCAGCCTCAAGTGGGGGGAGCTGGGCGTGGACGTGGTCATCGAAGCCACGGGCATCTTCCTCTCCAAGGACGGCGCACAAAAGCACATCGACGCAGGCGCCAAGAAGGTGCTGATGTCGGCCCCGTCCAAAGACGACACGCCCATGTTTGTGTTTGGCGTGAACGACAAGACCTACGCCGGTCAGGCCATCATCTCCAATGCCTCGTGCACCACCAACTGCCTGGCCCCCGTGGCCAAGGTGCTCAACGACAAGTGGGGCATCAAGCGCGGCCTCATGACCACCGTGCATGCCGCCACCGCGACGCAAAAAACCGTGGATGGCCCCTCCAACAAGGACTGGCGCGGTGGCCGTGGCATTTTGGAAAACATCATCCCCAGCAGCACGGGCGCGGCCAAGGCTGTGGGCGTGGTGATCCCCGAGCTCAACAAAAAGCTCACGGGCATGTCCTTCCGCGTGCCCACCTCCGATGTGTCGGTGGTGGACCTCACCGTGGAGCTCAACAAGGAAGCCAGCTATGCCGAGATCTGCGCCGAGATGAAAGCCCAAAGCCAGGGCGCTTTGAAAGGCGTGCTGGGCTACACCGAAGACAAAGTCGTGGCCACCGACTTTCGTGGCGAGCCCTGCACCTCGGTGTTCGATGCCGAAGCGGGCATCGCGCTCGATGGCACCTTCATCAAGGTGGTGAGCTGGTATGACAACGAATGGGGCTATTCGAACAAGTGCCTGGAAATGGCACGCGTCATGACCCGGTGAACCTGCCCCTGCCCACCTACGCCGATGTGCAAGCGGCCGCCCAACGCCTCGAAGGCGTGGCGCACCGCACGCCCGTGCTCACCTCGCGCAGCCTCAACGCAGAGTTGGGGGCTGAGGTGTTTTTCAAGCCCGAGAACCTGCAACGCATGGGCGCTTTCAAATTCCGGGGGGCGTACAACGCCTTGTCGCTGCTCTCCCCGCAAGCCCGCGCTCGCGGCGTGGTGGCGTTTTCGTCGGGCAACCATGCACAAGCCGTGGCGCTGTCAGCGCGCCTGCTCGGGTGCAGCGCCACGATCGTCATGCCGCACGATGCCTCGCCCGCCAAGCTGGCCGCCACCCAGGGCTATGGCGCCACGGTGGTGGGCTACGACCGCTATGGCGAAGACCCCGCCGCCATCGCCCAATCCATTGCCGAGCGCGAAGGCCGCAGCTTCATCCCGCCGTTTGACCACCCCCATGTGCTCGCGGGGCAGGGCACCAGCGCCCTCGAACTCTTTGAAGACGTGGGCGCCCTCGATCGCCTGTTTGTGTGTGTGGGCGGCGGCGGTCTCATCAGCGGTTGCGCGCTCGCGGCCAAGGGCTTGTCGCCCCAATGTGAAGTGATTGGCGTGGAGCCCGAGGCCGGCAACGATGTGCAGCAAAGCCTGCGCCTGGGCATGCGGGTCAAGATCGAGACCCCGCACACCATTGCCGACGGCGCGCAATCGCGCCAAGTGGGGCAATACCCCTTTGCCCTCATCCAGCGTCTGGTGAGCGACATCCACACGGTGAGCGATGAGCAATTGCGCCAGGCCATGCGCTGGTACGCCCAGCACATGAAGCTGGTGGTCGAGCCCACGGGTTGCCTGTCGCTGGCGGCAGCACGCCAGATGGGCCACGCCCTGCGCGGGCAGCGCGTGGGCGTGATCATCAGCGGGGGCAATGTGGACCTGGACCGCTATGCCCAGTTGCTGAGCGGTGCATGACAAGCCGCTACCATTTGGCCAGCATGCAATCCACCCTCTCTCACCTCACCGACCAGATCCGTGCCGCAGCGGCCGATTCGCGTTGCCTGGCCATTCAAGGCGGCGGCAGCAAAGCCTTTTACGGCAACGTCTCGCACCACGATGCGGTGCTCGACACCCGCCCCTTGAGCGGCATCATCAGCCATGAGCCCAGCGAGCTGTGCCTCACCGCCTGGGCGGGCACGCCCTTGAGCGAGGTGCAAGCGGCTTTGGCGCAGCATGGGCAGTGCCTGCCGTTTGAACCGCCACACTTTGATGGTCCCGCCACCGTGGGCGGTGTGGTGGCTGCCGGCCTGAGTGGTCCGGCCCGCGCCGTGGTGGGCAGCGTGCGCGATTTCATTCTGGGCTTGCACCTGGTCAATGGCCGTGGCGAGTCCATGCAGTTTGGCGGCCAGGTCATGAAGAACGTGGCGGGCTACGACGTCTCGCGCGCTTTGGCGGGCTCCATGGGCCAGCTGGGTTTGATCACGCAGGTGAGCCTCAAGGTCTTGCCCGTGCCCGCGGCCACGCTGACCTTGCAATGCACAGGCGTGGGTCAGGCCGATGCCCTCGCGCTCTTGCACCGCTGGGGCGCGCAGCCCTTGCCCTTGCAAGCCAGCGCCTGGCTGCACGATGCCACCCTGCAACCACCCCAGCCGGTGTTGTTCGTGCGCCTAGCGGGTGCGCGGGCTGCCCTGGAAGCGGCCACGCCCATCCTGACGGCGGACGCTGAGCGCCTGGGCGCGCGCGTGAACACCCTCGCGCCCGAGCAAGCCGCGCGCGACTGGGACGCCCACACGCAACAGCGCGTGCCCGTGTTCACGCCCGCACCCGACCCGCATGCCGCCTTGTGGCGCCTCTCGGTTGCGCCCACCGCCCCCGTGGCCACTGGCTTTGAGACGGCCTGCATCGAATGGCAAGGCGGTGTGCGCTGGGTTTGGGCTTCGGTGCAACAAGCCGCCCTCTTGCGCGGCTGGGCCAAAGAGCACGGCGGGCATGCCACCTTGTTTCGCAGCAGCACCGCAGGCGCAAACGCGGACAAAGCCGGCGGCGCCTTTGCACCGCTGCCCGCCTTGCCATCGCGCTTGCAAGAGCAGCTGCGCCAGTCCTTTGACCCCAACGGGGTGTTCAACACCGGGCGCTTGCTGCCGCGCAGCTTCTCTGCCCACCTGTCCAACTCCTTGGCGAGCGCCGCGCGTGCTTGAACCTCATGCAGACCCAACTCGCCCCTGAATACCAACACACCCACGAAGGCCAGGCCGCCGAAGCCATTCTGCGCAAATGTGTGCACTGCGGCTTTTGCACGGCCACCTGCCCCACCTACCAGTTGCTGGGCGACGAGCTCGACGGTCCTCGCGGGCGCATCTACCTCATCAAGCAAGTGCTCGAAGGCCAGACGCCCACAGAGGCCTCCCAAACCCACCTGGACCGCTGCCTCACCTGCCGCAACTGCGAAACCACCTGCCCCAGTGGTGTGCAATATGGCCGTCTGATCGACATTGGCCGCGAGGTGGTGGAGCGCAAAGTCAAGCGCCCAGCCCGGCAGCAGGTGGTGCGCTGGCTGCTCAAGACGGGCTTGACGTCGCCCCTCTTTGCGCCCGCCATGAAGCTGGGGCAAACCGTGCGTGGCGCCTTGCCCAAGGTCTTGAAAGACAAGGTGCCCGCACCGCAAGACGCGGGCGCGTGGCCGCAACACAGCCATGCCCGCAAGGTCATCCTGCTCATGGGTTGCGTGCAGCCCAGCATGAGCCCCAACATCAACTCAGCCACCGCCCGTGTGCTCGATGCCTTGGGCATCGAAGTCGTCACCCCTGCCCAGGCGGGCTGCTGTGGCGCCATTCGCCACCACCTGAGCGATGCCAGCGGCGCGCTCGACGATGTGCGGCGCAACATCGATGCCTGGTGGCCTTTGCTCGACCAGGGCAAGGCCGAGGCCATCATCGTCAACGCCTCGGGCTGCGGCGTGATGGTCAAAGACTACGGCCATGTGCTTGCGCACGATGCCCACTACGCCAGCAAGGCCGCCCAGGTGAGCGCGCGCTGCCAGGACATTGCCGAGTTTGTGGCGCAGCAACTCCCCGCACTGGCTGGCCGCATGGATGCCGATCAACAAAAAGCCCTGGGGCCTCAGATCTTTCATCCCCCCTGCACGCTGCAGCACGGGCTCAAGCTCTCGGGTGTGGTGGAACGCCACCTGCGCGCACTGGGCTTTGAGCTGCAAGCCCCGGCGGCTGAGGCGCACTTGTGCTGTGGCTCGGCGGGCACTTACTCGGTGTTGCAACCTGAGTTGTCCGCGCAACTCAAGGCGCGCAAGCTGGGGCATTTGCAAGCCAACGCGCCGCAAGGCATTTTGAGCGCCAACATTGGCTGCATCACGCACTTGCAAAGTGGCACCGAACGCCCGGTGCGCCACTGGATCGAAGCGGTCGACGCCTGCCTCAGGCCGGATTCGCCGCGTGCATGAAAGCGCTGCGCCTTTACGCCGGGCCTAAGGCCCTTGCCCACATCCGTGCGCAGGGCTTGCATGCCTCGCACATTGGCGCCTTGGCGGGTGCAGCGGGTGGCCCCAAGGGCTTGATGCTGGGACCACTGGACCGCTTTGTGTTTGGCCACTGGCTGGCGCAAAGCCGGCAACCCCTGGACCTGGTCGCTGCCTCCATTGGCGCATGGCGATTTGCCTGTGCCTGCATGGAGGAGCCGGTGAAGGCCTTTGAGCGTTTCGAGCAGGCCTACATCCACCAGCACTTTGAACCCGAGCCGGGGCGCAAGCGCCCCAGCGCCGAGCAAGTCAGCCGCGAATTCGCCAACGGCCTGGCCGCGTTTTATGCGGGCAGCATCGATGGCATCGTGCAACACCCACGCCTGCGCTTGCATGTGATCACCTCGCGCGGGCGGCATGTGCTCGGGCGCGAACATCCCGTGCTCACGCCCCTGGGTTATGTGGGTGCCTACGTGAGCAATGCCATGCATCGCCGCTGGCTTGGCGCGTGGCTTGAACGCGTGGTGTTTTCATCGCACGGCGACCTGCCCTTTGACACACAGGACTTGTCCACCCTGCACCTGCGCTTGCAGGCCAGCAACTTCCTCGCCGTGATCCAGGCCAGCTGCGCCATTCCGTTTGTGCTCAAAGCCGTTCACGACATTCCTGGCGCGCCGCCGGGCGCCCATTGGGATGGTGGCATCACCGACTACCACCTGCACCTGAACTACCAGCTGCCAACGCAAAGCCCCATCGTCTTGTATCCGCACTTTCAAAAAGCCGTGGTGCCAGGCTGGCTGGACAAGGCCCTCAGGTGGCGGCACACCGCCACCCGCGCGCTGGACTCTGTGCTCGTGCTCGCACCCGACCCGGAGTGGGTGCGCAGCCTGCCCAACGGCAAGATCCCCGATCGGTCCGACTTCATCACCTATGGGCGCGACCTGAGCGCGCGCGTGAAAGCCTGGACCAGCGCCGCGCGCGCAGCCCAGCAACTGGCCGATGAATTCGAGGCCTGGTTGCACCACCCCGACCCCCATCAGATTCAAGCCCTCTGAATGCGGGAGCTCAATGGGATTTGTCGTGGCGGGCGATTTCGAGCAGGCGATTGAGCTCGTCGGGGTAACGCTCCAGGTTGCTCAAATGCCAGCGGCGAATGAGCAGCATGAGGCTGGCCACCAGGACGCCAAAGCCAGTGATGGCGCCAAAGGCACTCAAGCCCAAGCCCGATGACAGGGTGTAGAGCCCCCCCAGACCCAGGATGCAGAGTTGCTCGTTGAAGTTTTGCACGGCAATCGAACGCCCCGCGCCCATGAGGTTGTGACCGCGATGCTGCAAGAGCGCATTCATGGGCACGACGATGAAGCCCCCCAGGGCACCCAGCAAAATGAGGAAGGGCACGGCCACCCACAGGCTGGAGATGAAGTTCATGAACAGCACCACCACGCCCATGCCCGCGCCCATGAGGATGAATCGCGGCGCATCGTCCAGCCGGGTTTTGAGCGAGGCCAGCACCGCGCCCGCCGCCGTACCAATCGCCACCACGCCCACCAGGCTTGAGGCCTGTGAGGTGGTGTAGCCCAGGGCCAAGGCACTCCAGGCCAGAACGATGTAGCGCAGGTTGCCGCTCACCCCCCAGAACAGGGTGGTGGTGGCCAAAGAGATTTGGCCCAGCTTGTCGCGCCACAAGCGGCGATTGCAATCGCGGAAGTCGGGCAGCAGGCTCACCAGGTTGACCCACAGGCTCTGGCTGGGGTCGCGCCTGAGCGGCACCATCTCGACGCCAGTGTGGGGAATGCGGGTGTTGATCCACGCTGCCAGGGCGTAGACAAACACCATGATGGCAATGGCCGCCTCGGGCGGGGTGTCGATGCCCGTGTCGATGAGGGGAAAGTCAAAGCCCAAAAAGAAATCGGCGACCGAGGAGCGCATGAGTGTGCCGCCCAGCAGCACCCCCAGGATGATGGACGCAATCGTGAGCCCTTCGATCCAGCCATTGGCTTTGACCAACTGCGACGCGGGCAGCAATTCGGTGAGGATGCCGTACTTGGCTGGCGAGTAGGCCGCCGCACCCAAACCCACCAGCGCATAGGCCAGCAAGGGGTGTTGTCCCACCAACATGAGCAAGCACCCCAGGAGCTTGATGGAGTTGCTCACCATCATCACCGTGCCCTTGGGTTTGGAGTCGGCAAATGCGCCCACAAAGGGCGCAAGAATCACATAGAAGAGGGCAAACATGGGCACGAGCGCCGCGCGTTGCCATTCCGCGCCGCCGCTGGAGCGGATCAACTCCACTGCGGCGACAAACAATGCGTTGTCCGCCAGCGAGCTGAAAAACTGAGCCGCCATGATGGTGTAAAAACCGCGCTTCATGGCCAGAAAACAATCTTGTTCATGAGGAGAAAGGTCAGCTCACTTACCCGGTTGGAAAAGGTCGCGGGGTTATATCATGGCCCCCAATCTCCCTCTTGCTGATATGCCAAGACCCATACAAGCCCGCATCCACATCGAGGCCATGCGCCACAACCTGCAGCGGCTCAAAGCCCATGCACCCGACTCGCGCGTGTGGGCCGTGGTCAAGGCCAATGCCTATGGTCATGGCATCGAGCAGGCCTTTGAAGGCTTTCGTGCAGCCGACGGCTTTGCCTGCCTCAACCTCGAAGAGGCGCAACGCCTTCGCGAGTTGGGGTGGCGCGGCCCCATCCTCTTGCTCGAGGGGTGCTTTGAGCCCCGCGACCTGGAATGGTGTTCGCGCCTGGGCTTGTGGCATGTGGTGCACCACGATGCACAAATCGATGCCTTGAGTGCCCACAAGACCCAAGTCCCCCACCATGTGTTTCTCAAGATGAACTCGGGCATGAACCGCCTGGGCTTTGCGCCCGAGCGTTACCGCGCCGCGTGGTCGCGCCTCAATGCCTTGCCGCAAGTGGACGAGATTTCACACATGACGCACTTCAGCGATGCCGATGGTGAACGTGGCATTGCGCATCAGGTGGCCACGTTTGCCAAGCACTCGGCAGACTTGCCCGGCGAGCGCTCCTTGTCCAACAGCGCAGCCACCCTCAGGCACGCAAATGCTGCGGGTGTGGCCGCAGACTGGGTGCGGCCTGGCATTGGCCTCTACGGCGCCAGCCCGGATCACCCCATTCACCAAGCCAGCGATTGGGGCCTGTTGCCCACCATGAGCCTTCAGAGCGAATTGATCGCCCTGCAGTCGCTCAAGGCCGGTGACACGGTGGGCTATGGATCGAGCTTCGTCGCCCCGCACGAGATGGCCATTGGCATTGCAGCGGGTGGTTATGCCGATGGCCTGATGCGCTCGGGCAGCAACCGCGCGCCGGTGCTGGTGGCAGGCGTTCGCACCCACATGGTGGGGCGCGTGAGCATGGACATGTGCGCCGTGGACTTGCGCCCCCTGCACGCGGCGGGGGTGAACCCAGCGGTGGGGCTGGAGGTGACCTTCTGGGGGCAGGCCGACAACGCAGCGGTGCTGCCCATCGATGAGGTGGCCCAGGCCTGCGACACGATTGCCTATGAGCTGATGTGCGGCGTCACGCCCCGCGTGCCCAAAGTCGCCGCCTGAACCCCTGGATTCGGCGCGGGCTTCAGTCGCCCACCCAAACCCCATCGCGATGCCAGGCGTCGAGCTGCGCGTCGCCAAAGCCCAGGCTGCGGAGGATCTCGCGACTGTGCTGACCCAGGCGCGGCGCGGGCGACAGGGCCGGCATGGGGCGGTGGTTCCAGCGCGTGGCCGAGCCCATCATGCGCAAACGCCCTTCGCTGGGGTGGTCCACCTCGCGAAAGAAGCCGTTGTGCCAGTGATGGGGGTCTTCCACCAGCTCTTCGAGCGACTGCGCGGGCATGTTGGGCACGTCGATGCGGTCGAGCAGCTCACGCCACTGCGCCGTGGTTCGCGTGGCCATGAGGCGCGCCACCTCGGCATACACGGTGTTGATGTGCGCTGAGCGCGCGGTGTGGTTGAGGAACATGGGATCCTTGGCCCGCTCGGGTGTGCCCACGGCAGCAAAAAAATCTGCCCACTGACGATCGTCATAGATGAGCACACACAAAAAGCCGTCTTGCGTGCGATAGGGCTTGCGCGATGGCGACACCAGCCTCGGATAACCCACCTCGCCCACCGGCGGAATGAAGGTGGCGCCCCCCATGTGGTCGCCCAGCACAAACTGGCTCACCGCTTCAAACATGGTGACGTCCACCGTTTGCCCCTGCCCCGTCTGGCTGCGCGCAAACAAGGCCGAGGTCACCGCATACACCGCATGTAATCCGCTCACCCGGTCGGCCAGGGTGACCGGCGCATACGCGGGGTCGCGCTCCAGGTATTGCGACATGATGCGCCCCACGCCCGAGGCACCTTGGATGAGGTCGTCGTAAGCGGGTCGCCCGGCATAGGGACCGTCGTCTCCATAGCCCGTGCAACTCACATGGATGAGGCGCGGATGAAGGGCCTGCAGGCGCGCGGCATCCAGGCCCAGGCGCACCAGCGGCTGCGGGCGAATGTTGCTGATGAAGACATCGCAGGTCTTGACCAAATCCAGCGCGAGTTGCTTGCCCTGCTCATGTTTGAGGTTGAGCGCCAGGCTTTGCTTGCCTTCATTGGCATGCAGGAACAAATGCCCCATGCCGGGATTGCGCATCGGGCCTATGGTGCGCAGGATGTCGCCCTCCGGGGGCTCGAGTTTGATCACCTCGGCGCCCATGCCCGCGAGGATGCGCGTGGCAAATGGGCCATACACCACCGTGGTGAGGTCCAGGATGCGAACACCTTGCAGCGGTGTGCTCAGGGTTTGGCCAGTCATGGTTCAGCGTTTTTTTCTCAAGCCCAGCGACATCACACTGCCCACCACGATCAGGCAGCCCACCACCTGTTGCAGCGACAGGCTTTGATCGAGGATGAACCATGCCAGCACCAGCGAGAACACCGGCTCGGCATTCATGATGGCCGAATTGCCCGCCACGCCCAGGCGCGGCAGGACGATGAACATGATGGTGAAGGCCGTGCCATACAGAAAGGTCAGCAGCCCCAGCCCCACCCAGCCCAGTGGCGCAGTGGGCCAATGCGGTCCGCCCTGCGAGATCACCACCAGCAAGGCCATGAGGCCGGCAAGCGTCATGGTGGTGGTGGTGCGCACCCGCCCATCTACCCCTTCGGTTTCGTGCTGGGTCCACACCAGCGCCAGGCCAAAGGTGGCGCCCGCCGCCAGCGCAAACATCAAGCCCGGCAACAACTGGCTGGCTTGCAGCTCACCGTGGCCCAAGAGCACGCCCACCACATCCAGCGCCAGGACCAGCCCCGCCACAATGACCGGCATGGCCATGAGCACCGCGCGCTCGGGTGTGCGGCCGTACAGCAGCCGGTCCCACATCGCCGTCCACAGTGGGTAGGTGTTGAAGGCCAACAAGGCCAGCGCCACCGGCAAACGCGCGACGGCGGAATAAAGGCATTGGCTTTGAATGCCAATCATCACACCCACCACCAGCAAGCCTCGGGCTTGGCGGGCATTGGGACGCCAGGGCACGCGGTTGAAGACCACGATGGCGCCCACCACCAAGGCCGTGATCAGGCTGCGCGAGAGCACCGCCGTGGCCACGTCCACGCCGTTGTTGAACGCCAGGCGCGCCGCGATGTGGTTGGAGGCCATCATCAGGGCAATGAGCAAGAGGGTGAGGAAGGCCGTGAGCTGTAGTGCTCGGGTAGGGGATGGAGCAGACATGGGGCGGATTATGGACAGGATGACTGGGGTGGGGTGTCGCGTGCAGGTGATGTTCACGCAATCCCCCTCGCAATCAAAGTTATTTGTAGATACAATTTGCCATGCTCACATGGAACGAAGCCAAGCGGCGGCAAAACATCAAGAACCACGGCTTAGACTTTGTTGGATGCGATGCAATCTGGGATCACTTCACAGTGACTCGAGAAGACAAAAGGCAAGACTACGGCGAATCACGCTTGGTTTGCTTCGGTCTACTTGGGACCGATGTGGTGGTGATGGTTTACACCGAAAGGCCTTTAGGGCCTCACGTGATATCACTTCGAAAGGCAGAAAAGCATGAAGCGCGCTACTACCGCCAAGTTGCCAAAGAAAACCTCTGTTAAGGTCAACGACCCAGACAACCCTGCGTGGACAGAAGACATGCTGGGCACGCCCGTTCTCAAGCGTGGGCGTGGTCCACAAACTGCCCCGACCAAGGTCCTGACCTCCATTCGACTGGATGCGGACATTCTGGATTTTTTCAAATCTCAAGGCGTTGGTTACCAATCCCGCATCAATGCAGCTTTGCGCCAAGAGGTTCAGCGCCATGCCAAAACAATCCCCAAATCCATGCCCCGCAAGCGTGCGGCGGCTTAAGGCCTGACGCGCCAGAGGAAGTGCCCGATCCAGCCAGGTTGGCTATGATGGTCGGTTCACTTTCATAAAGCGCATCCCTGGCCTTTGACACCTTGTATGCCGAGGGTCAGCGCCGCTACGTGGAAAGCCTCTCGGCCTACGCCCGCCAGTTCCTGGATCGCCTCGACAAACCCGATGTGGACTTGATCGAGGGGCTGTCTCCTGCCATTGCCATCGAGCAAAAAGCCACCAATCACAACCCCCGCTCCACCGTGGGCACGGTGACCGAGATCCACGACTACCTGCGCCTGCTCATGGCACGCGCGGGCACGCCGCACTGCCCAGACCACCAACTGCCCCTGGTGGCACACACCGTGGCCAAGATGGTGGACACCATCCTGGGTTGGCCCGAGGGCGAGCGCTTGCTGGTGCTCGCGCCCACGCACCACGCCTTCGAGGGCGATGTGGCCAATCTGCTCGCCGCCTACACCTCACAAGGCTTTGTGCGATTTCGCATCAACGGTGAACTCATCGAGGGCGATGCCTTGCCCGCCAGCTGGCCAGGCGTGACCCACCGCATCGATGTGGTGGTCGATCGCCTGCGCGTGCGCGCTGACATGGGCGAGCGCCTGGCGCAAAGCCTGGAGACCGCCCTGAACCTGGCCGAGGGCAAGGTGCGCTTGCATCACCTCGACGATGGCCGCGACACCGACTTCCAGACCCGGCTGGCCTGCCCCGAATGCGACTTCCACATGGAAGCCATGGAGCCGCGACTCTTTTCCTTCAATTCACCCATGGGCGCGTGCCCCAGCTGCGACGGCCTGGGCATTCAGGACTTTGTCGACCCCCAGCGCGTGGTGGCCTTTCCCTCCATCAGCCTGGCCAGCGGTGCCATCAAGGGCTGGGACCGGCGCAACCCCTACTACCACGGCCTCATTGAGGCCTTGGCCAAGCACTATGGGTTTGACCCCGAAACCCCGTTCGAGGACTTGCCGCCCCAGGTGCAGCAGGTGCTGCTCTATGGCTCGGGCGACGAGGTCATTGCATTCACCGATGTGGACACCAGTGGGCGCGGCAAAACCCGCCGTCATGCCTTTGAGGGCATCGTGCCCAACATGGATCGCCGCTATCGCGAGACCGATTCGGCTGTGGTGCGCGAAGAGCTCTCGCGCTACCGCTCGCACCGCCCATGCCCGGATTGCCAGGGCACGCGCCTGCGCCGCGAAGCCCGCCATGTGCTGCTCGGCACAGGTCCGGATGCCCTCAACATCCACCAGCTGACCCAGCTCACCCTGGCCGATGCCCAGGCGCATTTCGAGCACCTGCAACTCGAGGGGGGCAAAGCCGACATCGCCGACAAGGTGGTGCGCGAGATTGGCGCACGCCTGGGCTTTCTCAACGACGTGGGGCTGAATTACCTGAGCCTCTCGCGCCGCGCCGACACGCTGTCGGGCGGCGAGGCGCAGCGCATTCGCCTGGCCTCGCAAATCGGCTCTGGCCTCTCGGGGGTGATGTACGTGCTCGACGAGCCCAGCATTGGCTTGCATCAGCGCGACAACGACCGCCTCATCGCCACCTTGCGCCGCCTGCGCGATCTGGGCAACAGCGTGATCGTGGTCGAGCACGACGAAGACATGATCCGTGCCGCCGAGTACTGCATCGACATGGGGCCGGGCGCGGGGGTGCGAGGCGGGCAGGTGACCGCGCAGGGCACGCCCGAGGACTTGATGCGCCAACCCGCTTCGCTCACCGGCCAATACCTCAGCGGCGAGCGTTGCATCGCGGTGCCTGGGCACACGCGCCCCTGGCAAGCCAGGCACGCCAGCGAAGAAGAACGCCAGCCCGTCAAGAATGCATTCGGCCAGCTGGTTCAACCCGCCTTGCCCACCTTGAGCGAGCGCCACCTGAGCCACCAGTGCCTGCGCATCGAGGGCGCACGCGGCCACAACCTGCAAGGCGTGGATGCGGTGTTCCCCATTGGCCTGCTCACCTGCGTCACGGGTGTGTCGGGGTCGGGCAAATCCACCCTGGTCAACGACACCCTGGCGGCTCATGCCGCCCATGTGCTGCACCGCGCCCATGCCGAGCCAGCGGCCTTTGACGACTTTCATGGCTTGGAGCACCTGGACAAGATCATCGTGGTCGACCAGTCGCCCATTGGCCGCACGCCCCGCTCCAACCCGGCCACCTACACGGGCTTGTTCACGCCCTTGCGTGAGCTGTTTGCCGAGGTGCCCCTGGCGCGCGAGCGCGGCTATGGTCCGGGGCGCTTTTCCTTCAACGTCGCGGGCGGGCGCTGCGAGGCCTGTCAGGGCGATGGCGTGGTCCGCGTGGAGATGCACTTCCTGCCCGACGTGTATGTGACCTGCGATGTCTGCCACGGCAAGCGCTACAACCGCGAGACCCTGGAGGTGCGCTACAAGGGCCTGAGCATTGCCGAGGTGCTGGACCTGAGCGTGGACCGCGCACTGGAGGTGTTTGCGGCCGTGCCCACCTTGCAGCGCAAATTGCAAACGCTGGTGGACGTGGGCCTGGGCTACATCCGGCTTGGGCAACCGGCCACCACCTTGTCGGGGGGCGAAGCCCAGCGGGTCAAGCTGGCGCTGGAGCTCTCGCGGCGCGACACGGGGCGCACGCTCTACATCCTCGATGAACCCACGACGGGTTTGCACTTTGCCGACATCGAGCTGTTGCTCAAGGTCTTGCACCAGCTGGTGGACGCGGGCAACACCATGGTCATCATCGAGCACAACCTGGATGTCATCAAAACCGCCGACTGGCTGATCGACATGGGGCCTGAAGGCGGCAACGGTGGCGGCCAGGTGGTGGCCATGGGCACGCCCGAAGAGCTCATCCATCACCCGCACAGCCACACCGGGCGTTACCTCAAGCGCTACTTCAGCGACTGAACCCGCAACCGGGGCGGCGGCGTCCCAAACTTGGGGCTGTGTTTAAATACAGTATGCCTCGCCCCGCCCCTTTCCACGCTTTGCCTGCCCAGCCGGGCTTGCCTGCCCTCAAAGGCCGGGGCAGTGTGCGGATCGTGCCGCACCGCTACGAGGTCTGGCAGCGCGAAACAGCCGACGACGGCTGGGGCACTCACGAAGACGAGGGTCACAAAGAGGACGCGCCGCGCATCGCCACACAAGTGCAAGAGGTCTTGTGCAAAAGCGCCATCAACCGCAATGAGTCCCCAGATCTTGGCTTCATGCATTCGGTCAACCCGTATCGGGGATGCGAGCACGGTTGCAGCTATTGCTACGCCAGACCCGGGCACAGCTACCTCAACCTCTCGCCAGGCCTGGATTTCGAAACCCGCCTGATCGCCAAAACCAACGTGGCCGAGGTCTTGCGCCGCGAGCTGCTCGCGCCGTCGTATGTGCCGGGCAAGCTGGTGCTGGGCGGCGTGACCGACGTCTATCAGCCCATCGACAAGCACTACGGCCTCACCCGTCAATTGCTCACGGTGCTGCATGAACTCAAGCACCCCGTGGGGCTGGTCACCAAAGGCGCACTCATCGAGCGTGACCTGGACCTGCTGGCCCAGATGAGCCAATGGCAGGGCGTGGCGGTCTACATCACCCTCACCACGCTGGATGCCGAGTTGGCGCGCCGCCTCGAACCCCGGGCGGCTTCACCCGCCAAACGCCTGAGCCTGATGCGTCGCCTGAGCGAGGCGGGTGTGCGCGTGGGCGTGAGCGTGTCGCCACAGATCCCCTTCATCAATGTGGACCTGGAGCAATGCCTGGCCGCTGCGCGCGAGGCGGGGGCGCGCAATGCCTTCTACACGGTGTTGCGCTTGCCCCTGGAACTTGAAACCGTGTTTCAGGATTGGCTGCTCACCCACTACCCCGAACGCGCCGAGCGCGTCATGAACCGGGTGCGCGATCTGCACGGGGGGCGCAACTACCGCAGCGAATTTGGTTTGCGGCACACCGGCCAGGGCGTGTGGGCGCAATTGTTGGCGCAACGCTTTGCCAAAGCCTGCGCGCGCCTGGGCTTGGTGCGCGAGAGCACACCGCTCAACACCGACTTGTTTGTCGGGCGCGCACAAGCGGTTGCCCCGGCCACGGCCCAACAAGCCCACCTGGACTTTTAAACTCCGCTCATGCGCCTCCTCGATGCCGCCGCCACCCAAGCGGCTTTGCCTTACCCCGACTTGGCCCACGCGATTGCCCAGATGCTCAGGCACGCGCAGGTTCAAGTCCCCACCCGCCTGGTGCCCGAGGTGTCGCCTGGCGCACATTTGTTTGTCATGCCCGCCAGCGACGGCGAGCTGGCCATCACCAAGCTCATCAGCCTGGTGCGTGCCAACGCCGAGCGCGGCCTGCCCACCATTCAGGGGCAGGTGGTGGTATTTAATGCCCGCGACGGCCGCTGCCTCATGAGCCTGGACGGCCCCAGCGTCACCGCGCGGCGCACCGCCGCAGTGAGCCTGCTGGCCGCGCAGACCTTGAGCCCCCGGCGAGACGGCGATGTGCTCATCGTGGGTGCAGGCGTGCAAGGTCGGGCGCATCTCGAAGCCTTTGCCCAAGGCCTGGGCTTGCGCCGCTTCTGGATCGCCTCACGCACCCGCCACAGCGCGCAAGCACTGGCAGATCACGCCCGCCAACTCGGCCTGTGGGCGCAGGGGGTGGACGACCCGCATGAGGCACTGCCCTTGTGCGACTGGGTGTTGACCTGCACGCCGGCCACCTCGGTGAGCCTGCACCAAGCACCCAAGCGCGGCGCGTTTGTGAGTGCCGTGGGCGCCTACACGCCCAGGATGGCCGAATGGTCCATCCCGGTGTGCCAGGCCTTGGCGCAATCCGAGGCGGTGCGCATCGTGGTCGACAGCCGCGATGCCGATCACGAGGCGGGCGACTTTCTCCAGGCTGGCTTGTCGCTGGCCAACTACCCCACCCTGGCCGAGGTGCTGGTCGCCCAGCAACCGGCCACCGATCAGACCGTGTTTTTTCACAACTGTGGCTGGGCTGGATGGGACCTGGCCGCGGCGCGGTGTGCCGTTGAACGCCTCGCCCTCAAGGCCTGATCACCGCAACAGCGCCAGCGGCACAATGCCAGGCATTGCAAGGAGCCCATCATCGACACGCGCAAACGAAGCCTCATTGCCAGCCTCACCGGCGTTGCCACGCTGCTGGGTCTGAACACCACACAGGCCCAGGCCGCCAGCAAGCCCCAAGCCAGCGGCGACAGCCCGCCGCACAAAGTGGTTTATCAGGTCAACCAGGCCGACGCCGACTACCTGGAGCACATCCTCAATTCGGTGAGCGCCATGCTCACCAAGTACGTGGACGATGTGGCCATCGCCATCGTGGCCTTCGGACCGGGCATTCACCTGCTGGGCACGCAACCCACACGCCCCATTTCGGCCGAACACCGCCAGCGCATCCGCGGCATGGCGCAGAACTACGGCGTGGAGTTGATCGCTTGTGGCAACACCATGAAGGGCCTGCACTGGGATCGCGACCGCATCATCCCCGAAGCGCGCATCGAAGAGGTGGGCGCAGCCGCCTTGATGGCGTTCCAGGAAAAGGGTTACGCCTACATCGCGTGGTGAAGCGCGGGCGCACTCAAGCCACGATGCCCTGATCGCGCAACTGCTGGATCTGCCCTGCGGTGAGCCCCATGCCCTGGAGCACGGCATCGGTGTCCTGCCCCACGCTGGGCGCGTTGCGCCACTGCCCGCCTGGCGTGCGCGAGAGTTTGGGCACCACGCCAGGCACCAGCAAGTCCTCGCCATCGTCCATGCGCATGGACTGCACCATGCCACGGGCCAGGTAGTGCGGGTCGCTGGCGATGTCGGCCACGGTGTAGATGCGCCCGGCGGGCACCGCCGCCTTGTCAAGTTCGGCCAGCACATGGTCAATCGGGTGTTGACGGGTCCACTGGGTGATGGCCGCGTCGATTTCGGCCACGCGGCGCACCCGCCCGGTGTTGTCGGCGAGGTCCGCATCCAGGCCGAGGTCGTCGCGCCCCATGGTGTGCATGAGCCGCTTGAAGATGGAGTCGCCATTGCCCGCGATCAGCACATAACCGCCATCCTTGCAGGGGTAGGCGTTGGACGGGGCAATGCCGGGCAAGGCGCTGCCTGCGGGTCCGCGCACCTCGCCAAAGGCACTGAACTCGGGCAAGAGGCTTTCCATGCAATTGAAGACGGCTTCGTACAAAGCCACATCGATCACCTGGCCCTGGCCAGAGCGGTGCCGCTCTTGCAGCGCCAGCAAAATGCCAATCACACCATGCAAGGCGGCCAGGGTATCGCCCAGGCTCACGCCCACGCGCACGGGCACGCGGCCAGGCTCAGCGGTGAGGTGGCGAATGCCGCCCATGGCCTCGCCCACCACGCCAAAGCCGGGGCGGTCGCGGTACGGCCCCGTCTGCCCATAACCGCTCACGCGCAAGACGACAAGGCGCGGGTTGGCCTCAAGCAGCGACTCGGGCGACAGCCCCCAGGCTTCCAGGGTGCCGGGGCGGAAGTTTTCGATGAGCACATCGGCCTCGGCGGCGAGGCGACGCACGATGTCTTGCGCAGGCGCTTGCTTGAGGTCCAGCGCCACCGACTGCTTGTTGCGCGACTGCACTTGCCACCACACCGAGGTGCCGTTCTTGAGCAGCCGCCATTTGCGCAGCGGGTCGCCGCTGCCCGTGGGTTCGATTTTGATCACCTCGGCGCCAAAGTCAGCCAGGGTTTTGGCCGCAAAGGGACCCGCGATGAGTTGGCCCATTTCGATGACCTTGAGACCGGCCAGGGGGGCTTGCGAACGGGGGGTGGTGTGAAGTGCCGATGTCATGGGGCGCATGGTAAAGCCTGGGCGGGTCATGCAGGTGATAGCCCCAGCGCTCACTTGCGGATGAAATCAGCCCATCCCCATCGACGGAGCCTTTCCATGAGCATGAACATCGACGGCGCCTGCCACTGCGGCCAGGTGCGCTTCACCGCCTTGATCGACCCCGAGCGCGTCATGGCCTGTCACTGCACCGATTGCCAGACCCTGTCGGGGGCGCCATTTCGTGCGGTGGTGGCCACGCGCGTGGAGCACTTCCAGCTGCAAGGCACGGTCAAGCAATACATCAAGGTCGCGCAAAGTGGCAACCGCCGCGCGCAAGTGTTTTGCCCCGAATGCGCCACACCCCTCTATGCCACAGCGCCCGAGAACGCCACCAGCGTGATCATTCGCCTGGGCTGCGTGCGCCAGCGTGAACAACTCGCGCCCAAGGTGCAAATCTGGCAGCACTCGCAACAGCCCTGGCTCAAGGACTTTGCCTCGGTCAAGGGCACGCCCGATCAGTCGGGCTTTTTGCCCGCGCTGTGAGGCTGGCCTTCAGAGCAAGGCCAGGCGGGTTTGCTCGGCCACACGGCGTGCCGCTTGGGCAAAGTCAGCCCCAGACGAGGCATACAAAATCGCGCGCGATGAATTCACCACAATGGGACCGTTGGGTCGCCAGCCGGCCTTGACCGTGGCCTTGGCGTCGCCCCCTTGCGCGCCCACACCAGGGATGAGCAGGGGCAAGGTGGGTGCAATCTCGCGCACCCGCTCGATTTCGGCCGGATAGGTTGCCCCCACCACCAAGCCCAGCTGGCCATTGAGGTTCCACGGGCCTTGCGCGAGGCGCGCCACGTGCTCATACAGGCGTGGCTCACCCGGCACCGAGGCCAGGGTCTGGTTTTGCAAATCGTCCCCGCCCGGATTGGAGGTGCGGCACAGCAAGAACGCGCCCTTGCCCGGATGACGCAAATAGGGCTCCACCGAATCAAAGCCCATGAAGGGCGAGAGCGTCACCGCATCGGCCTGGTAGCGCTCAAAGGCTTCCTTGGCGTATTGCTCGGCGGTGCTGCCGATGTCGCCGCGCTTGGCATCGAGGATGACGGGCACCTGCGGGTGGCGCGTGCGCAAGTGGTGCATGAGGGCTTCGAGCTGGTCCTCGGCGCGGTGGGCGGCAAAGTAGGCGATTTGCGGCTTGAAGGACAGCACCAGATCGGCGGTGGCGTCGGCAATGGCCGCGCAAAACTCAAAGATGCGACGCGCGTCGTTTTGCCACTCGCCGGGGAAGCGGCTGGGCTCGGGGTCCAGCCCCACACAGAGGCGCGACTGGTGGGCCGCCTCGGCGGCACGCAAGTGTTCGATGAAGGTCATGGTGGGGCATTGTAGGCAGGGGCTTGAAGCGCGATAGCATGCGCCCATGCCCACCCTGTCCCGCCAACAGTTGCTTTTGCTGGTCTGCATCACCGTGGTGTGGGGCTTCAATTGGCCCATGCTCAAGATCGGGGTGACGAACTATCCCGCGCTGTCGTTTCGCATCATCAGCATGTGGATTGCCATCCCGTTTTTGGCGCTGGTGATCTGGCGCTGGCGCATGCCCTTTGTCATCCCGCGACGGCATTGGTCAGAGTTGCTGCAACTGATGGTGAGCAACTACCTGGTGTGGTATTCGCTGGTCATCTTGGCATTGCCCTACCTCAACAGTGGGCGAACGGCCATCCTGGGCTACACCATGCCCATCTTCTCGGCGGTGTTGGGCTATGTGATCTACCGCGACCCGCTCAAACCCCGCGCCATCTTGGGTGTGGTGTGCGCCTCGGTGGCGGTGTTGCTGCTGCTGTGGCACGAACTCACGTCGCTGGCGGGCTCACCCTGGGCATTGGCCACGGTGTTGGCCTCGGCCGCCACCTGGGGCTATGGCACGCAACGCATGCGGCGCACCGTGCTCACCGTGCCCACGGTGACCGCCGCGTTCTGGATGCTCACCTTGTCCACGCCCCTCATGACGCTGCTGGCCTGGTTCCTGGAGTCGTCGCGCTGGCACTGGCCGTCGGACATCACTTGGGGCGTGATCCTCTACAACACCTTTGGCGTCTTTGTGTTTGCCCAAACGGGCTGGCTGGTGCTGGCCAGAGGCCTGCCACCGGTGGCCTCCACACTGAGCGTGATGTTCATCCCCATCCTGGGGGTGTTCAGCAGCTCGTACTTTCTGGGCGAGGTCTTGCACGCCCAGGACTACGGCGCGGTGGCGCTCATCGTGGTGGCCATTGCGCTGGTGCTGTGGCCTACCCCCGCACCCAAGGCTCCATCCCAAGCAGCTCGCTGAGCGTGGCCCGCCTGGCCGGTGGTGTAAATTGCCGCCATGAACTTTGCTCAACGACTCCAACAACTCCCCTCCGTCTCTCACCTGGCCGCGCTCGAACTGCTTGACGCGCAAGGCCATGTGGTGGCCACCATCGAACACAAGCCCGGCCAGATTGGCTCGCTCACGGTGTATACCGCACTGGCGGCCGAACATGGCGGCGCCATCACGCCAGCGGCGGCGCGCCTGGGTCTGACGTGGTATGCCGAGCACACGGCCGATGCGCACGCGCATCCGGGCAAACACCCCAACATCGACAGGCTGGTCGCCTGGGCTCAAGGCAGCGCGTCTTACGCTGTGCGGTTGGTGCCGTCCCAGGCCTGAAGCGCCAGACACAGGTCCGCCCAGCTCTTGGCCTTTTCGGCGGGGTTGCGCAACAAATACGACGGGTGATAACTCACCACCACGGGGATGTCGCCGTGGCGGTGCACCGTGCCCCGCAATTTGCCCAAGGCCACGGTGTCGATGTCGGCCACGCTGCCCCTGAGCAGGGTCTGGGCGGCAAAACGCCCCATGGCCAGTATGAATCGGGGGCGCAACAGGCGAATCTGTGCATGCAGGTGGGCGCTGCAAGCCTCCACCTCGTCGGGCATGGGGTTGCGGTTGCCAGGCGGGCGGCACTTGACGACGTTGGTGATGTACAGGCTTGGCGCCTCGCTGTGGGTGCGCGTGCGCGAGAGCTGCATGGCTGCGAGCATCTGGTCGAGCAGCTTGCCCGCTGCACCGACAAAGGGCTCGCCCTGCACGTCTTCCTGTTCACCAGGGCCTTCGCCCACCACCAGCCAGTCCAAAGCGCGCTCGGGATGGGGCTCGGCCTCGGTGCCCACGCCAAACACCGTGTTCGTGCGCTGCAAACACAGGCGGCAAGCACGGCATTCATCGACGCTGGCCTTGAGCTCGCTCCACCCCACACGGCTGAAGTCCACCACGGGGGCGACGGGCACAAAGTCGTCGACCTCGGCACTGGGCACGGGCGATGACCTGGGCGGGCTCGCCGCAGGCCGGGCGATGGCGGGAGTCGATGCGGCACGCTGAGGCGCGGCCACGCTGTCCTTGTTGGCAACTTGCGATGCCTGACTGGCACCCGAGCCCGCACCCGCGCGTGCGCCCAGTGGCCTGGACGCAGACGCCGCGGGCGCCATGTCGCGCACCGTCAATGCAATGCCTTCATCTGGACGCTGAGCGGCGGCACCGCTGGCCTTGGCGGGCTGTTCAGGCCACCACAGGGGCACGCCCATTTCTTGCAGCATGGCGCGATGGCGGGGGCTGAGGTTCATCATGCCGGTTCGCCTTGCGTCGCCTGGAGCTCGAGCTTCATGACCACGGCGTCTTCACGGCGGGTGGCATCCAGGGGGTAATAGTGTTTGCGCTGGCCTACGGTGGCAAAGCCCGCCTTGGCATACAAGGCCTGGGCGGCCTGATTGCTTTGCCGCACCTCCAGCCACAAGGTTTGCAAATGCTCGGCCTTGCAGTGGTCGATGAGTTCGCCCAGCAGCCGCTCACCCAAGCCCCGGCGCTGATGGTCGGGAGCCACGGTGAGGTTGAGCAAATGCATTTCGCCAGGACCACGCATGGCCACATGGTAGCCCAGCGTTTCGCCCTGGAGGCACAGGCGCACACAACGGTAGCCCGAGGAAATCGAGTCCTGAAAATTGCCAGCCGTCCAGGGGTGTGAATACGCCAGCTGCTCGATGGCCATGATGTCGGGGATGGCCGCCTGCGCCCAGGTTTCAAACTGGGCCTCGCGGTACCTGACCCCCAAGCCCAGGCCTTGCGGCCAGCGCCAGGTCATGCCCGCCCCCCTGGGTGTTGCGCCTGACGCTCGGCGGTGGTTTGCGCCACTTTGTTGCGCACGTAGAAGGGGGCTGCGTCCTCGGGGGCAACGGCCAGGCCACGTTGCCACGCGGCGGGTGCCAAGGCCAGGAGCGCCTGGGCAGTGGGTCTGGCGGCATGCCAGGCATGCGGCCCCAGCACCTGTTGACGCAAGTCGCCTTCGGGGCTCACCCAACTGCCTGCCACCACGGTGTCATCGCTGGCTTGCCAGCCGCTTGGCCAATGCACGGCCTGCGGGTCACTCACCGCCACCTCGAGCACGGCATGCCAGTGGTCTTCTTGCCATTGCAGGGCACCCCAATAGACCTGAGCCATCCGCGCGTCCAGCGTCACCAGCACGCGCCGCACGGTGGGCAACTGGGTGCGCACCGACTGTGCCACCTGGCTCAGGCTGTCGATGGGCAACAAGGGCACGCCCGAACCCAAGGCCAGCCCCTGGGCGACGGCACATGCGGTGCGCAAGCCCGTGAACGCACCCGGACCTTGGCCAAAGGCAATGGCGTCGAGGTCGTGCACCGCCAGCTCGAGCTCGCCCAGCACGGCCTCGATGGCGGGCAGCAGGGTGAACGAGGCTTGGGCACCGCCGGCCACCTCGCGCACGGCCTGGCGCGTGCCCGCACAGGCGGCCACGCTCAGGTGTTCGGTGCTGGTTTCGAGGGCAAGCAGCTTCATGGGCGGTCATTATCCGTGTCGCCACAAGTTGGAATAATGCGCCCATGCGTGCGCTCAACCGCTTTGTTGTTCTGGCCTTGCTCGGCGGGCTGGGCGCTGCGTCATGGGCAGCTTCATCCACAGCCTCGACGGCCAGTGCCAGCATGCCCGCGCCCGTGCAAGCCGCCTTGCGGCAGGCCCAGTTGCCCGCCGAGTCGCTCAGCGTGGTGGTCGCCCGCGTGCAAGACGCCCCCGACAAACCCCGCTGGCAGCACTTGGCCCAGCAGCCACGCAACCCGGCTTCGCTCATCAAGCTGGTGACCACGGTCTCAGCCCTGGATGTCATGGGGCCGCACTACACCTGGCGCACCCTGGTGGCCACCGATGGCAACTTGCAAGACGGGGTGCTGCGCGGCAACCTCTACCTCAAGGGCGAGGGCGATCCGGGTTGGGTGATGGAAAAGCTCTGGCAACTCCTGCGCCGCATCCGTGGCCTGGGGATTGAGCGCATCGAGGGCGATGTGGTGCTCGACCGCACCGCCTTTGATCTGCCCCCACATGACCCCGCCGCCTTCGATGGCGATGTGCTCAAGCCCTACAACGTTGGCCCCGATGCCTGGCTGGTCAATCACCATGCGGTGAGCCTGTTTTTTGTGCCCGACCCGGCGGCCAAGATCGCGCGGGTTTTGGCCGAACCGCCCATGGCCGGGGTGCAAATCCCCACCCAATTGCCGCTGTCGGCGGGGCCTTGCGAAGACCATCGCGCCAAAGTCGAGCTGGACGTCAGCCAGCCCCAGGTCTGGCGCTTCAAGGGCAGCTTTGCCCAGTCCTGCGGCGACAAACGCTGGTCGGTTGCTGCGCCACCGGGTCCGGCCTTTGCGCAACAGGTGATCAAGGCCTTGTGGCAATCGGTGGGTGGGCAATTGAGCGGCACGGTGCGCGATGGGGTCCTGCCCGCGCCCGCGCAAGTGCGCATGCAAGCCGACACGGGGCCATTGTGGGAGTCGGTGCTGCGCATCAATAAGTTCAGCAACAACGTGATGGCAGAGCAGGTGTTCCTCTCGTTTGGGCGCGTGGCTGCGGGCGAGCCCATGCCCGCTGCTAGCTGGGAGCTGTCGCGCGCGCAAGCCCTCAAGTGGTGGCAAAACCGATTGCCGCGCACCGCACCCCCCACCTTGGTCAACGGCTCGGGCTTGTCGCGCGAGACGCGCATCGACGCACAAGGCCTGGCCGCGCTCTTGCACTGGGCATGGCTGCAGCCTTTTTACCCCGAGCTGGCGGCATCGCTGCCCGTGACCGGCACCGACGGCACGCTCAAGCGCAGCAAGGCGCAGGCCTGGGCGCACCTCAAAACGGGCAGCTTGCGCGATGTGGCGGGCATTGCGGGCTATGTGGATGGCAAGGACGGCCAGCGCTGGGTGGTGGTGGCCTTGGTCAACCATCCCCAGGCCAACCGCGCCCGCCCCGTGCTCGATGCCGTGGTCGATTGGGCGAGTCAGCAGCGATGAGTCACCGCCCGTTAGGCGGCTGCACGTTGCAGGCGATCGGCCACGCCCGCCCATTCGTCTGCATGACCCGCGCTGAGTTCTGAGGCGCTGGGCACTTGAGCGACCCAGATTTCATCCACACCCAAGGCGTCGAGTTCGCGCAGGGTGGCATAGAGGCTTTGCGCGCAGGCCTGGGCTTGCGTGGGTTGGGCGCGCCATGCCCCCGTCCAGCCTGGTGGCGCGGCATCGGGCGACCACACGGCCACCTTGAGGTGGTGGCCTGCCTTGGGCGTTTGTGATGCTTGCGTGCACCGCTCAAGCAGTGGCGCGCGCGCCATCAGGCGCACCTTGGCGCGGGGCGCGTAATGCGAGGCCAAGGTGCCCGAGGCCTTGGGGGCCTGGCTGGGTTTGGGGTCGTGCGCCCACACCGTCTGGCCCGCCCATTCGCTCAGTTGCGCCCACCGGCACGTGCGCCTCGAACTCCTGGATCACGTGCGCGGCACAGGTGGGGCTCACGCGCCCAAAGCGGTTGGCACTGGGACCCGCCACACCCGCCACACCCACACGGTGCGCGGCTTGCAGCAAGGCCAGCGCCACCGGATGCGACGGGCAGCGCAGACCCACGCTGTCTTGCCCGCCCGCGGCCGCCGTGGCCACACCGGCGCGGCGCGGCACGATGACCGTGAGCGGTCCCGGCCAGGCCTTGGCGAGCATGCGCGCCACGGGCTGCGACCATTGAGCGGCAAACCCACGCGCCTGCTCTGCATGCGCCACATGAACAATGAGTGGATGGTCACTGGGTCGCCCCTTGGCCTCGAAGATGCGCGCCACGGCAGCGTCTTGCGTGGCGTCGGCGCCCAGCCCATACACCGTCTCGGTGGGAAAGGCCACCAGCTCGCCGGCGCGCCAGCGCTGGGCTGCCCGTTCGATGTGTTGAGGGTCTGCAGGCCAAGGTGCAGGCCAGGTGGAGGGGTCGACCCGGGTCATGGTCTCACCACGGTTCTATGCCCAGGATGGCTGCGGCTTGCAAGGCCTGGGCGCGGGCCTGTTCCAGGGTGGCTGCGGTGAAGGTCAGGTGCCCCATCTTGCGACCCAATTTGGCTTCGCGCTTGCCATACAAATGCAGGTGTGCGCCCGGCAAGGCGAGGATGCCGGACCAGTCGGGCTCACGCCACTGCCCCGCTGCGTTTTGCCACACATCGCCCAGCAGATTGAGCATTACTGCTGCACTGTGCTGGCGTGGCGGGGTGAGCGGCCAGCCAGCAGCGCAGCGCACTTGCAAATCAAACTGGGAGAGGTCGCAGCTGTCCATGCTGTGGTGGCCGCTGTTGTGCGGGCGAGGCGCGATTTCATTGACCACCCAGGTGCCCAGCTCGCGCTGCCAGGGGCCTTCTTGCAAGACAAAAAATTCCACACACAACACACCCACATGCTGCAAGCCCTTGGCCACCGCCAGTGCGGCCTGCACGAGGGCGTGAGCCATGTCGCCGGGCACCGCCCCTTCTCCGACTTCGGTCACGGCAAGGATGCCGTGGCGATGCCAGTTGCGTTGCACGGGCAGGCACACGCTGTGCCCCTCGCGGCTGCGCGCGAGCACCACCGAGCATTCCCAGGCCAGCGGCAACTGGGCTTCGAGCACGCAGCTCACCGGCGTGGGTGTGTGGGCTTGCAGGCTTTGCCAGGCGGCGGGCAAGTCGGCTCGCGTGAGCACGCGCGCCTGACCTTTGCCGTCATAGCCCATGCGGGTGGTTTTGAGGATGCCGGGAAAGAGGGCGTCGCTGAGCTGTGAAAAATCCGCTTCGCGATGCAAGACGGCATGCGGGGCTACCGGGACACCACAGCTTTGAAAATGGGCTTTTTCTGCGGCGCGATCCTGGGCAATGGCCACCGAGTGCGCAGAAGGGGACACGGGCTTGAGCTCGGCCAAGGCCTGCAAGGCCTGGGCGGGGACGTTTTCAAATTCGGTGGTGACGGCTTGGACCCGCTCGGCCAATTGCGTCCAACCCGCTGGATCGTCGTAAGCCGTTTGCACCAGGCCCTGAGCCACTTGGGCGGCAGGTCCATCGGCCTGAGGATCGAGCACCACCACCGACAAGCCCATGGCCTGTGCGGCATGCGCCATCATGCGCCCAAGCTGCCCGCCACCCAAAACGCCGATGGTGTCGCCAGGCTGCAAACGGGCTTGCACGACGGGCTTCATGCCTGAGGCGGCACCCGCATGGCCCGCGCGGCCTGGGTTTGCTGCTCGCGAAAGTCATGCAGGCGCTGTGCCACCTCGGGGTGATCGTGCGCCAGCATGGCCGCAGCAAACAAGGCCGCGTTGGCCGCGCCCGCAGCGCCAATGGCAAAGGTGGCCACCGGCACGCCCTTGGGCATTTGAACGATGCTGTGCAGGGAGTCCACCCCTTGCAAGTGACGCGAGGGCACGGGCACGCCCAGCACAGGCACAGGGGTTTTGGCCGCCAGCATGCCAGGCAAGTGCGCCGCACCGCCAGCCCCGGCGATGATGCATCGCAAGCCACGCGATGACGCGCTTTGGGCGTATGCGAACATGTCATCAGGCATGCGGTGAGCCGAAACCACACGGGCCTCGTGGGGAATGGCAAACTCTTGCAGAATCTGGACGGCGTGTTGCAGGGTGTCCCAATCGGATTGAGAGCCCATCACCACGCCCACAATGGGTTGAGTCATGAGGTGACCCCGTGAAGGCGGTAAGTCCTCGAATTTTAGGTGCGAACGGACAGTGACATGATCGATGTGACGATGAACAACTTTGAGGCCGAGGTGGTCGAGGCCTCCATGCAGACCCCCGTGCTGGTGGACTTCTGGGCGCCTTGGTGCGGCCCGTGCAAGTCCTTGGGGCCGGTGCTCGAGAAACTCGAGACCGAATATCAAGGTCGATTCAAGCTCGTCAAGATCAACTCCGATGATGAGCAGCAGCTCGCCGGCGCTTTTGGCATTCGCAGCATCCCCACCTGTGTGCTCATGGTGGGTGGCCGCCCAGCTGATGGCTTCATGGGCGCCTTGCCCGAAGGCCAGGTGCGTCAATTTTTGAACAAGCACTTGCCCAGTGAAGAAGAGCTGGTGGCCCAAAGCGATGTGGACCAAGCCGAGGCCGCCCTGGCTGAAGGCGACACCGATGCCGCCTTGGCCAAATTGCAAGAGGCCTTGGCCATCAACCCTGCCAATCACGATGCGCGTTACGACTACGTCAAATTGCTGATTGGCCTGGGCGAGCTCGAGCATGCCGAGACGGCCTTGTCGCCTGCACTGGCGCAAATCCCCCAGCCCTTGCGCTTTGTGGCTTTGCAGCATTGGCTGCAAGCGCTGCAATTTGCCACCACCGACGAGCGCGCGAGCTGGTCGATCGACGAATTTGATGCACGCATTGCGCAAAACAAGCGCGACTTTGACACCCGCATGGCCAAGTCCCGCTTGCTCATGGCGGCAGGCGAATGGACGGCAGCCATGGACGAGTTGCTGGAAATCGTGATGCGGGACAAAAACTGGGAAGACGGTTTGGCACGCAAAAACATCGTGTCCATTCTTGAATTGCTCTCGCCGCCGCCCACTAAAGACGCGGCAGCCACCACGGGCAAGACAGCCGGGGGCATCGAGCTCTCAGGTCATGCCAATGCGGCACAAGACCCGCAGGCTGAACTCGTGTCGCGCTATCGCCGCCGCTTGAGCATGGCGCTCAACTGAAGCGGCGACTTCACCCGCCGTTCACCCAACAAAAAGGCCGCTCACGCGGCCTTTTCACCTTGAAGTTCCCTTGGGGGGCCTGAGCCCCGCACCTTGTCAGAAGCGATAACCCAGACCCAGGCCAAAGCCGTTGATCTTGGTCGCATTCTTGGAGTAGTAAGAGGTGTAGTCCCAAGTGAGGTACATGCTGGTGTCGAATGCATAGTTCAAACCCAAACCCCAAGCCAAGGAGTTGAGGGTGTTGAGCGTGTCCGTGCCTGAGGCAACGCCATTCACCGTGGAAGACTGTTTGGTTTTGATTTGCACCTGGCCAACCCGGCCAAAGGCCTCGAGTTTGCGGGTGAGCGCATAGCTGGGTCGAACAAAGACGCCATAGACGTTTTCATAGCGGTTGGTCGTGATGGTGCTGCCCGAGGTGTATTCACCGGTTTTGGCGGTGAGGCCCATGTGGCCTTCGACGGCCAGGTTGGGATAGAGCTGATAGCCAAAAACACCGGAAAACAAAAGCGGCTTGGAACTGTTGCCATTGTTGAAGTTGAGGGTTGTCGGTGAATAGACTCCCTCGATGTACGTCTGGGCTTGCGCTGCAGAAACGCAAAGCACCGAGGCCAATGCCAGCGATAAACCGTATTTTTTCATGACTCACTCTCCATTAAATGAGTCATAATTATTACATTGATTTGAATTCAGCGGCTCAGTCGTTGCCAGGCTTCTTCGTATTTGGCGGCAGTTTTTGCTATTACCTCGGGCGGCAAACTGGGTGCAGGCGCGGTCTTGTTCCAGGTCTGGCCGTTGATCTGAGCCGTTTCCAGCCAATCGCGCAAAAACTGCTTGTCAAAGCTGGGCGGGTTGCGCCCCTCCTGATGGAGGTCTGCAGGCCAGTAGCGTGAGGAGTCCGGGGTGAGGACCTCGTCCATCAAGGTCAGGGTGCCCTGCTCATCCAGACCAAATTCAAACTTGGTGTCGGCGATGAGGATGCCTTTGTCTGCGGCCAGGGTGGCTGCCGCCTGGTAGAGGCGAATCGAGGTCTCGCGGATGCGATGGGCCAAATCAGCGCCCACCGTCTTGACCACTTGATCAAAGCTGATGTTTTCGTCGTGCTCGCCCACGGCCGCCTTGGCCGCTGGGGTGAAGATAGGCTCAGGCAAGCGGCTGGCATTGCGCAAGCCCGCAGGCAAGTGCACGCCGCACACCGATTGGCTGGCCTGGTATTCCTGCCAGCCTGAGCCGGCGAGGTAGCCGCGCACCACCGCCTCGATGGGCAGGGGCGTGAGCCGCTTGACGAGCATGGCGCGACCCCGCACCTGATCGGCCTCTTGTGGGGTGACCACGCTCAACGGGTCCAGGCCCGTGAGGTGATTGGGGCACAGGTGGGCGAGCCGCTCAAACCAGAACAGGGCCATGCGCGTGAGCAATGCGCCCTTGCCGGGAATGGGCTCTCCCATCACCACATCAAAGGCGCTGATGCGGTCCGAGGCCACCATGAGGATGCGGTCCTTGCCCACCGCATAGTTGTCGCGCACCTTGCCCCGCGCGAGCAAGGGCAAGGATTGGAGCTGCGAGGTGTGCAGCGCAGGCACGGACATTCAGTTCACAACCTGAGCCAGCTCACCGTTGGCGTACTTTTGCGCCATGAAAGGCATGGGGCGGCACTTGATGTGAGGCGCCTGGCCTTCACAACCGAATTCCAGATAGCGCTGCTTGCAAATGGCCTTGGCCGCTTCGCGTGCGGGCTTCATCCACTCGCGCATGTCGAACTTGTCCGGGTTCTCGGCCTGGAACTTGCGAACCGCGCCCGTCATGGCCAGGCGAATGTCGGTGTCGATGTTGATCTTGCGCACGCCGTGCTTGATGGCCTCTTGGATTTCCTTGACGGGCACGCCATAGGTTTGCTTCATCTTGCCGCCAAACTGGTTGATGAGGGCCAGCAAGTCCTGCGGCACGCTGGAAGAGCCGTGCATGACCAGGTGGGTGTTGGGGATGCGTGCGTGGATTTCCTTGACACGGCTGATGGCCAGCACATCGCCAGTGGGTGGGCGGGTGAATTTGTAGGCGCCGTGGCTGGTGCCAATCGCAATGGCCAGCGCATCGAGTTGCGTGGCCTTGACGAATTGGGCCGCCTCTTCGGGATCGGTGAGCATTTGCGAGTGCTCCAGCTTGCCCACGGCGCCAATGCCGTCCTCTTCTCCGGCCTCACCTGTTTCCAGTGAACCCAGACAGCCCAACTCGCCCTCCACGGTCACACCGAGCTTGTGCGCCATGCCCACCACCTCGCGGGTGACTTGCACGTTGTAATCAAAACTGGCCGGGGTCTTGCCGTCTTCCATCAGGGAGCCGTCCATCATCACCGAACCAAAGCCCAGATCGATGGCGCCCTGGCAGACCTTGGGGCTGGTGCCGTGGTCCTGATGCATGACCAGCGGGATGTGGGGATAGGCTTCGGTGGCGGCCTGGATCAAATGCTTGATGAACGACTCGCCCGCATATTTGCGCGCGCCCGCAGACGCTTGCAGGATCACTGGGGCACCAACTTCATCGGCGGCGGCCATGACCGCCTGAACCTGCTCCAGATTGTTGACGTTGAAGGCCGGGATGCCGTATCCGTGTTCGGCGGCATGATCAAGCAATTCGCGCATCGAGACGAGTGCCATGGTGGTCCTTTATGAGCATGTATTGAACGAAATTCTAAAACCCGAGCTTGGCATGAGCTGACAGTCAGCTCACGCGGCAAATCTTGAGCATGTTGGTGCCGCCAGGCGTGCCCATGGGCTCCCCGTCTCGACAATGCCGCGCTTTTTCAGGTGAGCTTCGGCTTGGGCAAGGGCCTCATCACGGTCGGCACTGCTATCGACCAGCAAGGGGCGCACATTGCGGTAGAGCGCCAGCTTGCGCTGCGTCGAGAGCTTGGTGGTGAGCGCATAAATGGGGGTGTGAATGAGGTGACGGCTCATCCACAAGGCGGTGGAGCCGCTTTCGGTGAGCGCCACGATGGCTTTGGCCCCCAGGTGGTGGGCAGTGAACAAGGCCCCCATGGCAATGGTTTGATCGATGCGGGCAAACACCTTGCCTGAAAAATCGTTGTCCAGTCGCACCACCTCGGTGGTTTCTGCGGCGGTGCAAATGGCCACCATTTCACGCACCACCTCAAGCGGGTATTTGCCCGCTGCGGTCTCCGCGCTCAACATGACGGCATCGGTGCCGTCGAGCACGGCATTGGCCACGTCCGACACCTCGGCGCGGGTGGGCACCGGGTTATTGATCATGCTCTCCATCATTTGGGTGGCGGTGATCACCACCTTGTCCATTTCGCGCGCGAGGCGAATCATGTGCTTTTGCAATGCGGGCACTGCCGCATGGCCCACTTCGACGGCCAAGTCTCCGCGCGCCACCATGATGCCGTCGCTGGCCTTGAGGATGCCTTCGAGGTTGGGGATGGCTTCGGCGCGTTCGATCTTGGCAATGAGGCCTGGCTTGTGGTCGTACTCGGCTCCAGCGACGATGGCGAGTTGGCGCGCCATTTCCATGTCGGTGGCATTTTTCGGAAAGCTCACCGCCAGGTAGTCGGCCTTGAGCGCCATGCCGGTCTTGATGTCTTCCATGTCCTTGGCGGTGAGGGCTGGCGCGGTGAGGCCGCCGCCTTTTTTGTTGATGCCCTTGTTGTTGGAGAGCTCTCCGCCGATGAGCACGCGGGTGTGAACCGCCTCCCCCTTGACCGCCGTCACGGTGAGCACAATGAGGCCATCGTTGAGCAGCAGGGTGTCGCCCGCCACCACGTCACGGGGCAGGGCTTTGTAGTCCAGCCCCACGGCATGCTCGTCACCCAGCTCGGTGCGGGTGGCATCGAGCACAAATTCGGCGCCGTTGTCGAGCATGACCTTGCCATTGGCAAACTTGCCCACCCGGATCTTGGGGCCTTGCAAGTCCACCATGATGGCCACTTCACGGCCTACCTTTTTGGCCGCATCGCGCACCAGGCGCGCGCGATCAATGTGGTCTTGCGCAGTGCCGTGGCTGAAGTTCAATCGCACCACATTCACGCCAGAGGCGATGAGTTGCTCCAGGATCTCGGGGGCGCTCGAAGCCGGCCCCAGGGTGGCGACGATTTTGGTCGCGCGTTTGCTCATGCTGTGTGCTCCTGTGTGATGTTCAATCGATTCTGCCACGCGACATGGGTCACACTGTTGCACACAGTGAGTGGCACTTGTTCACCCCTTGCGTGTTTTGGCGCACCATGCGTGCATGAAATCCACCTTAGCCTCTGCACACCACCCCATTGCTTTTGGGCACCCCAGCCTTGAAGCCTTGGCTGAACTCGGCATCATCCGCCGCTACCGCCGCCACACCATCCTGATGGAAGACGGCGACACCGCCAGCTCTTTGATGCTGGTTCTTGAAGGCCGCTTGCGCTGGTACAGCCTGTCCCACGATGCGCGCACCCGCGAGCTCACCCTGGCCCTGCTCGGCCCAGGCGAACTGGTGGGCGACACCTCCTTGGCCACCGGCAAGCGGTGCGGCACGGTCATCACCCTCACGGCCAGCGTGTGCGCCGTGGTGAGCAGCGAAACCGTCGCCCGCCAGGTCCAGGCCGACCCCGAACTCGCCCGCCTGCTCTGGCACAGGGCTGCCGAGCGCGCCGAGCAATCCATCCAGACCGCCCGGCACGCCCTGTTCACCGACACCTACACCCGCTTGTGTGCCCTGCTGCGTGGCGACCTTGCTTTACGCCGCTCAGCAAGTGAGGAGGCCCTCACACATGCCCAAATGGCACAGCACATTGGATGCAGCCGGGAGATGGTGAGCCGCATCCTCAAAGACCTGATTTCGGGGGGTTACGTGACGCGGCTGCCCAACCGCTGCTACCGGGCGGTGCGACCCTTGCCCACACGGTGGTGACGCACGTTTGACCTGGGGCAAGCCCAAAGTGGGCAAGCACACTAAAATGTTTCGGTTTTGTGAACTTCACGGAAATCGAGCCTCATGTCAGCCCAACCCCGTCCCATCGATCCCCAGTCCCCCATGCCGCACCGCAAAGTGATTCGCGAGTGGCTGGTTCCCCTGGCAGACCGCTCCACCCTGCGTGCGGTGCTGTTGCTGGTGCTTGACTACGCCCTGTGGGCAGCCTTGCTCTACGGCGCGGTCAGCCTGGAATCCTTCTGGGCCAAGCTGGCCTGCGGTTTGGTGCTGGGTTTTGTCATTGGCCGCTTGTTCATCATTGGTCACGACGCCTGTCACCAAAGCCTGACCCCCCATCGCGGCCTGAACAAATGGCTGGGGCGCATTGCTTTCCTCTCCTCGGTCACGCCCTACAGCCTGTGGGATGTCGGCCACAACGTGGTTCATCACGGCTACACCAACCTCAAGGGCTTCGATTTCGTCTGGGCGCCGCTCACGGCAGAAGAATTTGCCAAACTCAGCCCTATGGGCCGCCTGCTCGACCGCATCTATCGCAGCGGCTGGGCGCCAGGCCTCTACTACATGATCGAGATCTGGTGGAAAAAAATGTTCTTCCCCAGCAAAAAAGAAATGCCCACCCGCCGTGGCGTATTCATTTGGGACAACCTGCTGGTGAGCGCTTTCACCGCCGTGTGGATCGCCCTGGTGGTCTGGGGCGCGCAAGCCGCAGGTCAATCGGTGCTCGTGGCCCTGTTCACCGGCCTGGTGGTGCCCTTCATGTTCTGGTGCGCCATGATCGGCTTTGTGATTTATGTGCACCACACCCACGTCAAGGTGTCCTGGCACGACGACCGCAGCGCCTGGGCCAAAGCCCAGCCCTTTGTGTCCACCACCGTGCACCTGACCTTCCCCTTCAAGATGGGCGCCCTCATGCACCACATCATGGAGCACACCGCCCACCATGTGGACATGAGCATCCCGCTCTACAAACTCAAGCAAGCCCAGGCCAGACTCGAAGAGCTGCTGCCGGGTCGCATCATCATTCAGCGGTTTTCGTGGCGCTGGTACTTCACCACGGCCAGGTCCTGCAAGCTGTATGACTTCACCCGCCGCTGCTGGACGGACTACAAAGGCCGCGCCACCAGCCAGCCCACCCCCATGCCCATGGGTCAGGGTGCCTGATCCGGCTCACGCCCTTTGATTCACCTCACCCCAGCTTAGGCTGGGGTTTTTTTTGCGCGATGCGCGCTTGGGGTTGAGCTGGGGTTGCGGCAAATCGGTGAGTCGCTCCAAGGCCTGGGCCTGATCGATCACACCACCACCCAGGCAGACCTCGCCGTCATACACCACGATGGACTGCCCCGGAGTCACCGCCCATTGGGATTGATCGAACACCGCCTGCAAGCGCGCGCCCTGTGGGCTGTCACCCACAGCGAGGCGACACGCCGCATCGGCCTGGCGATAACGCGTCTTGGCGGCAAGCGCCAGCCCCGGCTCGGGTGCATGGCCACTCACCCAGCTGAGGTCTTGGGCCTGCAAGGTGGAGGACAAAAGCCACGGGTGGTCATGCCCTTGCACCACCCACAAGGTGTTGGTGGCCACGTCCTTGTGCGCGACAAACCAGGGCTGGTGATCGCTGCTGCCGCGTTGCGCGCCTTTGGCCTTGACCCCACCAATGCCCAGACCCTGGCGCTGCCCCAGGGTGTAAAAACTCAAACCCATGTGCTGGCCGATGACTTGGCCTTGGTCGTTGCAGATGGGACCGGGTGCGCTGGCAATGTAGCGGTTGAGGAATTCGCGAAAGGGGCGCTCGCCAATGAAGCAAATGCCCGTGGAGTCTTTCTTTTTGGCATTGGGCAACTGCATTTGCTCGGCGATCTCGCGCACGCGGGTTTTTTCCAGCTCACCCACAGGAAACCAGGTCTTGGCCAACTGCGCCTGGTTGAGGCGGTGCAGGAAATAGCTCTGGTCCTTGGTCGCATCCAGCCCCTTGAGCAATTGCACGCCCTGAGCCGTCTCGCGCACACGCGCATAGTGGCCGGTGGCGATGCGCTCGGCACCCAGCGCCATGGCGTGGTCGAGGAAGGCCTTGAACTTGATCTCGGCGTTGCACAAGACATCGGGGTTGGGGGTGCGGCCGTTTTGGTATTCGTGCAGGAACGCGGCAAACACGCGGTCTTTGTAGTCGGCGGCAAAGTTCACATGCACCAGCTCGATGCCGATCACATCGGCCACGGCCGCGGCATCCACAAAGTCGACGTTGGAGGAACAGTATTCACTGTCGTCATCGTCTTCCCAGTTTTTCATGAAGACGCCCACCACCTCGTGGCCTTGCTGCTTGAGCAGCCAGGCACTCACAGCGGAATCGACTCCGCCGCTCAGGCCAACGACGACGCGTGAGGGTTTCATGGCGGGGATTATCCCGCGCTGGGCCTTTGCGAGAAGAAGGCCGTGCCCACGCACACCAGCGAGGACACCAGCAATGCGCCGACAAAGGGCGCCAGCGTGGGCACATTGGTGGGGAAAGAGGCCGCGAGCAGGCCTTGCGCCACACTGCCCGTGTCCAGCCAGCCCGGCAATACCGCGCCCACCAGCCCCGCTAGGCAACCCAGCACCGCAGCGCGCGGGGTCATGCGCGACCACAAGCCCAAGAGCACCGGCACCACCGCCGTGGCGCACAACAAGTCGGCAATGAGGAAGAGGCGCAGCACCGAATGGCCTTGCAAGGCCACCAGCAACACAGGCACCATGAGCAAGACGGTGATCCAGCGCGCTGCGCGCAAGGACGTGTTGTGCCCCGGCCTGTACGTGCTCAGCAACGAGGCCAGGCCACTTTGCAAGGTGTCCACCGACGACGCCACCAGTGCCAGCGCGAGCAGCAGGGTGGGCAAGGCCAGCCATTGACCTGCTGCGGCCACCAGCGCAAACAAAGGCGCAGGCGGTGTGCCCAGGTCCTTGCCCGACATGACCGCCAAAGCACCCATGGCACCCACAGCCGCCATCACCACCATGGTGGACACGCCGCCCCACCATGCACCTTGGCGCAGAGCAGCATCGCTTTGAGCTGACCAGATGCGTTGCCAGTAGCCCTGATGAAACAGGTTGGCCGCGGTCACCGCAATGATGAGCGTGAGGGCCACGCTCACACCCACCTCCAGCGGCGCCGAGGGCATGGGCTTGGGCAAAGGTCCTGCGGGCAGGCTCGCCACAGCCGCGCCCGCCACCAGCGCGAGCAAGCCCAGGAGCAGCCAGGCCTGCCAGCGGTCGGTGGCCAGGCTTGCTCGCAAACCGCCCCACACGGTGTAGATCAGCGTGGTGACCACCAGCCCCACCGTCACCCAGCTGCCCGGCAGGGGCGAGAGCATGGCGGTGATGGTGCTCATGGCGGTGAGCTCAGCCGTGATGAAGCACAGCATGTAGAGGATGGACAAGGCGCTGAGCCAATGCCGAAGCACCGTGCCAAAGCGCGCTTGCGCGTACTCGGCGAGGCTGCGCCCATCGGGCATGTGGCGGCGGATGGCCGGGCCAAACCACACCAGCACGATGAAGGGCAAGGCCGCGCCCAGCACGTAACCGCCCAGGGCGACCGGACCCACAAAGGCCGCGATCTCGGGGGGCACAAACAAAATCCAGGCTCCCATGCCCGAGGCCAAAAAGGACAAGGCCAGGGTGCTCGCGCTTTGCGAGTTGCGGGCGGTGAGGTAGGTGTCGAGGTCCTCGTTGCTCGCGCGGGCGCGAAGACCAATCCAGATGAAAGACAAGAGTGCAGCCACGAGGGCTGCTGCAATGGTGAGCGTCATGTCGCGCTTCCTCCGCCGGTATGAGCCGGATCAGGTTCCAGGGTCTGCAAACGGGTTCACAAGGAACCGCTTTGCACTCTCAGCCCCTGACCGTGTGAACGGCTTTGGGGCTCCCCTGGCGACAGGTTGAACAAAAATGGTGAAGGGTCAGTGTAGCAGTGCGGCCACCACCGACCCGGTTGCTGGCCTCAGTTGGCAAACGCCGCAATGCCTGTTTGCGCGCGACCCAGGATGAGCGCATGGATGTCGTGCGTGCCCTCGTAGGTGTTGACCACTTCGAGGTTGACCAGGTGACGCGCCACGCCAAATTCATCGCTGATGCCGTTGCCGCCCATCATGTCGCGTGCAAGGCGTGCAATGTCCAAGGCTTTGCCGCACGAGTTGCGCTTGAGGATGGAGGTGATCTCCACCGAAGCCGTGCCCTCGTCTTTCATGCGACCCAGGCGCAAGCAGCCTTGCAGACCCAATGAGATTTCGGTTTGCATGTCGGCGAGTTTTTTCTGGATGAGCTGGTTGGCGGCCAGGGGGCGACCAAACTGCTCACGGTCCAGCGTGTACTGGCGCGCGGTGTGCCAGCAATATTCGGCCGCACCCAGAGCGCCCCAGGCAATGCCATAGCGTGCGCTGTTGAGACAGGTGAAGGGACCCTTGAGGCCTTGCACCTCGGGGAAGGCGTTTTCTTCGGGGACAAACACACCGTCCATGACGATCTCGCCGGTGATGGAGGCGCGCAAGCCCACCTTGCCGTGGATGGCCGGCGCACTCAAACCCGCCATGCCCTTTTCGAGCACAAAGCCACGGATCGGGCCAACCGCACCGGTCTCGCTCACCTCTTTGGCCCACACCACAAACACATCGGCAATGGGGCTGTTGGAGATCCACATCTTGCTGCCCGAGAGCTTGTAGCCGCCGGCGACTTTGTGAGCGCGCGTGGCCATGCTGGCCGGGTCAGAGCCATGGTTGGGCTCGGTGAGGCCAAAGCAGCCAATCCACTCACCGGTGGCCAGCTTGGGCAGGTATTTCTGGCGCTGGCCTTCAGTGCCAAATTCAAAAATGGGCACCATCACCAAAGACGACTGCACGCTCATCATCGAGCGGTAGCCCGAGTCCACGCGCTCGACTTCGCGCGCGATCAGGCCATAGGCCACGTAGTTCAGGCCCGGACCGCCATACGCCTCGGGGATGGTCGGACCCAGCAAGCCCAGCTCGCCCATCTCGCGAAAAATTGCCGGGTCGGTTTTTTCATGGCGGAAGGCTTCCTTGACGCGGGGCATGAGCTTGTCCTGGCAATAGGCCGCTGCGGCCTCCTGGATCATGCGCTCGTCATCGGTGAGTTGCTGCGACAACAAAAAGGGGTCTTCCCATTGAAATTTGGCTTTGCTCATGTGGAACTCGTCTGGAATGAAAAAACTGATTAATTACTCAATTATGGATTCGCGCCTGGTTTCGCGGCGCCAAGGTCTGTCATGTCCTTGTCTGGTGGCGGACTCTGGTCCAGGCAGGCTAAGCCTTGGACAACACCGCCGTGGCCTCGATCTCAATCAGGGCCTCGTCTTCGACCAGGGCGCTCACCACCACCATGGCCATGGCCGGAAAGTGCTTGCCCATGATCTCGCGGTAGACCTTGCCCACCTCGCTTTGGCGCGCCACGTACTCGCGCTTGTCGGTGACATACCAGGTCAGGCGCACGATGTCGCTGGCTTGCCCGCCAGCCTTTTCCACCACATCGAGGATGTTGCGCAAGGCTTGGCGCATCTGGCCGATGAAGTCGTGCGTCTCGAACTGCTGCTGCGCGTTCCAGCCAATTTGGCCGCCCACATAGAGCGTGCCATTGTGGACATGGACCCCATTGGCATAGCCTTTGGCGGGCAGCCACCCATCGGGTTGAATGACTTGATGCATGAACAGGGGCTCCTTCATTAAATGGGGTCAGGTTCAGATTAACGGTTGCGCCGCGCCTTGCAAGGCCTGCCACAGATCGGGCGGCCAGCGGGTGGACTGCAAGGGCTTAAGCTGCACGCACACCAGCGTGACCGCGGCTTGCCAGCGCAGCTCGCCCTGGCAAAGCGCTTGCACGCGCAGGCTCACACGGTTGGCGGCCAGCTCTTGCACATGCAATCGCATCTGGAGCACCTCACCCAGGCGGCAGGCCTTGACGAATTCGACTTGCAGCGTCACCGTGGGCACGCCCATGGCCAGCTCGCCATGCATGCGCGCAAACGAGCAGCCCAGGCGGTCAAACCAGGCCTCGACGACGTTGTTGATCATCTCGACCAGGCGCGGATAAAACACAATGCCCGCCGGATCGCAGTGGGCAAAGATGACCGGCACGTCCTGCTCGAAGGCCGGCGCGGCGCTGGGTGGTTGGGGAAAGAGGCTGCGGGACATGCGGGTCTGTGCCTGGCGGGTCAACCCGCATCGCGCAAGCGAAAGCGCTGGATCTTGCCCGTGGCGGTCTTGGGCAGCTCTTTGGAAAAGATGACTTTGCGCGGGTATTTGTAGGGTGCGATGGTCGCCTTCACATGCTCTTGCAGGGTGCGCACCATGGCCTCGCTGGGCAGATCGGACTCGCTCAAGACCACGTGGGCGCACACAATCGCGCCGCGCTCGGCATCGGGCTCGCCCACCACGGCGCATTCCTTCACCGCTGGGTGGCGCAGCAAGGCGGCTTCGACCTCGGGGCCGGCAATGTTGTAGCCCGCCGAGATGATCATGTCGTCGTTGCGCGCCGCAAACCGAAAGTAGCCCGCCTCGTCCTGGATGAAGGTGTCGCCCGTGATGTTCCAGCCGCCTTCGACGTATTTCTTTTGCCGCTCATCGTTGAGGTAGCGGCAGCCTGTGGGACCGCGCACGGCCAATCGCCCCATGGTGCCGCGTGGCACCTCGTGGCCTTGGTCGTCCACCACCTTGGCCTCGTACCCGGTGACAGGTTGGCCAGTGACGCCGGCATGGCTGTCGCCAAACCGGTTGGTGATGAAGATGTGCAGCATCTCGGTCGAGCCAATGCCGTCGAGCATGGGCTTGCCGGTTTTGGCCAGCCACTCCTCGTAGACAGGCGCGGGCAAGGTCTCGCCCGCCGAGACGGCCGCGCGCAGGCTAGAGAGGTCAGCCCCCTCTTCCATGGCGCGCAGCATCACGCGGTAAGCGGTGGGCGCGGTGAAGCACACGGTGGCCTTGTGCTTTTGGATGATCTCGATGAGGTTGGGCGGCGTGGCGTTTTCCAGCAGCACCGCACAGGCGCCAAAGCGCAAGGGAAACACCGCAAGCCCCCCCAGGCCAAAGGTGAAGGCCAAAGGCGGTGAGCCCACGAACACATCATCGGGCGTGACCTGCAAAACCTCTTTGGCGTAGCCGTCGGCGACGATGAGCAAGTCGCGGTGAAAGTGCATGGTGGCCTTGGGCTTGCCCGTGGTGCCCGAGGTAAAGCCCAGCAAGGCCACATCGTCGCGCCCGGTGGGCACCGCATCAAAGTGCACCGGCTTTTCCAGCGCCAGGCGGTCGAGCTCGGCATCGTGGTTGGCCGTGCCGTCAAAGCCAATGACCTTCTTCAAAAAGCGCGAGTCCTTGGCACAGGCCACGAGTTCATCCATGAGCCGCGTGTCGCACAAGGCCAGGCCAATCTCGGCGATGTTGACGATGGCATCGAGCTCCATGGCGCGCAGCATGGGCATGGTGTTGACCGCCACGCCACCGGCCTTGGTCACCGCCAGCCACACGGCCACCATGGCCGGGTTGTTGGCCGAGCGCACCAGCACGCGCTGGCCGGGCTTGAGGCCAAAGTCCTCAACCAGCACATGCGCAATGCGGTTGCTCCAATCGGCCAACTCCTTGTAGGTGCGTCGTCGCCCATTGCCCACCAGGGCGGTGCGGTCGCCAAAGCCCTTGGCCACCATGGCGTCGCTCAGCTCGTAGCCCGCATTCACATGGTCGGGGTAGGCAAAGCGCTCGAGCAAAAAATCGGGCCACTGGTTGGCGGGCGGCAAATGGTCTCTGGCAAAGGTATCGACGTGAGCGGTGGGTCCAAGCATGGCGTTCTCCTGGCTGTCGTTCAGGTGTGGGTGAGGGCATGGCGGGCAATCACGACGCGCTGCACGTCGCTGGCGCCTTCGTAAATGCGCAGGGCACGGATGTCGCGATAGAGGTGTTCGACCACCGTGCCGCTTCGCACGCCATCGCCACCGTGCAACTGCACCGCCATGTCGATGACCTTTTGCGCCTCCTCGGTGGCAAAGAGCTTGGCCATGGCGGCCTCGCGCGAGACGCGCTCTGCCCCTTGGTCTTTGGTCCAGGCGGCGCGATACACCAGCAGCGCTGCTGCGTCGACGGACAAGGCCATGTCGGCAATGTGACCCTGCACCATTTGCAATTCGGCCAAAGGCTGGCCGGCAATGCGGCGGGTGTGGACGCGGTCAACGGTTTCGTCGAGCGCGCGGCGCGCAAAGCCCAAGGCCGCTGCCGCCACCGTGGAGCGAAACACATCGAGCACCGACATGGCAATGCGAAAGCCCGCGCCCGGCTCGCCAATGCGCGCGCTCACCGGCACGCGGCACTGGCGAAAAGCCAGGCGGGCCAGCGGATGGGGCGCAATGGTTTCGAGCCGCTCGGCCACGCTCAGCCCTGACGCATCGGCGCTCACCCAAAAGGCCGACAAGCCCTTGGCACTGGGTCCTTCGCCTGTGCGCGCAAACACGGTGTAGCCGTCGGCAATGCCGCCGTTGGAGATCCAGGTCTTTTCGCCATCCAGCACATAGTGGTCGCCCTCGAGGCGGGCGGTCATGGTGCTGTTGGCCACGTCCGAGCCCGATTGCGGCTCGGTGAGGGCAAAGGCGGTGATGGCCTGCCCCGCACGGCTTTGGCGCAGCACCTCGCGCTGGGCGGGGCTGCCAAAGAGCGAGACCGCCCCCGTGCCCAGGCCTTGCATGGCAAAAGCAAAGTCGGCCAGGCCATGGTGGCGCGCCAGCGTGTCGCGGATCAGGCACAGGCTTCGCACATCGAGCGCCCGCTCGGGGTGGTCGGGGTCAACGGCGCTATAGCGCAACCAACCGCCTTCGCCCAGCGCGCGCACCCATGCCCGTGTGAGCGCGTCGGCATCGTGCGCATCGTGCTCAGCGGCCAGGCGCGCTTGCGTCTCGCCTGCCCAGGCATCGAGCTCGCGCGCGAGCTGGCGGTGGTGCGGCTCGAAAAACGGCCAATCCAAAAAGCGGGTGTCTGACATGGCAATCCTTTGACAAAGCGTGGGCGAGGGCGGGCTCAATTGCCTTCGAAAACCGGCGTTTGTTTGGCCACAAAGGCGTGATACGCGCGGTGAAAGTCCTGGGTCTGCATGCAAATCGCCTGCGCTTGGGCCTCGGCTTCGATGGCCTGCTCCAAAGCCATGTTCCATTCGTGATTGAGCTGCGTCTTGGTCATCATGTGGGCAAAGTTGGGGCCTTCGGCAATGCGCTTGGCCAGGGCCTGTGCCTCGGCCAGCAGGGCATCGGGTTCGTGCAGGGCGTTGTAAAAGCCCCAGGCGAAGCCTTCCTCGGCTTTCATGGCGCGACCGGTGTAGAGCAAGTCGGCCGCGCGCCCCTGACCGATGAGCCGGGGCAGTACCGCGCACGCGCCCATGTCGCAGCCGGCCAGGCCCACGCGGGTGAACAGGAAAGCCACCTTGGCGCGGGGCGTGCCCAGGCGCAAGTCCGACGCCATGGCCGCGATGGCACCCGCGCCCGCACACACGCCATCGACGGCGGCAATGATGGGCTTGCCGCAATGCAGCATGGCCTTGACCAGATCGCCCGTCATGCGGGTAAAGCGCAACAGCCCCGTCATGTCCATGCGGGTGAGCGGACCGATGATGTCGTGCACATCGCCGCCCGAGCAGAAGTTGCCCTCGTTGCTGGACCACACCACCACCTCGACCTCGCTGGAATAGGCCAGTGCACGGAACCAGTCGCGCAACTCGGCATAGCTGTCAAAGGTCAGGGGGTTTTTGCGCTCGGGGCGCTTGAGCCGGATCGTGGCAATGCGGTCTTGCAGTTGCAACTCAAAGTGCTGGGGGTTGAGCGACAGCACATTGCTGCCCACAGGGTTGAAGTCAAGGGGAGTGGATGCGGCGGTCATGTCAGGCCTCGTGGGGGTGGTGGGTCTTGGAGCAGGCCTTGCTTGAGCAATCCAAGCAAGGTGTGCAGTTGCAATTGTTGGTCTTCGCTCAGCGTTGACATCAGGCCAATCACCCATTGCTCATGGGCTTTGGCCATGGTCTCGAACGCCGCGCGCCCTTGCGCGGTCATGCGCACGCTGTAGGAGCGCCGATCCGACGGCGACACCACGCGCTGCACCATGTTTTCTTTTTCAAGCTGGTCGACGATGGTGGTGATGTTGCCCCCCGTGACCATCATGCGGCGCGACAACTCGCCCATGGTGAGGCCATCGGGCTCACGCTCGAGTTGCGCCATGAGGTCAAAGCGCGGCAGGGTGATGCCAAAGCCTTCGCGCAGGCGCTGGCGCACGGTGTCTTCCAGCCGGATGGTGGTGGTGAGCAAGCGCAGCCACAAGCGCAGCGAGGTGTGGTCCTCGGCCAGCAAGCGGTGTTCCAGATCAGGGGCAGCGAGGTCGTTCATGGCCACGCCTCACTGTGACAGGCTGGCTTGTCGCAACCCTTCTTGGCGTGCGGCCTCGACCTGCATGAGTTGCTGCGCCTTGTCGCGCGAGAAGTTGGCCTCCATCTGGGCTTTGGCTGAGCGGTAGGCCTTGGGCCAGGCCACTGGGGTGTAGCCAATCTTGGCGGCTTCGCTCAGCGTCCACGCCGGGTTGGCCAGATGCGGACGCGCCACCGCGCACAAGTCGGCGCGCCCCGCTGCAATCACGCTGTTGACGTGATCGGCTTCGCTGATGGCGCCCACCGCGATCGTGGCAATGCCCGCCTCCTGTCTCACGCGATCGGCAAAGGGCGTCTGGAACATGCGGCCAAAGGTGATTTTTTCTTTCTTGCTCACCTGCCCCGATGAGCAGTCGATGAGGTCGGCGCCTGCGGCCTTGAACGCCTTGGCGATGAGCACCGCGTCGCTGGGCGTGATGCCGCCTTCAACCCAGTCATGCGCCGAGATGCGCACCGACATCGGCAAGTCTTTTGGCCACGCCGCCCGCACTGCGGCAAACACCTCGAGCGGGTAGCGCAAGCGGTTTTCAAGCGAGCCGCCATGCTCGTCTTGCCGCTGGTTGGTGATCGGGCTGATGAATGAGGAGAGCAAGTAGCCGTGCGCGCAGTGCAGCTCCAGCCAGTCAAAGCCCGCCTCGGCAGCCCGCCGGGTGGAGGCCACAAAGTCGGCCTTGACGCGGTCCATGTCCTCGCGCGTCATGGCGCGTGACCAGGCGCTCTCTCCATCAAGGTATTGCTGGGGCGAGGCCGAGATCAGCGGCCAGGCGGCCTCGGGACCGCTGGCGGGCAAGGGCTTGTCAATGCCATCCCAGGCACGGCGAGTTGCCCCCTTGGCACCGGCATGGCCGATTTGCACCGCCATCTTGGCGTCGGTGTGCTCGTGCACCCAGTCGGTGATGCGCCGCCAGGCCTGGGTTTGTTCGTCGTTCCACAAGCCCGGGCAGCCCGGCGTGATGCGCGCATCGGGGCTCACACAGGTCATCTCGGCAAACACCATGCCCGCACCACCCATGGCGCGCGCACCCAGGTGGACGAGGTGGTAGTCGCCCGCGAGGCCATCCACCGCCGAATACTGGGCCATGGGTGAGACCACCACGCGGTTTTTGAGCGTCACCGAGCGCACCTTGTAGGGCGTGAACATCGGGGGCGTGGGCACGCTGGGTGCCGCTGTGTGGGTTTGTTCGCTGGCGCGCTGGCCAAACCATTGCTCATAGCCTTCTAGCCACTGCTTGTCGCGCAAGCGCAGGTTCTCGTGGCCAATGCGCTGGCTGCGCGTGAGCATGGAATACATGAACTGCTCGGGCTCGAGCTGGTCGCAATAGCGTTCGCCACAGACCTCGAACCATTCCATGGCGTTCCAGGCCGCGTTCTGAATGCGCAAGGTGTCCACGCTGCGCACCGCCTGGTATTGCGCGAGCACCTGCCCGAGTTGCGCGGGCTGGTCGCCCACGGCCTTGAATTGTTTGACCAGCTCAATCGCGTCCTCAAACGCCAGCTTGGTGCCCGAGCCAATTGCAAAGTGCGCCGTGTGCACCGCGTCGCCCATGAGCACGACGTGGCTGCCGTTCTGGTTCTTGATCCACCAGTCCTGGCAAACCACGCGCTGGAAGTTGAGCCAGGCCGAGCCGCGCAAATGGCGCGCATTGGTCATGAGCTTGTGGCCTTGCAGGTTGTCGGCAAAGAGCTGTTCGCAAAAAGCGATCGACTGGTCCTGGTCGGCCTTGTCCAGGCCGTGCGCGAGCCACACGTGCTCGGGGCATTCGACGATGAAGGTGGTGGTCTTGTCGTCGAACTTGTAGATGTGGGCCTGAAACCAGCCGTGCTCGGTCTTTTGAAAGTCGAAGGTGAAGGCGTCGTAGAGGCGGTGCGTGCCCAGCCAGATGTAGCGGTTGGGGCGCACCACGATGTCGGGCTTGAAGTGCGCCTTGTATTTGTTGCGGATGGTGGAGTTGATGCCGTCGCTGGCGATGATGAGGTCGGCCTCGGGGTAGTCGTCGTCGGAGCCCGCCTCGCATTCAAACACCAGCTTGACGCCCAGCTGTTCACAGCGGGCCTGAAGGATGTTGAGCAGTTTTTTGCGGCCAATGCCCACAAAGCCGTGCCCACCCGAGCGGATGGTGCGCCCCTTGAAGAGCAACTCGATGTCATCCCAGTGGTTGAAGGCTTGCTGGATTTCGTCGGCGGTTTGCTTGTCCCACAGGCGCATGTTGTCCATGGTCGCGTCGGAGAACACCACACCCCAGCCAAAGGTGTCGTAGGGCTTGTTGCGCTCCACCACGGTGATGTCGTGCGCCGGATTGACCTGCTTCATCAGCAATCCGAAGTAAAGACCCGCGGGACCCCCGCCGATGCAAACGATGTTCATGCTTACCCCTTTGTTCAGGCCTTGATATTTGAAGCTTGAACTAATTTAAGGCTTTCAGCGTCGGCAGGCACGAGGACAAACCCTGGTTGAGCCCGCTGGCCAGCAACTGGGCGCGAAGCTCACCGCCCCGCGTACGACCGCGCGTAGGCCTCGTACCAGGGCAGGCATTCAGCATTGGCCATGGCATCGCGGTTCAACACCTTGTCGATGGGCTGGCCGAGCATGAGCTTTTTGATGGGCAGCTCCTGCTTCTTGCCCGTGAGCGTGCGCGGGATGGCGGGCGCTTGCACGATCTCGTTGGGGATGAAGCGCGGCGAGAGCGCCGTCTTGATGGCGTGGTTGAGCCTGGCCTTGAGCGCCTCGTCGAGGCTCACGCCCTCGCGCAGCACGACAAAAAGCGGCATGAAGCTGTCTCGCCCCAGGTATTCGAGGTCCACCACCATGGCGTCGAGCACCTCGGGCAAGGCCTCCACCGCACTGTAGAGCTCGCTGGTGCCCATGCGCAAACCATGGCGGTTGATGGTGGCGTCGCTGCGGCCATAAATCACACAGTGGCCCATGGGGGTGATCTTGAGCCAATCGCCGTGCCGCCACACCGCGCCCATGTCGGCGGGGCCATCGCCACCGCCGGGCTTGCGGCCGTGGCCGGGTGGGTACATGTCGAAGTAGCTGCCGATGTAGCGCTGGTTGTCTTTGTCGTTCCAGAAGTACAGCGGCATGGAGGGAATGGGCTGGGTGCACACCAGCTCGCCCACCTCGTTGTCCACCGGCTGGCCTTGTTCATTCCAGGCCTCCACCGCGCAACCAATGAGGCGGCATTGCATCTGCCCAGGGACCTGGGGCAGGTCGCGGTGCCCGCCAATGAAGGCACCGGCAAAGTCCGTCCCGCCCGAGATGTTGCACCACCAGATTTCGTCGTGACCCAGGCGCTTGAACTGCGCCACGCCCCAGTTTTGCACGTCCTCGCTCAGGGGCGAACCGGTGGTGCCCAGCGCGCGCACCCGCGACAGGCCCGGCCACTGCGACAGCTCAAGGCCTGCCTTGAGGCAATTGGCATAAAACGCCGCGCCCGCCCCAAAAAATGTCACGCTGTTGCGCTCAGCGAAACGCCACAGGGTGCTCCAGTCCTGCGCGCCGGGTGTGGTGCCCGCAGGGCTGCCGTCGTAGATCACGCAGGTGGTGCCGTTGAGCAGGCCGCTGGTTTGCGCGTTCCACATCACCCAGCCGGTGGTGCTGTACCAGTGATAGCGTTCGCCCCAGTTGTTGGCGTCGTAACTGCAACCCACATCGTTGTGCAAGCTCTTGAGGGCCAAGGCCACCAGGACCGTGCCGCCATGACCGTGGACGATGGGCTTGGGCAGGCCGGTTGTGCCGCTGGAGTAGACCACCCACAGCGGATGATCAAAGGGCAGCCACTCGGGCTCGAAGGCGGTGGTGGCTGCATCGTTGCGGGCAATGGTGTCGGCGTAGTCGGTGCTGCCCGGCACGTGCGCCTGGGGGTCGAGGTTGCGCAGCACGATGAGGTGTTCGACGGTGGGCAAGGCCGCGCGCATCTCCTGGATGACGCCGGTGCGGTCAATGGCCTTGCCGCCATAGCGAACGCCATCGCAAGCGATGAGCACCTTGGGCTCGATCTGGCTGAAGCGGTCGAGCACCGCACGCGTGCCCATGTCGGGCGCGCAGATGCTCCAGATCGCGCCCATGCTCGCGCAGGCGAGGAAGGCCACCATGGCCTCGGGCACATTGGGCAGGTACGCCACCACGCGGTCGCCGCGCGTGACCCCCTGGGCGCGCAAGTGCAGCGCCAGGCTTGCCACCTGACGGCGCAACTCGGGCCACGACAGTTCGCGATGCTCACCCGCTTCGTTCTCGGAGATGACCGCCATGAAGCCCGCCGCGTGCGCGGGCTGCACATGCCGAAACACCTGCTGGGCATAGTTGGCTTGCGCGCCGGGGAACCACTGCGCGCCCGGCATGGTGTTGCGGGCGAGCACGGCGGTGTGGGGCGTGGGCGAATGGAGCTGGAAGTAATCCCAAATGCTTTGCCAAAACGCGTCGAGGTCGGTGGTGGTCCAGCGCCACAGCGCGTCGTAGCTGTCAAAGTGCAAGCCGCGGTGCTCGGCCAGCCAATGCTGATAGCGGCGGATTTGCGGGATTTGAGGCGGCGTAGACGGGGGGGACGAAGCGTGAGTGGCCATGGGACATCCTTGCTGGGGCGCAACCCGAGGCACAGCGAACCGGGCTGAGCAGAATCGTCGCGAGTGTAACCACAGGGTTTTGCTTCCTTGCTTAAGATGAGTCACCGACTACCCTTGACGCAGGAGCCCTCATGAGCCGACGATTTGTGGACCTCTCCATCTATCTGGAAAACGACGTGGTGAGCGACCCGCCCGCATTCAAGCCCCAGATCCAGTACTTCACCCACGAACAAACCTATGAGCAGATCGAGCCCTTTTTCCCCGGCCTGAAAAAGTCGGACCTGCCCGATGGCGAAGGCTGGGCGGTGGAGCTGGTCCAGCTCTCGACCCACAACGGCACGCACCTGGACGCCCCTTATCACTTTCACTCGACCATGGACGCCGCCACGGGCAAGCCCCAGCGCGCCATCTCGATTGACGAAGTGCCGCTGGAGTGGTGCTTTCAGCCAGGTGTGAAACTGGACTTTCGCCATTTGCCCGATGGCCATGTGGTCACCGCCGCCGAGGTCGAGGCCGAGCTGGCGCGCATTGGGCACACGCTCTCGCCGCTGGAGATCGTGGTTGTCAACACGCGGGCAGGCTCGCGCTACGGCAACAACGACTATGTGAGCAGCGGCTGCGGCATGGGGTTGGAAGCCACCCTCTATTTGCTTGAACGGGGCGTGCGACTCACCGGCACCGATGCCTGGAGCTGGGACGCGCCCTTTGTGCACACCGCCGAGAAGTACAAGGCCTCGCAAGACGCAAGCCTGATCTGGGAAGGCCACAAAGCCGGGCGACACATTGGCTACTGCCATCTGGAAAAGCTGCACAACCTCGAGGCCTTGCCGCCCACGGGCTTTTACATCAGCTGCTTTCCGCACAAGATCCGCGGCGCCTCAGCGGGCTGGACACGGGCGGTGGCGATTTTTGATGAGGCCTTGGGCTAAGGCCTTGCAGCTGCTTAGCTCGCGCCACCCTGTTTGACGCGCTCGCTTTTCCAATAGACATCGTCGCCGCCGTGCATGCGGTTGAGCACGCGCGCGAGGACGAACATGAGGTCTGAGAGGCGGTTGAGGTATTGGCGCGGGGTGTCGTTCAAGGCCTCTTCGTTGCCCAGGGCCACCACCTGCCGTTCGGCGCGGCGCGCCACGGTGCGGCACACATGGGCTTGGGCGGCGGCACGGTTGCCCGCTGGCAGGATGAATTCCTGCAGCTTGGGCAGCTGGGCGTTGTGATGCGCGAGGGCTTGGTCGAGCGCGAGCACAGCCTCGGGCTTGAGGAGTTCGAAGCCGGGGATGGACAGCTCGCCGCCGAGGTTAAAGAGCTGGTGCTGAATCTCGACCAGCAAGTCGCGCACCTCGACGGGGACGTCTTCGCACAGCAAGAGGCCAATGTGGGAGTTGAGTTCGTCCACATCGCCCATGGCATGCACCCGCAAGCTGTTTTTGGACACGCGCTGGTTGTTGCCCAGGCCCGTGGTGCCGTTGTCACCCGTGCGGGTGGCGATTTGAGTGAGTCGATTGCCCATGCTGATGCCTGGTGAAGCGGTGAATCAGGCCATTGTAGGAAGAACGCTCATGGTGTGGGGGGTGTGATCACTTGACCCTGCTATGAGGACGCTCGCCAGGAGATGTTGATTTTTCTTTGGGCTGATTTTTGAGCTTGGTCGCGTTTGCAAGCTCATCAAAGAAAACGGTTTGGCCTCTTCAAACGAAACGAGGTGTTTGCTTGGGTCCGATGCTGCCTTGATGTACATTGAAGTTGGACTGGCCTGAGCCCTGGATGAGGGGGCGTTGGGCGGTTGTCGGTCTCTCCCTGGATAGCACGCAAGAGGACCGACATGCACGCTGCCTTCATTGATCTGTTGAACGCCTGCTATGAGTGGGCTCCCGGCCTTTGGATCGCCCTGCTGGTTGGGATCATTTCCGCCGCTGCGGTGATCTTGTTTTTCAGAACCCAGTTGCGGATCCGTACCAGCCGCACCACGTCAAAGTTTGCCTGGGGCAGGTTGGCCCTGGGGGTGTGGGTCTGCATGTGGCTGGTGGGGCTCTTTTTGAGCTGGCCCTGGCTGAACTGGCACTACGCCGTGGTGTGCTTTCGGTATGAGACGCCCCACAACATTGGGCTGGTGGTGGTGCCCTGCTGTATGGCTGCATTTGGCCTGACCTGGCTTTATTACGTCGTTGCTGTTGAGAAGGGGTCCGCCAAGTTTTGGCTCAAGGTGTTGGCCCTATTAAGGTGGCTGTGCCTCAAGGTGTTGGGTGCCAAACACCAAACGGCCTATGGGCATCACATGCACTGGCGTTTTGTGCTGTGGGGCGAGGTGGTGAAAGACCACTGGCAAAGTGGGCACCTCTGGCGCGTGCTGTTGAGGCAGCGATGGCTATTTGTGTTGCTGGCTGCCTTCGCCACGCTGGCGCTGATTTGGGTGCTGGTGTCTTGGCTGTCGGGCGACGAGGTGAAAGTCACCCTAAGCCAGGCTTTGTTTCCAGCCGCGCCGCACGGCAGTTCAAATGGGGCTTGGTCATTGTTCACGGCGGTGGCCTTGGCACCCCTGGCCTTCCTGTTGTGGTGGTTCAGGGACACCAACCAACTTTGGCTGATTGAAAACAACCGCAAAGACACCAACCTCAAAGATTTTCAAAAGCTGTGCGAATGGGCAACGGGGGCACAGTTGGTGGAGGATGAAGTCACCATCAAAAAGGCCGGCAAAAGTGTTGAGACCACCACCAAACGCCTGAAGCCACCCATTCAAGAGGGCACCCCCAACCCACCTGGGCGGCGTGAAGGCAGCGAGGCCTTGCAGGTGGCGGCGGTGCACCAGCTGAAGGCGTATTTGATGGGTGAATTTGGTCAGCAATTTCGGCAGCCCACGTTGGTGTTGCTGCTTTCCATCTGGTCGAGGATGCAAAAGAATCTGATGGCAGACCCACCAGTGCCATTGGATGGCTTGCAAGGCGAGTCATTATTGGGGGCCTATGTTTCTTGGCGCGAAGAGGTGCAAAAAAGGCTGGGTCAATCGCCATTGGCACAAGCGGTCTTGCTGGCTCTGCTTTCTCAAAAAGGCAAAGCACTGGGCGACTACCGTCATCACCTGCCAGGTTGCCTTTTGAATGGGATCAACAATCGCCTACCCGGGCTTGATGGTTTGCGGCTCAATGACATGGATCTGTCAAATGTACAGTTGACCCTCGCCAACCTATTGGGGGCTCAACTCCAAGGCGCTGACTTACGCTGGGCTCAACTCCAAGGCGCTAACTTGCACAAGGCTCAACTCCAGGGTGCCATCTTGTGGGACGCTCAACTCCAGGGCGCTAACTTGCACTGGGCTCAACTCCAGGGCGCTAGCTTGCACAGGGCTCAACTCCAGGGTGCTAACTTATTAACGACTCTACTCCAGTACGCTGACTTATTCAGGGCTCAACTTCAGGGTGCTGACTTGCAAATGGCTAATCTTCAGGGCGCTCACTTATCGGAGGCTCAACTCCAGGGCGCTAACTTGCACTGGGCTGAACTTCAGGGCGCTAACTTGCACTGGGCTCAACTCCAAAGCGCTCAATTGCGAATAGCTCAACTTCAGGGCGCTAACTTGCACAGGGCTCAACTCCAAGGCACTGACTTACTCCGTGCTCAATTCCAAGGCGCCAAACTCACCAATGTTCACTTGGACGCACAAACGAATTTTGCTGATGCGGTATCTGATTCAGACACCAACCTGTCAGTTACGCGATCAGAGTTATCAAACAAAGCCATTCCTGCCGCTACCCATGCCCTCAGGCTCAAAGCTCGCATGTTGAATCACTTCAATTTGCCCGATTCCGCTTATCAAGAGTTTCAAGCGGAATGGGAAACCCTTTCTACAACAGAACAGCAACACATCTACTACAAAGCTTACGACTACGCTGCCAACCTAGGAGAGTTCGCAAAGGACTTTCCCCATCTGACTCCTCCAGACTAACTTTCCGAAAGATTGACGCACGCGCTAGGCTCAAGTGCAGCCAGCCTGCTGACTCCACTGCAAACCCACCGCGCGCCAACCGTGCGCCTATTCGCTGAGCGCCGCCAAGCGCTGGGGGATTTCAGACACCGGGATCACGCTCACGTCGTCTTGCAGGGGCCAGCCTTCTTGCACCGGGGCAACCACATGGGTGTGGGTCAGTTGTAGGTCTGCCTTGGCCTGCCAAAAGCCTTTGCTCACTTTGGGGGCGCTGGAGAACTTCACCTCGAAGCCCATGCGCTTTTGGCCCAGTTCAACGACCACATCCATCTCTGCGCCGGCAGCCGTCCTGTAAAACGACAGTTGCGCACCCACAGGCAAATGCCCTGCAATTTGTTCGATGACCAAGCCCTCCCACGATGCGCCCGTGCTGGGGTGCCCCAGCAAATCGTTCACCTCGTGGATGCCCAACAAACTGTGGAGCAAGCCACTGTCGCGCACATAGACCTTGGGGGTCTTCACCAAGCGCTTGCCGATGTTGATGTGATGGGGCTCCAATCGGCGAACCACCAGGGCATTGCACAAATGATCCAGATAGCGAGTGGTGGTGGACGACGCCACCCCCAGCGACATGGCGATGCTTGACGCGTTGAACAACTGCCCATGCTGGTGCGCCAGCATGCGCCAAAAGCGCCGCATCAGCTCGGGTTCGACATTGATGCCCAACTGCGCCAAATCGGTGTTCAGAAAATGCCGGATGAACGCATCTCGCCAATCCCATGAGGCGGCATCCGACGGTGCCAGCAAGCTGTTGGGGAAGCCGCCGCGCAGCCAAAGTGTTTGCAGGTCTGCAAAGTGGGGCGCAGCTTCGCTGGCCAGTAAAGGAGAAAGGTCCACCAGGGACAAGCGCCCCGCCAGGGACTGGGATTGTTTAAGCAACTTGAACGAGGCCGAACCGAGAATGAGAAATCGCCCTGGGCGCCGGTCTTGATCGATTTCACCGCGCAGCTCTTGCAGCAACTCGGGCTGGTTCTGAATTTCATCGAGCACCACCAAGCGATGCCGATTGGCCGCAAAAAACGCCTCCGGGTTGGTCAAGCGCGCGCGCGCCGATGCGCTGTCCAAGTCCAGATACATGGCGGATTGGGGGTCGGAGGCAAAGGTTTGAGCCAGCGTGGTTTTGCCCACCTGCCTCGGACCCAGAATGGCCACAGCAGGGCTCCAGGACAGGTGTTCGGCGATTTTGGTGGCGGCGAGGCGTTCAAACATCCTTGCATTTTAAGCATGTCATGCTGAATTTACAAGGATGTTGCCCTGCCCGTTCTGAGGATGCGCTGGCTGGCTCACCTCTCTTCACGCGGGGCGCGATCCACCCCGCGACGCGCATTTTCCGCCGCGTGCCTAGAATCCGACGATTCCAGTGCCCAACCCCGAGGAGCTGCCCCATGAACGCACCGCAACACTTCACCATTGCCCAGCGCGATGTGCCCGATGCCCTGATCCAGGCCCTCAAGGCGCAGTTTGCCGAGCGCTGCTCCACCGCGATGGTGGTGCGCGAGCAGCACGGCCGCGACGAGTCGGCCTTCACCTCGGTGCCGCCGCCAGCGGCGGTGGTGTTTGCCGAATCCACGGCCGATGTGGCGGCGGTGGTCAAGGCCTGTGCCGAGCACCGTGTGCCGGTCATCCCGTTTGGCGTGGGCTCCTCGCTCGAAGGCCACTTGCTCGCGGTGCAAGGCGGTGTCTCCATCGACCTCACGCGCATGAACCGCGTGCTGTCCATCAACGCTGAAGACCTCACCGTCACCGTGCAGCCCGGCGTGACGCGCAAGCAGCTCAACGAAGAGATCAAGTCCACAGGCCTCTTCTTCCCCATCGACCCCGGTGCCGATGCCACCATCGGCGGCATGAGCGCCACGCGCGCCAGTGGCACCAACGCCGTGCGCTACGGCACCATGCGCGAGAACGTGCTCGCGCTCGAGGTGGTGACGGCCAGCGGCGAGGTGATCCGCACGGGCACGCGCGCCAAAAAGTCCAGCGCGGGCTACGACCTCACCCGTTTGTTCGTGGGCTCCGAGGGCACGCTGGGTGTGATCACCGAGGTCACGCTCAAGCTCTACCCGGTGCCCGAAGCCATGTCGGCGGCGGTGTGTTCCTTCCCCGGCATCGCCGAGGCGGTGCAAGCGGTGATCCAGACGATTCAGCTGGGCGTGCCGATTGCTCGGGTGGAGCTCATCGACGCCAACACGGTGCGCATGGTCAACCAATACGCCAAGCTGGGTCTGCGTGAGGAGGCCATGCTGCTCATGGAATTCCACGGCTCGCCCGCCGGGGTGAAAGAACAGGCCGAGACGGTGCAAGAGATTGCCCGCGAGCACCAGGGCCAAGACTTTGCCTGGGCAAGCACACCCGAAGAACGCACCAAGCTGTGGACGGCTCGGCACAACGCCTACTTTGCGGCGGTGCAGTCACGCCCCGGTTGCCGCGCCATCAGCACCGACACCTGTGTGCCCATCAGCCGCCTGGCCGACTGTCTGCTCGATTCGGTCAAAGAGGCCGATGACTCCGGGCTCACCTACTTTTTGGTGGGCCATGTGGGCGATGGCAACTTCCACTTTGGCTACCTCATCGATCCCAACGACCCCAAGGAATGGGCAACGGCCGAAGGCCTCAACCAGAAGCTGGTTCAGCGCGCCTTGCGCCTGGGCGGCACCTGCACGGGAGAGCACGGCGTGGGCTTGCACAAGATGGACTTCCTGGTGGACGAGGCGGGCGAAGGTGCCGTGGCCATGATGCGCACCATCAAGCATGCGCTGGATCCGCACAACATCATGAACCCCGGCAAGGTGTTTCGCTGGTGAGGGTCGCGGGCATCAGTGCGTGCGGTTGAGCATGCGCTGAATGCTTTGGATGAGCCGCTCGACTTGCAGCGGCTTGAGCATGATCTCGTTGACCCCGGCGCGTTCAAAGCGCGCGATGTCGGACTGGGTGACGTTGGCGGTCAACCCGAGAACGGGCAGGTTCTGCATCCTGGGGTCGCCGCTGGTGCGGATGCGCTGTGTGGCTTCAATGCCGTCCATGCCAGGCATCACCATGTCCATGATCACCATGTCAAATTCGTCTTTGGCCAGGCGAGCCAGTGCGTCTTCGCCGTTGACGGCTTCGGCCACATGGCAATCGTTGCAATGCTGGGTGAGGATGAGCTTGACCAGCTTGCGGTTGACGACCTGATCGTCCACCACCAAAAAGCGCAAGCGCCCACCGTGGCTGGCCTGGGTGGTGGGTTGCGCGTGTTCGGGTTGGTCGGCTGTGCCTTGCTCGGTGAGGGGCAACTCGAACCAAAAGCGCGAGCCCTCGCCCACGCGGCTGCTCACCTGCAGTTTGCCGCCCAGCAAGCCCACCAGCTTGCGTGAGATGGTGAGGCCCAAGCCCGTGCCGCCAAATTGTTTCTGCGTGTGTTCATCGCCTTGGGCATAGCGCTCGAAGATGGTCTCCAGGTTTTCGGGCGCGATGCCAATGCCCGTGTCTTCCACCGCAAAGACCACGCCCGTGGCGCTGGTGCGCACGATCAGGCGCACCTGGCCTTGCGGGGTGAACTTGAGCGCATTGCCCAAGAGGTTGACCAGCACCTGCATGAGGCGGTGGCGATCGCTGTAGACCCAATTGGGCACGTTGCTGGCGATGTCGCACTGGTATTGCAGCGTGGTGCTTTCGGTGCGCGGGATGAACATGTCATACGCCGCCTGAACGACTTCGTGCAGGCGAAAACGTTCCTTGTGGGCCACGAGTTCGCCGGTGGTGAATTGGGAGTAATCGAGCACGTCGTTGATGACGGTCATGAGGTGATCGGCCGATTGCTGGGTGTGGCGCAAGACCCTGAGGGCTTCGGGCTTGTCTTTGACGCGCTCCAGGAGCACCTGGTTCAAACCCAGGATGGCGTTCATGGGGGTGCGCAATTCGTGGCTCACCGAGGCAATGAAACGGTCGCGCAACACCAGGGTGTATTCGAGCTCCTGCTGTTTGGCCTCGAGCGCGGTTTGGCGCTCGTGAATGGTTTCGTAGCGCTCCTGGATGGAGTTCTCGTAAGACAGTGGAATGGCAAACACCATCATGCTCACGGTGAGGAAGTCCAACAGCGACATGCTCGCCAGCACGGGCGCATCCAGCACATTGACGCTGCTGTCAAACACCAAGCCCATGCGGTCAAGCTGCGCCAGCCCGATGAGCATCACCAGCGCCACCCCCACAGCCCATTTGCCTTTTTGGGCATCCATGAGGTAGTGCAAGGCCAGGGGCACAACCATGAACCAACTGGCGGTGGAGGAGCGGATGCCCCCTTCCGCCCAGGAGATCACAAAGAGGTAGAGCAGCCCAATGATGCCGCCCCACATGGTGTAGCGCTTGAAGTTGTTGCCCCGGATGTGGCAGTACAGCAAGTAGGTGTAGGGAATGCAAAACGACCACACCAGCCATGCCCCCTGGGAAGAGGGCGTCATGAGCCCAGCAATGAAACCGGTGACCTGGGCCATGACGTTGACCACGATGGCGTAGACGCGGCGGCGGTCCTGCCAAATGGGGCCTTTGAGGTGCGATTGAAGCCAGCGGATCATGCTGCGCCCTCGGGTGATGAAGGGGTGGAGGCCGCCGAGCAAGACCACGTCCACCTCATGCTGCTCCAGCCAGCTGAGGGCTTCTTCGCCACCGCTGGCGACGGCAACTTGGGCATGGGGCCACAGGGCGATCAAGGCCTTGAGGGTGAGCTTGCGGTTGACGGCGTTGTCGTCCACCACCAGAAAGTGGGGCGCCTGGAGGTCTTGTTCGGCTTGGGTGTGCGCTGGCGCGGGAGCGCTCGCGCGCTCCTCGGGCCATTCAAACCAGAAGTGGGCGCCACGCCCGGTTTCGCTTTGCACTTGCAATTGCCCGCCCAGCAAGCCCACCAGGCGGCTGCAAATGGCCAAGCCAATGCCAGTGCCGCCATGGGTGCGGTTGGTGTGCACATCGGCCTGTTCAAAGCGGTCAAAGATGGTGGTGAGCTTGTCCTTGCGAATGCCGGGGCCGGTGTCTTGCACATCCACGCGCATGAGCCCATGGCTTGCGCTCACCCGAACCGACACAAAGCCCTGGGGCGTGAACTTGAGGGCGTTGTCGAGCAGTTGTTCGAGGATTTGTTCAAAGCGCAAGGTGTCGAGCTTGATCCATTCGGGCACGTTCTCGTCGCAGGCCATGTCCAGCACCAGGCCTTTGCTTTGCGCCACGGGGATCCAGCGGGTGCTCAGGTGCTGCACGCTGTCACGGATGGAGGCGGCTTCCTTGCGCAGGCTCACGCGATCGGCTTCGAGCTGGGAGAGCAGCAAGATGTCATTGATGAGTTTGAGCAGTTGCTCGGTGGAGGTGCGGATCAGTTCGGCGAGTTGCAGGTCTTCATGCCGATCGGCGAGTTCTTTTTGCAGCACGCCGTTGAGGCCCAAGATGGCATTCATGGGGGTGCGCAGTTCATGCCCCATGGAGGCAATGAATTCGTCTTTGTGGGATTGCGCCTGGATCAGGGCGGTTTGTGCCTTTTCAACTTCAGCGTTGCGGTTTTCCAGCTCCGCAATTTGTTGCTTGTTGACGTGGCCGTAGATGTTGACCACGACTTGCTGAGTGAGCATGACGCTCACGAGCAAGGCAAAAGCCCAGCCAATGGTGTCGGTGCTTTGATCCACCGCGCCCGAGATCCAGCCCGCTTGCACGCCGATGTACATGCCAATGCCAATGGCCAGGGTCAGCAGCAACCACATGGAGCCGTTGCGTGCGCCTTGAACCGTGAGCACGGCCACGGGCAACAGGGTGAACCAGACCATCTTGGGGGAGTTGATGCCGCCGGTTTGCGCGCTGACATAGGTGAGCACAACCAGCCCGGAGATCATGGCGCAGTAGAGGATGACGTTGACCGGCCAACGGCCAATCATGAAATACAAAAACCAATACCAGATGCCGGCAACCAGGTTGAGCAGGCCATCGTCGATGGGCGCAGGGATGAAATAAAAGAGGAGCAAATTGGCGCCGCCCACGCCCAGCCACAGCCGCTGCAAGCCGACCTGTTGCTCTTTGGGGTGAATGCGTTCTTTGGCCATGATGCAGCTCAGTTCATAACGTCGTGCATACCGGGTTGTTGACCCGGCTCAATCAAGCTGTTTTTTTCAGGCGCTCAATCAAGCCGTTGAGTTCGTCCAGAGATGAAAACGCAATGGCCAGCTCGCCCTTGAGTCGCGCGCCTTTGCCTTTGGCGCGCACTTCAACGCGCGCGGTGAGCAAGTCGGACAGCTCTTCTTCGACACGGCGCACATCGCCAGATTTGTCAGTGCTGGTGCTTGCCTTGGGGCTTTGGCCCCATTGCTTGACGAGTTGTTCGGCTTCGCGCACCGACAGTTTTTTCGCGACGATGGTTTGCGCTGCGCTGATTTGTTCGGCCTCCTGCAAGGCCAGCAGTGCGCGCGCGTGACCCATGTCGAGGTCGCCCGCCATCACCAGGTCTTGCACGGCGCTGGTGAGTTGCAGCAATCGCAAGAGATTGGACGCGGCGCTGCGTGAGCGCCCCACGGCTTGCGCGGCTTGGTCGTGGGTGAGCTTGAATTCGTTGACCAGGCGTTGCAAGCCTTTGGCCTCTTCGAGCGGGTTGAGGTCCTCGCGCTGCATGTTCTCGATCAAGGCCATGGCTGCGGCGTTTTGATCGCTCACCTCCTTGATGAGCACGGGCACCTGGGTCAGGCCAGCGAGTCGGGCGGCTCGGCTGCGGCGCTCGCCCGCGATGATTTCGTAGGTGCCGGGCTTGTTCTTGAGCGGGCGAACCAGCAAGGGCTGCATCACGCCTTGCGCGCGAATGCTCTCGGCGAGTTCGTACAAGGCGCCCTCGTCCATGCGGGTGCGCGGCTGATATTCGCCAGGGACGAGGACATCTAAAGACAGTTCGCTGGGCGAGCCCGCATCGCTTGCTGCGCTCACATCGGGTCCGAGCAAGGCTTCGAGGCCGCGGCCCAATCCTTTGGTTTTTTTGGTTGCCATTTTGTATAGTGAAATTAAAGGGTTTGGGCTCTACTCACCAATTCGCGGGCAAAGTCCAGGTAGGCCAAAGAACCGCGTGCGCTGGGGTCAAACACCACACCGGGCATGCCAAAGCTGGGGGACTCGGCCAGGCGCACATTGCGGGGGATGACGGCATTGAACACCTTGTCGCCAAAGTGGGCCTTGAGCTGTTCGCTCACCTGTTGCTGCAAGGTGATGCGGGGGTCAAACATCACGCGCAGCAAGCCAATGATGCGCAAGTCTGGGTTGAGCTTGGCATGGACTTGTTTGATGGTGTTGACCAGGTCGGTGAGGCCTTCAAGGGCGAAGTATTCGCACTGCATGGGCACGATCACCCCATTGGCGGCGCACAGGCCGTTGAGGGTGAGCATGGACAAGGAGGGCGGGCAATCGATGAGGACAAAGTCGTAGCTGTCGAGCACCAGCGACAAGGCTTGCTTGAGGCGTTTTTCCCGTTGGGGCAGGTTGACCAGCTCGACCTCGGCACCGGCCAACTCGCGGTTGGCGCCCAGCACATGGTAGATGGGGTGATCTTTTTTGCCCGCGTCAGACCACTGGCTTGGCACGGCGGCCTGGCGCACCGAGGCTTCGCCCAGCAGCACGTCGTAAATGCCCAGATCGAGCTGGCGCTTGTCCACGCCCGAGCCCATGGTGGCATTGCCCTGGGGGTCAAGGTCGATCAGCAAGACCCGCTGACCCACCGCAGCCATGCCAGCGGCCAGGTTGATGGTGGTGGTGGTTTTGCCAACGCCGCCTTTTTGGTTTGCTACGCAGAAGATCTTTGCCATGTGTGTCTCCCCAATCAACGGCTCAAGGCCAAACGCAAACCAAAACCCAGCATCAACACCCCAGCCACCCGATTCAACCAGAGGGTCAATCGGGTGTTCTCGCGCATGCGGGTGGAGAAGCGATGGGCCAGCAAGGTCACCACCAGGCCGTACAAAAAGGTCAGCACAGCGATGGTGACCGCCATGATCACAAACACAAGTTGGATGTGTGGGTGGTCTTGACGAACAAACAAAGGGAAAAAGGCCAAATAAAACACGATGGCTTTTGGATTGAGCAAGGTGATGACCAAAGCCTGGCGAAAGTAATGGCCAGCCTGAAGTTGAAGAACCGGGGCATCGCCAGGTTGAGCGCGGATCATGCGCCAGCCCAACCAGGCCAGGTAGGCCGCCCCCGACCACTGCACCCAGACATACAGCCAGGGGGTGGTGAGCAAAACCGCCGAGAGCCCCGCCACCGCAGACCACATCAACACCTGGTCACCCGCAATGACACCCAGGGTCGCAGCCAGGCCGCCACGCACACCGCCCTTGGCGGTAGAGGTCAAAAGGGCCAAATTGCCGGGTCCGGGGATAGCCAAAAACACCAATATGGCCACCACGAAAGCCAAATAATCGTTCAGTGTGTCCATGGGGTGACGGCTAGATCGTGAGCACGCAGTTTAACCGCGACAGGCCTGAGCAACCAGAGTTTCACGTGAAACATCAGGCTTTAAGAAGCCAAACCAGGCACCGTTGGGCCTCCAGGCCGGGTACGGTGACGGGGTCCACCGACTCCAGCACAACATGGGGCGGCAAGGCCTGGATTTCTTCTAGTGGGGTTTTGCCCTTAAGGCAGACCCAGCGCCCCTCCTTGGCCAGGAGGTTGTCGGTCCAGTTCACCAAATCCGGCAAGGACGCAAAGGCCCGGCAGGTGATGGCCTCAAAGCTTTGTTTCACATCTTGCACCCGCGCATGGCGGGACTTGAGGTTTTTGAGCCCCAACTGGGAGGCCACTTGCTGGATGAAGGCGGCTTTTTTGCCCACCGAGTCCACCGCCAAAACCTGGGTTTGGGGCCAGGCAATGGCATAAGTGACCGCAGGAAAACCAGCGCCAGAACCCACATCGAGCAGACTGGCGGGGGCGGGGCTGCGTTGTAGCCAGACCGGGATGGTGGCCAAACAGTCCAGGGCATGAAGCTGCAAGGCCTCTTGGGGGCTGTCGATGGCGGTGAGGTTATGCACCCGGTTCCACTTTTGCAGCATGGTGAGGTGGCCCATGATCTGGTCCACCTGGGTGGCATTGAGGGTCACGCCCATCTGCACCAGGGCCTGCTGGAGTTCGTCTCTCAGGCCAGCCAGGGCGGCCGCATCAAGGGGGCTCATGCCGGATGGAGGGTGGAGGTGTCGTCGGGGGCGCGCTCAAAACCCTTGGCGCGGGCACGCTTCAAATGGATGAGCAACAGGGAGATGGCGGCGGGGGTGATCCCAGAAATCCGCGAGGCCTGACCCAGGGTTTCAGGGCGTTGCTTGTGCAACTTTTGCCGCACCTCGATGCTCAGGGCTGAAATGTCCAAATAGTTGAGGTCGCTGGGCAAGGGCAGGTTCTCGTAATGGGAGGCGCGGGCGACTTCTTCCTTTTGGCGATGGATGTAGCCCTCGTATTTGGCCGCAATCTCCAGCTGCTCAATCACGGTTTCACGTGAAACACGGTCGCAGGCAGACCAATCGGCCTGGTCAAAACGACCCTGCGCCAACTGCATGAGCTGGGCATAACTGACTTGCGGCCGGCGCAACAGATCAGCCAGGGTGTGCTCATGTGAGAGAGGGGCACCCAGCAAACGCTGCGCTTCGTCGGCCGGGATGAAGCTGGGATTGACCCAAATGGAGCGCAGCCGCTCTTGCTCGCGAGCAATGGCTTCGCGCTTTTGATCAAAGGCCGCCCAACGGGCATCGTCCACCAGGCCCAGATGTCGACCCAGTTCGGTGAGGCGCATGTCGGCGTTGTCCTCCCGCAGCATCAGGCGGTATTCAGCCCGGCTGGTGAACATGCGGTAAGGCTCGTTCACGCCCTTGGTGGTGAGGTCGTCCACCAGCACGCCCAGGTAAGCCTGGTCACGGGTGAGCACTTGGGCAGGTTGGTCCTTGGCCTGCAAGGCGGCCTGCATGCCGGCATACAAGCCTTGGGCGGCGGCTTCCTCATATCCGGTGGTGCCGTTGATCTGACCCGCCATGAACAGGCCTGAAATGGACTTGGATTCAAAGTTGCGCTTGAGGCCACGGGGGTCGAAATAGTCATATTCGATGGCATAGCCCGGGCGCAAGATGTGGGCGTTTTCCAGCCCCGGAATGGACCTCACCAAAGCGTATTGGATGTCAAACGGCAAGCTGGTGGAAATGCCGTTGGGATAGATCTCGTGGGTCGTGAGGCCCTCGGGCTCCAGAAAGATCTGATGGCTGTCCTTGTCAGCAAAGCGGTTGATCTTGTCTTCAACACTGGGACAGTAGCGCGGCCCCACCCCTTCAATCTTGCCGGTGAACATGGGGCTGCGGTCAAAGCCGGAGCGGATGATGTCGTGGGTCTGGGTGGTGGTGTGGGTGATCCAGCAGGGCAATTGCTGGGGGTGCATGCCCACCTGACCCATGAAGCTGAAAACCGGAATGGCGCCGGGCAATCCCCCTGGCATGCCGTCGCCAGGTTGCTCGGTGCAGCGGCTGAAGTCGATGGTGCGGCCATCGATGCGCGGCGGTGTGCCCGTCTTCAAGCGCCCCTGGGGCAGCTGCAGTTCTTTGAGGCGCTGACTCAACCGGATGGCCGGCGGGTCACCTGCACGCCCCCCCGCGTGGTTTTCCAGGCCCACATGGATCTTGCCATCAAGAAAGGTGCCTGCTGTGAGGACCACCGTGCGCCCCCAGAAGCGCAGACCCAACTGGGTGATGGCCCCCACAACACGGTCGCCCTCCACCATGAGGTCATCCACGGCCTGCTGGAACAACCAAAGGTTGGGCTGGTTTTCGAGGCGACGTCGTATGGCCGCTTTGTAGAGCACGCGGTCAGCCTGCGCACGTGTAGCGCGAACGGCTGGGCCTTTGCTGGCATTGAGAATGCGGAACTGAATGCCGGCTTCGTCGGTGGCCAGGGCCATGGCACCCCCAAGGGCGTCCACCTCCTTGACCAGATGCCCCTTGCCAATGCCACCAATGGACGGATTGCAGGACATTTGCCCCAAGGTCTCGATGTTGTGCGAAAGCAACAGCGTGTCACAGCCCATGCGTGCACTGGCCAAGGCGGCTTCCGTGCCCGCATGGCCACCACCGATCACGATCACATCAAAACGCTGAGGGAAGTCCATGACGAAGAACCCATGGGGATAAACCCCGGACAAAGGGCACCGATTTTATGAGGAACGCTAAAAACCGTTGGATTCAAACGTTCACGCGTGCGCGCCTGAGGCTGGCCGAGTTGAGCATCACACTCACCGAGCTCAACGCCATGGCCGCACCTGCCACCATGGGGCTCAACACACCCAAAGCGGCCAGGGGAATGCCGGCCACGTTGTAGGCAAACGCCCAAAACAAATTTTGACGAATCTTGTGCAGGGTGAGTGAAGAGATGGAGAGCGCTTGCGGGATGAGCGTCAAGTCACCGCGCAACAAGGTCATGCCCGCGGTGGACATCACGACGTCACTGCCGCCTTGTGCATTGGCCATGGCCATGCCCACATCGGCTGCAGCCAATGCCGGTGCATCGTTGATGCCATCGCCAACAAAGGCCACATGCTGACCGCGAGCGCGCAACTCAGCCATGAGATTGGCTTTGCCCTCGGGGCTCATGCCAAAGTGACAAGCGGACTCGGGCAAGTTCAACTGCTTGGCGATGTGGTGCACCGACGGTGCTTGGTCACCCGACATGATCAAGACCTGAAGACCGCGAGCCAACAGACTTTGCACCACAGTCACGGCTTGCGGTTTGAGTTGATCGGTGAAGGCCATGAGCAGCAGCACGCGCGGTGCGCCAGGCAAGGTTTGCACCAAGGCCGACAAGGTGGCACCCATGGCAGCTTGCTCGTTCACAAAGCTTTGCGCAGCCGACAGCTCCAGCCCCTCAAAGGCATTGAGCCGTGAGAGTTCATAAGCGGCATCGCCCACCTGACCCCGCACGCCTCGCCCCGGCAAGACCTCCACCGCATCGAACATCGCCGCAGACAAGCCCAGACCCTGCGCGTGAGACACCACAGCCTTGGCCAGCGGGTGGTCGCTGGCGCTTTGCAAACCCAAAGCCAAGGACCAGGCTTGTGAAACGCTCTGTTCATCCACGCCCGGAGGGAACCAGCTTGCCCTCACGATGGGCGAGCCCAATGTCAACGTGCCTGTTTTGTCGAACACCACCACATCGAGGTGATGCGCCAGCTCCAGCACTTGCGCGTCGCGAATGAGGATGCCCCGCTTGGCCGCGAGACCCGTACCTGCAACCAGCGCCGTTGGCGTGGCCAGGCCCATGGCACAAGGGCATGCAATCACCAGCACCGAGACCGCATGCACCAGGGCTTGTTCCCATGGCAAACCCCACCAGCGCCAGGCCAACAGAGTGAAGACCGCGACCACCAGCACGACAGGGACAAAGACCTCAGAGACCCTGTCGACCAAACGCTGAATGGGTGCCTTCTCGGCTTGCGCCTGCACCACACGGGCGATGATGCGCGAGAGCAGCGACTCCGCGCCCACCGCCTGCACGCGCATGCGCAACAAACCTTCTCCGTTGAGGCTGCCACCGGTGAGGGCATCGCCCTCGGCCTTGGGCACTGGCAAAGGCTCGCCGGTGAGCATGGCCTCATCGACCGAGGAACGGCCTTGCACGACCACGCCATCCGCAGGGATGGCCTCACCGGCGCGCACCCGCAGCACATCGCCCACGCGCAACTCATCGACCGGCAAATCGCGCTCACCCGCTGGGTCCAGCGGGTCTTCCAGGTGCGCCTGTTGCGGGCGCAGGCGATGCAAAGCCCGGATGGCCGCTGTGGTTTGGCGCTTGATGCGTTCTTCCAGCCACTTGCCCAAACGCACCAGCGTGATGACCACCGCCGCCCCTTCGAAATAAAGGTGCGGCGAATGCGAGGCATGCCCAGCCTGGCCAGAAAGCCACCAAAGCCACAGGGACAGGAGCCAGGCCGAACTCGTGCCCAAAGCCACCAACACATCCATGTTGGCGCTGCCGCTGCGCAGGGCCGCCCAGGCACCCAAATAAAAACGCGCGCCCAGAATGAATTGAACGGGCGTGGCCAGTGCAAACTGCACGGCCGGGCTGAGCATGAAGTCTGATCCCACCCAGGACGCGAGCATGGGCAAGGTCAACGGCAACGACAGGGCAAGGCCCAGAGCGATGGGCAAAAAGCCCTGCCAGGGCTGCGGGTCGTCTGCCCACACCTGTTCGCTCGCTCGCGGCTCATAGCCCGCATCGCGAATGGCGCGCTTGATCAAAGGCAGGGCGGCGGTGGCATCCTGCCCCGGTGCCCAGCTCACATGCGCCGACTCGGTGGCAAGGTTCACCGCGCAGGACGCCACACCCGGCACCTTGGCCAGCGCACGCTCGACCCGACCCACACAGGCCGCACACGTCATGCCGCCAATGCCCACATCCGAGGTTTGAGTTTGCATGGGTGAATTATCAAGTCATCGCACCGTCATGCCGGGTTGAATGGACCACAATACAAGCCATCTGTAGAGGAGTTGACATGGAACATGTATTTCAAGTTTCAGGCATGACCTGTGGCCACTGCGAGATGGCCGTCAAACGCGCCATCTTGAACGTGGACCCCAAAGCCCACATCGACATTGACCGCGCGCATGACCAAGTGCAGGTGCAAAGCGAGCAGGACGCACAAGCCTTGGCCTCGGCCATTGCCCACGAAGGCTACCGCGTTGAAGTGAAGGCCGCCCCATGAAAGCGCGGCGCCTGGAGGCCCTGGTGGCCGGTGAAAAAACCTCGGACGGGGCGGGCGTCAAGCTCACGCGCTTGCTCACCCACCACTGGCAACAACGCCTGGACCCTTTCCTGATGCTGGACTTTTTTGGCAGCGACAAAGGGCAGGACTACATTGGTGGCTTTCCCAATCACCCGCACCGGGGGTTTGAGACCATCACCTACATGCTTGCCGGGCGCATGCGCCACAACGACAGCGTGGGCAACGTGGGGATGCTGCATCCCGGCGCAGTGCAATGGATGACCGCCGGGCGCGGTGTCATCCACAGCGAGATGCCCGAGCAAGAAGACGGGTTGATGAATGGCTTTCAGTTGTGGCTCAACCTGCCCTCTCGCGACAAGATGTGCGAGCCCTGGTACTTGGACATCCCCAACGACGCCTTGCCCGAATGGCGCAGCGATGCACTGTGCGTGCGGGTGATCGCGGGTGAATTCGAGGGCGTTCAAGGGCGCGTGGTGCGCGAGGCCACCCAGCCCATTTACTGGGACGTGCACTGCCTGAGCAACCAGCCCCTGTCATTTGAGCGCGCACTGCCTGTGGGGCACAACGCGTTTGTCGTCGTGTATGAGGGCGAGGTGCAACTCGATGGCAAGCGCCTGCCTTTGCATCACATGGCCGTGCTGGCCAATGATGGCGATGGCGTGGCATTGCAACTCGAGCCCGGTTGCCGTTTCATTGTGGTGGCAGGTCGGCCGCTCAAAGAGCCCATCGCGCAATATGGTCCGTTTGTGATGAACACGCGCGACGAATTGATGCAAGCCGTTCACGATTACCAAAGCGGGCGCTTGGCTTGACACCGGGGGATGCGGCCCTGTTGAGGGCGCGCCGCCCTGCGTGCAGCACGGCGCGAAACGCAAGGTCCTGAATGTGCGTTGACGCACACAGAAAAAATATATTGCACGCTGAGGTGTACACCCGCAGACGCAGGGGGCGTTGAATGATCACCTGCAACTCATTCCAAGGACGCCTCCATGAAACTCAACCTCATTGCTCGCACCAGCGCACTCGTTTTGGCCGGTGGCCTGGGCTTGGCCCTCGCTGCCCATGCACAAGAAGGCACCCGCCCGCATCATCAGGGAGGTCCTGCTCATCATGCCAAGCATGACCACGGCGTTCGCTTGCAAGACCTCAAAGCCAAGCTCAAGCTCACGCCCGCACAAGAAAGTGCCTGGACGGCTTTTGAAGCCAGCATGAAGCCCGTGAGTTCCTCTGCCGTGCCACCCAAAATGGAAGCCCTGGCCAAGATGAATGCCATCCAGCGCATGGAAGAGCGCCAGAAGATGCACGACGAAATGCAAAAGCAACACGCCGCGCAGATGAGCACCCGACTTGCGGCCACCAAGGACTTCTACAGCAAGCTGACCCCCGAGCAGCAAGCCGTGTTTGACAAAGAAACCTTGCCCCATGGCCCCATGCACAGCGCAGACAAGAAAAAGACCCACAAAGAAGGCAAGGCAGGCCCTGCCGCCGCGCCCGCAACCGCTCCAGCAGCAAGCACTGCAGCACCTGCAACCGCACCGGCTGCCCCCGCAGCACCCGCTGCAACGCCGGCCAAAGCTGGCGCATCCAAGACCTGATGCCCCATTGCGGGTTGTCATGAAAAAAGCCGCCCTGGCAACAGAGGCGGCTTTTTGTTGGCTGCGGCACTGCGGTGCGCCGCGCGGTGGACTCAGACGTCCAGATTGGACGCCCTCAAGGCATTGAGCTCGATGAAGTTGCGACGCGGCTCCACCTCGTCGCCCATGAGCATGGTGAACACATGATCGGCTTCGATGGCGTCTTCAATCTGCACGCGCAACAAGCGGCGCACCGCCGGATCCATGGTCGTCTCCCACAGCTGCTCGGGGTTCATTTCACCCAGGCCCTTGTAACGCTGGCGAGCTGTGGCTGATTCGGCTTGCTGAATGAGCCAGCGCATGGCTTCGCGAAAGCTCCCCACGCGTTCTTGCTTTTGTTTGTCGCCTTCGCCACGCATGACGACGGCATCGGCGCTCACCAGGCCTTCGAAGGTCGCTGCGGCCTCCACCAGGGTGGCGTGATCGGCGCCATGCGCAAAGTCCTGAGTGATGACGCTGCTGCGCACATTGCCATGGTGCTTGCGGGAAATGCGAAGCACCGGCTTGTCGCTCACCACATCAAACTCACCCACCACCTCGGCCTGGCTGCCCACCGCGAGCAAACGCGCTTGCAAGGCTTGGGCGCTTTCGCGGGCGGCTTCCACGGTATCGAGGTTGAGGCGCACACCATCGGCCACAGCGCGCAGGGCTTCCTCGTCCATGTGGCTGCTCAAACGGTGAATGACCGACTCGGCCAGCTGGTGTTTGCGGGCCAATTCGCTCAGGGTCTCGCCCGACAGCAACTGATTGCGCTCGCCACCCGTTTGCACGCTGGCGCTTTGCAAGGCCACGCGCAGCAAGAAGGCATCCAGCGCCGATTGGTCCTTGAGGTATTGCTCCTCTTTGCCGACCTTGACCTTATAGAGCGGGGGCTGAGCGATGTAGATGTGGCCACGCTCGACCAGCTCGGGCATCTGACGATAGAAGAAGGTGAGCAAGAGCGTGCGGATGTGTGCGCCGTCCACGTCGGCATCGGTCATGATGATGATGCGGTGATAGCGCAGCTTGTCGATGTTGAAGTCGTCCACATTGGACTTGCCCGACTCGCTGCTGGTCTTGCCAATGCCTGTGCCCAGCGCGGTAATGAGGGTCAGGATTTCGTTGCTGGTGAGCAGCTTTTCGTAACGGGCTTTTTCGACATTCAAGATCTTGCCGCGCAACGGCAGGATGGCCTGGAATTTGCGGTCGCGGCCTTGCTTAGCTGAGCCGCCTGCAGAGTCGCCCTCGACGATGTAGATTTCAGACATCGCCGGGTCTTTTTCCTGACAGTCGGCCAGCTTACCGGGCAAGCCCATGCCATCGAGCACGCCTTTGCGGCGAGTCATCTCGCGGGCTTTGCGGGCAGCTTCGCGCGCACGCGCTGCTTCGACAATCTTGCCGCAAATGATCTTGGCGTCGTTGGGGCGTTCGAGGAGGTAATCGGTAAGGGCCTTGGTGACGATGTCTTCCAGGGGCGCACGCACTTCGCTGGAGACCAGCTTGTCTTTGGTCTGACTGCTGAATTTGGGTTCAGGGACTTTGACCGACAACACGCAGCTGAGGCCTTCGCGCATGTCGTCGCCACTCACCTCGACCTTGGCTTTTTTGGCCAACTCGTTTTCGTCGATGTACTTGTTGATGACGCGGGTCATGGCGGCGCGCAAGCCTGTGAGGTGGGTGCCGCCATCGCGCTGGGGAATGTTGTTGGTGAAGCACAGCACGTTTTCGTTGTAGCCGTCGTTCCACTGCATGGCCACTTCCACACCAATGCTGGTGCCAGGAATGCCGCCATAGGTTTCGGCGGGACGATCCCCTGTGGCCCAGAACACATTGGGGTGCAATACTTTTTTGCCCGCGTTGATGAACTCGACAAAGCCGCGCACACCACCTGCGCCAGAGAAGTCGTCGTTCTTGCCCGTGCGCTCGTCGACCAGGCGGATGCGAACACCGTTGTTGAGGAAGCTCAATTCGCGCAAGCGCTTGCTGAGGATCTCGTAATGGAAGTCGTTGTTCTGTTGAAAGATCTCGGTGTCGGGCAGGAAATGAACTTCGGTGCCGCGCTTTTCGGTTTCGCCCACAACGCGCATGGGCGAGACCTCAACCCCACTCACGGGCTCGATGATGCGGTTTTGAACAAAGCCGCGAGCGAATTCAAGCTTGTGCACTTTGCCTTCGCGGCGCACCGTGAGGTGCAGCCATTTGGAGAGGGCATTGACGCAAGACACACCCACGCCGTGCAAACCGCCTGAGACCTTGTAACTGTTCTGGTTGAACTTGCCACCTGCATGCAATTCTGTGAGCGCAATTTCGGCCGCCGAACGCTTGGGCTCGTGCTTGTCGTCCATCTTCACGCCGGTCGGAATGCCTCGGCCGTTGTCGACCACGCTGATGGAGTTGTCTAAGTGAATGGTGACCAGGATGTCGTCGCAATGACCTGCCAGGGCTTCGTCGATGGAGTTGTCAACGACTTCAAACACCAGGTGATGCAAGCCTGTACCGTCTGAGGTGTCCCCGATGTACATGCCGGGGCGCTTGCGAACAGCTTCCAGACCTTCCAGGATTTGAATGGCACTTTCGCCGTATGCGTTGGCATCCGGCTGATTGGACGTTGTCATATCTGACCTATCTGTTGACTCAATGAAAAAACCAAAGGGCGCGGCGCATCAGATGCGCATGGGCATGACGACGTATTTGAAAAATGCGTTGCTGGGGAGGGTGAACAAAGCCGAGCTGTTGGCATCGGCCAAAGAGATGGTGATCATCTCGTCAGAGATGTTGCTGAGCACATCGATGAGGTAGGTGACGTTAAAACCAATCTCGATGCGATCGCCTTCGTAATTGATTTCGATTTCATCCACAGCCTCTTCCTGCTCGGAATTGGTGGAGGCCACGCGCAAGAGACCGGGTTCCACATGCAGGCGAACGCCTTTGAATTTGTCGGTGGTGAGGATGGCCGCGCGCTGCAAGCACACTTGCAGGGAAGAACGACCCAGCGTGATGGCGTGCTTGTGGTTTTTGGGAATGACGCGGTTGTAGTCAGGGAACTTGCCCTCGACGAGCTTGGTGATGAAGACCATGCCATCAAACGCAAACTTGGCCTGGTTGCTGGCAAATTGCATCTCGATGGCACCTTCACCGTCGCTAAGGAGGCGCTGCAGCTCCAACACGGTTTTACGGGGCAGGATGACCTCTTGCTTGGGTACTTCCACATCGAGCTGGGCACTGGCAAAGGCCAGACGGTGACCGTCGGTGGCCACGAGGCTGAGCTGCTTGCCTTCGGCAACAAAAAGGATGCCGTTGAGGTAATAGCGGATGTCGTGCACGGCCATGGAAAACGACACCAAATGCAGCAAAGACTTGAGCGTGCTTTGCGGCACCTGGAATTTGGGTCCATAGGTGGGCGACTCCTGCACCAGCGGGAAATCCTCGGCTGGCATGGACTGCAATGAGAACCGGCTCTTGCCGCTCTTGAAGAGGATCTTGTTTTGCTGGGATTCGAGCGTGACTTGCTGGTCCGATGGGATGGAGCGCAGGATGTCGATGAGCTTGCGTGCAGACACTGTGGTGGCCATCTGGCCTGCATCGCCTTCGAATTTGGCCGACGTCTGGATTTGAATTTCCAAATCGCTGGTGGTGAACTGCACCTCATCTCCGGTCTTGCGGATCATGACGTTCGACAGGATGGGCAGTGTGTTGCGGCGTTCAACAATGCCAGCAACCGACTGCAGTACGCCCAGCACTTGTTCTTGAGGGGACTTGAGGATGTTCATGTTGTTTTCTCAAATGACATTGAATTGAATTAGTAGTGGTAGTAGAGGACGGCTTAAAACTGTGGAAAAGCCCATTTTCGCCTGTTTTGACAAAGACTTTTTGACCTGACAAGCCTGTGAGTTTGGCTTCTGTTTGCCCCAAGTCGATTGAGGACAACTTTCGAAAATTGACCAGGGCTGTGCATAACTCATGGGTTGTCCCAAAACAATTCACAGGGTTGTTGGAGGGCCATGCGCATCAGCCTTTGAGGGTTTGTTCAAGCACATGCAACTGCTGGTTGAGTTCCATGTGCTGTTGGCGTTCAGCGGCAATCTTGCGCACGGCATGCAAAACGGTGGTGTGATCCCGCCCGCCAAAGATTTCGCCGATTTCGGGCAAGCTTTTTTGGGTCAATTCCTTGGCCAGGTACATGGCAATCTGCCGAGGGCGCGCAATCGAAGCGGGGCGCTTTTTGGAATACATGTCCGCCACTTTGATCTTGTAGTAGTCGGCCACGGTTTTTTGGATGTTTTCTACCGAAATTTGCCGGTTTTGGATGGAGAGCAGGTCGCGCAAGGCCTCTTTGGCCAGCTGGATCGAGATGTCTTTTTGATTAAAACGGGAATAGGCCAGGATTTTGCGCAAGGCCCCTTCGAGTTCGCGCACGTTGGAGCGCACGTTTTTGGCCACAAAAAACGCGACCTCCTCACTCATGACGGCTTCTTCGGCTGCCGCCTTGTTGATCAGGATGGCCACACGCATTTCCAGTTCTGGCGACTCAATGGCCACGGTCAGTCCGGAGTCAAAGCGGGAAACCAGGCGTTCGTGGATGTCGGTGAGGCCTTTGGGGTAGGTGTCGCTGGTCATCACAATGTGCGACTTTTTGGCCAGCAAGGCTTCAAAGGCGTTGAAAAACTCCTCCTGGGTGCGGTCCTTGTTGGCAAAGAACTGCACATCGTCGATCAGCAGCAGATCCAGGGAGTGGTAGCGCGCCTTGAATTCGTCAAAGGTCTTGCGTTGATAGGATTTGACAACATCCGACACAAATTGTTCAGCGTGGATGTAGAGAACCTTGGCATTGGGCTTGTCCTGGATGAGGCGGTTACCCACCGCATGCACCAAGTGGGTTTTGCCCAAACCCACCCCGCCATAAATGAACAAGGGGTTGTAGAGCTGGCCCGGTGAGCTGGCCACGTGCATGGCGGCGGCACGCGCCATGCGGTTGGCCGAGCCTTCGATCAGGTTGTCAAACGTGAAAGCAGCATTGAGCCTGGATTTAAAGGGTTCAGCCGGCGGATCCACCCAGTTGGGGGTGGCCTCGATCAAACCCTGAATTGGGGGTGAGAAAGTCTGAGGCCTAGGCTTTTCAAGGGGTTTATTGTTAGCAAGAGCAAACTCCACACGGATGCCCTCGCCGTAAAGCTCTTGCACAACTTGCTGGATGCGTTGCCCATACTGAGCACGGATCCAGTCCATTTTGAAGCGGTTGCCGACCAATAAAGTGAGCTTGGAATGGTCGTTCGAGACCATCACCGTCAGCGGCCGAATCCAGGTGTGAAACAGTTGTTCGGGCATTTCCTTGGCCAGAACGTCCACGCAGCTCAGCCACAAATCGTCCTGTGCCAGGCCGTTGGGATCGTGCTCATCGGAGCGGTTCAATTCGTCAGTCACGTTCGGTCAGGCCTGTGGATAGAAACAACAATCTTCTCGTTTGCGCGGGACTTTATCAAAAATTTATCCACATGTTGATCTTTTTCTGAATGGCCAGTTCCCGCCCAGAAAAACTTCGCAGTAGGGGAATGTCTAGAACAGGAAAAATTTGGGATAATCAAGGGCTTTTTACCCCATTCTTGAGAACGAACATGAAACGCACTTATCAGCCCTCTAAGACCCGCCGCGCACGTACGCACGGCTTTTTGGTTCGCATGAAGTCCCGTGGCGGACGCTCTGTGCTCAACGCTCGTCGCGCCAAGGGCCGCAAGCGTCTGGCTGTCTAAGCCCACAAGAGACGGTGTGCGGCGGCTGAAAACAGCCCAGGAGCACGAGCGCTTGTTGTCCACCCCGGTGGTGGCCAAAACCGAGCACTTCGTGCTGCATCGTTTGAATGTGCCCAGCGAAGACGGTTTGCGCGCAAGCGTGCTGGTGTCCAAGCGCCATGCGCGCCACGCGGTGACCCGAAACCTCATCCGGCGACAACTCGATGCACTGGTTCAAGCCCATAGTGATCAATTGCCGCCCACCCGTCATTTGCTCAGGCTCATCCGTCCCATGAACGCCTCTTACTCCAGCGCCTCGTCCATGCAACTCAAAAAAGCAGTTCGTCATGAGCTCGAGCGTTTGCTGCTGGTGAACCCTTCTCCCCTCGCGCCCTGAACGCATGAAGCGCTTGCTCATCCTGGCGGTCAAAGCCTATCGATTGCTCTTGAGCCCCTGGTTGGGCTCATCGTGCCGATTCGAGCCCACCTGTTCCCTTTATGCCTTGCAGGCCTTGCAGCGCCATGGTGCCTGGCAGGGCACCCGTTTGGCAGGCTGGCGCGTTTTGCGCTGCCACCCCTGGTGCGATGGGGGTTGTGACCCCGTCCCTGAAAAACTCGGGCAGACCCCGTTCGCCCGTCCCCTGATCTCGAAAGAAACACCATGAATGATTTCCGTCGCTCCATCCTGTGGGTGATCTTTGGCTTCTCGATGGTCTTGCTGTGGGATCAGTGGCAGGTGCACAACGGACATCCCGCCACCTTCTTCCCCGCGGCCAAAGAGGCCAGCGCCACCAAACCGGCCGACGCGGCTGGCTCAGCGGCGCAGCAATCGGCCGTGCCAGCCCCGGCCTCCAACGCTAGTGCAGGCACCCCGAATGCGTCGACAACGGCACCTGCAACCAGTGTGACCAGCTCACCCTCGGAAAGCTGGATCGTGGTGACCACCGATGTGCTCAAACTGTCGTTTGATCCCGTGGGGGGCTCCCTGGTCAAGGCCGAACTGCTCACCCACCGCGACGGCAACGACAGCCACAAAAACGTGGTCTTGCTCGACGACACCGCCCAGCATGTGTATGTGGCGCAAAGCGGCCTCATTGCACCCAACCCCGCCAACGCCTTGCCCAATCACAAAAGCATCATGCGCTTTGAAGGCAGCAAGACCCTGGAGGCCGGACAAGACCAAATCCAGTTTGCCTTTGTCTCGGAAAGCCAAGGCGGCATGGAGCTCATCAAGCGCTACACCATCAAGCGCGGCCAATACCTCATTGACATCCATCACCAGCTGAAAAATACCGGCTCGCAAGCCCAGCAACCCCAGCTGTATTTGCAACTGGTGCGCGACAACAGCAAGCCCAAAGGCGAATCAGCTTTCTACAGCACCTTCACCGGGCCAGCGATTTACTCTGAACAAAAGAAATACCAGAAGATCGAGTTTGACCAGATCAAAGACAACAAGGCGGAGTTTGAAAAAACCTCCAACCTGGGCTATGTGGCCATGGTTCAGCATTACTTTGCCAGTGCCTGGCTGGTGCAAGCCCAGCAGCAGCGCGATTTCTTTGCACGCAAGCTCGACGGCAACCTCTATGCCGTGGGCATGATTGTCAAAAGCCCTGAAGTTGCCCCTGGCCAATCGGTGGACCAGCACACGCAGTTTTTTGTGGGACCACAAGAAGAGAAAAAACTCGAAGCCATTTATCCCGGCCTGGAGTTGGTCAAGGACTACGGCTGGCTCACCATCCTGGCCAAGCCCTTGTTCTGGCTGCTCGACAAGCTCTTCAACCTGGTGGGCAACTGGGGTTGGGCCATTGTTTTGCTCGTGGTGGTCATCAAAGCCGTTTTCTATTGGCTCAATGCCAAGGCCTACCGCAGCATGGCCAAGATGAAAGGCATCAACCCGCGTGTGATGGAAATGCGCGAGCGCTTCAAGGACAACCCGCAGCAAATGCAAATGGAGATGATGCGCATCTACCGCGAGGAAAAGGTCAACCCCTTGGGCGGCTGTTTGCCCATCGCCATCCAGATCCCGGTGTTCATTGCTCTCTATTGGGTGTTGCTCTCCACCGTTGAAATGCGCGATGCGCCCTGGCTCTACATCACCGACTTGGCCAAGCCCGACACCTTGTTTGGGGTCGTGCCCTTGGTGAACCTGCCCCTGGGACCTTTGCCCATCTTGATGACCTTGAGCTCCTTGCTGCAAACCTGGCTTAACCCCACGCCACCTGACCCCATGCAGGCCAAGCTGATGTGGATCATGCCCCTCATGTTCGGCATCATGTTCTTCTTCTTCCCCTCGGGTTTGGTGCTGTACTGGCTCACCAACAACCTGTTGTCGATTGCTCAGCAATGGGCGATCAACAAAAGCATGGGCGTGACCCATTAAGGGCAGGCACGACCCCGCAGCCCCTCGCCCCACACCATGCTCAGCGACCGGCAAGCCCCCATCGCGGCGGTGGCCACGGCCAGTGGCAAGGGCGCAATCGGTGTGGTGCGTGCCAGCGGCAGCGGCTTGTTGCCGCTGGCCAAAGCCTTGCTCAACCCAGTAGGCACACCCCACGCGCCGCGCGAACCCCAACCACGCCAGGCCACGTTGGTTCAATTGCACGACGAGCAGCACCAACCCATCGACCAGGTGTTGCTGTTGTGGTTTCCCGCGCCGCACAGCTACACCGGCGAAGATGTGATCGAATTGCAAGGCCACGGTGGTCCCTGGGTCTTGCAGCGCCTTCTTCACGCGCTCATGGTGCGCGCCCAGGCCTTGGGCTTGCCCATGCGCCTCGCGCGCCCTGGTGAGTTCACCGAGCGCGCTTACCTCAATCACAAGCTCGATCTCACCCAGGCCGAGGCCATCGCCGACCTCATCGACGCCAGCACCGAACAAGCCGCCCGCAGTGCCGCGCGCGCCCTCACCTCCGGACTGGGGCATGCGGTGCACGGTTTGCGCGATGCGCTCATTCACTTGCGCATGTGGGTGGAGGCCAGCCTGGACTTTCCCGAAGAAGAGATCGACTTTCTCGCGCAGTCCCAAGCGCAGGCCAAGCAGCACGACTTGCATGAACAGCTGGTGGCCTTGCTCAGACAAGCCCGGCAAGGCCTGTTGCTGCGCGAAGGCTTGCGCCTGGTGATCCTGGGTCAGCCCAATGCGGGCAAAAGCTCGTTGCTCAATGCCCTCTCGGGGCATGAGCGGGCCATCGTGACCGATGTGCCCGGCACCACGCGCGATGTGCTGCAAGAGTCCTTGTCGTTCAAGGGCGTGCCGGTTCATCTCATCGACACGGCAGGCTTGCGCCAGCACGCCGGCGATGTGGTGGAACAAATCGGCATGGACCGAACATGGGCTCAAGTGGACCAGGCCGATGCCATCGTCTGGCTGCGCGATGCCTCGCGGGCCAAAGACCCAGAAAGCCAGCGCGAAGACCAGCGCATCGCCCAGCAGTTGCAGCAACGCCTCACCCACAACATTCCTTTGCTGGAGGTGTGGAACAAGGTCGATGCCGCACCAGGTTTTCAAGCTCCGCAGGGTCTATGCATCTCCGCGAAGACGGCCTTGGGCCTCGAAGCCCTGATCGATGCCGTGCTCCAGACCGTGGGCTGGGAGGCTGCGTTGCAAGAAGGTGTTTTCATGGCGCGCGAACGACACGTGCAGGCCCTCACAGCGGTGCAACAGCATGTGGGCCAGGCTGGGGATCAACTCAAGTCCACACCGTTGATGCTGGAGCTGGTGGCCGAAGAATTGCGCCAGGCGCAACAAGCCCTCGATGGCATCACCGGCGAATTCACCGCCGATGATTTGCTGGGCGAAATCTTCTCCGGGTTTTGCATCGGCAAGTGAAGCGTGAGGTGAACCTTGGCCTGAGCTCAGGCCTCAGGCTTCGTCGATGCGCCGACTCAGCAACGCCAGGTCTTCAGCCAGGCCGCTCACCACCAGCACATCGCCACCCTCGAGGCGCGCCGACTCATCGAGATCCACTGAGCGGCCATTGCCGCGCCGCCATTGCACCAGGCGCAGCGCAGGCAGATCCTGGATCAGACCTTCCCAACTCAACCCACTGATCTTGGCGCCGGCGGGAATCACCAGGGTTTGCAATCGTTCGTGATGGATGTCTTCGGCACCATCGTCATCGTGACCATGAAAAAAGCCCCGCAACAGCTGGTAGCGTGCATGACGCTGCTGCTGAATGATGCGGATCACGCGGCGCATGGGCACACCCACCAGGGCCAATGCATGGCTGGCCAGCATGAGGCTGCCCTCCAGCGCTTCAGGAACCACCTCGGCAGCGCCCGCCTGACGCAGGCGGTCCATGTCCAACTCGTCGCGCGCGCGCGCCACCACGGGCACTTGGGGCGCGTGCTCGTGTACCAGCGAGATCACCTGCAAGGCCGACTCGATGTGGTCATAGGTGATCACCACCGCGCTGGCATGGGCCAAACCTGCGGCCATGAGGCTGGGCAGGCGCGCGGCGTCGCCCAACACCACACTGTGGCCCGCCACAGAGGCCTGACGGATGCGTTCGGGATCGAGGTCCAGCGCCACATAGGCCAGCCCCTGTTCTTCGAGCAAGGCGGCAAGGTTTTGGCCGTGGCGGCCAAAGCCACACACGATGACGGCATGGTCCTGCCGCATGGTCGCCGTGGCAATGCGCGTGAGCATGACCGATTGCATGAGCCAGTCGTTGACGCTCACCCGCATCACCAGGCGATCGGCATGCTGAATGATGAAGGGCGTGGCCAGCATGGACAGCACCATGGCCGCCAAGATGGGCGACACCCATTGCGGGGACACCAGGCCATTGCGCTCAATGAGGGTGAGCAGCACAAAACCGAATTCGCCCGCCTGAGCCAGGTACAAGCCTGTTCGCATGGCCACGCCAGAGCTGGCACCAAACGCGCGCGCCAAGCCCACGATGACCAGACCCTTGAGGACCACCGGGATGAGCGCGAACACAATCACCAAAGCCCAGTGCTGCCACACCACCAGCCAGTTGAGCTTCATGCCGATGGTGATGAAAAACAATCCCAGCAGCACATCCTGGAAAGGCTTTACATCGGCCTCCACGCGGTGCTTGAACTCCGTCTCCGAGATCAGCATGCCGGCGATGAAAGCGCCCAGGGCCAAGGACAATCCCGCGTGTTCGGTGAGCCAGGCCAACCCCAGCGTGAGCAGCAGCAGGTTGAGCATGAAGAGCTCGTCACTCTTGCGCCGTGCCACCACCCACAGCCACTGGCGCAAGATGCGTTGCCCGCCCGCGAGCAACAGACCCACCAGCACCACCGCCTTGATTAAGGCCAGCCCCAGGCCCTGCCACAGATCGGGACCCATGGGTTGCGCCAACGCGGGGATGAGCACCAGCAAGGGCACCACAGCCAGATCCTGAAACAGCAGCACGCCCATGACGTGCTTGCCATGTTCGGAGTCCAGCTCCAGGCGCTCGGCCATGAGCCGCGCCACGATGGCGGTGCTCGACATCGCCAATGCGCCGCCCAACGCAAATGCGCCTTGCCAACTCAAATCCCAGGCCTGCCCCAAAAAACCAAACAGCAGCATGAGCACCAGATGGCCCGCCACGGCGCCGGCAATGGTGATGAAGACCTGCCCCATGCCCAGGCCAAACACCAGGCGTTGCATGGACTTGAGCTTGGGCAGATTGAACTCGAGCCCAATCAGGAACATCAGAAACACCACGCCGAATTCGGCCAAGTAAGCCACGCCTGCGGATTCGGTCGACAAATTGAAGGCATGGGGACCAATGATCACGCCCACCAGCAAATAGCCCAGGATGGCTGGCAGCTTGAAAAAACGAAACGCCGTGACCCCCACCACACCAGCGAGTAAATAAAGCAGGGTCAGGTCCAGTGCGCTCATGCGCTCATGCTAGCCTCGCTGGGTGACAAATCACTCCGCATTGACCCATCCCCGCCTAAAATTTGCGAATGAACACCCCCACCGCACCGACGGCACAAGACCCCATCCGTGATGAGGCTTTGTTGCAATGGGCCAAAGAGGCCTTGCGCATCGAAGCCCAGGCCGTTGCGCGCCTGAGCGATCAGCTCCAGCCCTCGTTTGCGCAAGCCGTGCGCCTCATGCGCGCTTGCACGGGCCGTGTGGTGGTCATGGGCATGGGCAAGAGCGGGCACGTGGGTCGCAAGGTGGCTGCCACCTTGTCCTCTACGGGCACGCCCTCACTGTTTGTGCACCCCGCCGAAGCCAGCCACGGCGACTTGGGCATGGTCACCGCGCAAGACGTGGTGCTGGCCATTTCCAATAGCGGCGAGAGCAGCGAGCTGGGCATCATCCTGCCCACCCTCAAGCGAATTGGTGTGCCCATCGTGGCCATGACCGGGCAAGCCCAATCGTCGCTGGCGCGGCATGCCGACTGCGTGCTCAACGCCCAGGTCGAACAAGAAGCCTGCCCGCTCAACCTCGCGCCCACGGCCAGCACCACGGCACAAATGGCGCTGGGTGATGCATTGGCCGTGGCCTTGTTGCAGTGGCGTGGCTTCAAGGCCGATGACTTTGCCCGCTCGCATCCTGGCGGCGCGCTGGGGCGCAAGCTGCTCACCCGCGTGGAAGACCTCATGCGCACCGACGCGTCGGTGCCCCGCGTCCACCCGCAGGCCAGCATGGGCGAATTGCTGCATGAAATGAGCGCCAAGGGTTTGGGTGCTTCGGCGGTGGTCGACGAAGCACAGCAACTCCTGGGCATCTTCACCGATGGCGATTTGCGCCGTCTCATCGACCGGGGTGAGGACATCCGCACCCTCAAGGCGGCCGACGTCATGCATGCCAACCCCAAGCGCATTCATCCGCACGCCCTGGCCGCAGAAGCCGCAGCCCTCATGGAGGCCAACCGCATCACCAGCGTGCTGGTGGTCAACGATGCGGGCCAACTTGTCGGGGCGCTCAACAGCCACGACCTGATGAAGGCCAAGGTCATATGAGCCCCATTCAAGGTTTTGATCCCGAACTGCTCTTGAAAGCCCAGGGCATTCGAGGCCTCTTGCTCGATGTCGATGGCGTGCTCACCGACGGCAGCCTGTTTGTGGGCGAGGCGGGCGAGACCTTCAAGCGCTTTCACACCCTCGACGGTTATGGCCTGCGCCTGTTGCGCTTGCAAGGCTTTGTGGTGATGGTCGTGTCGGGCAAAGACTCGGCCGCCTTGCGACACCGCTTGCAGGCCTTGCGCATCGACCACCTCCATTTGGGCGCAGACCCCAAGTTGCCCGCTGCCCAGTCGGCATTGGCAGCGGCGGGATTGGGCTGGCACGAAGTGGCCGTTGCGGGAGACGATTGGCCTGATGCGCCCCTGCTCGCGCGCGCGGGGCTGGCATTTGCACCGCCCAGTGCGCATGTGGAAATCCGTCACCTGGCGCACCACGTCACCGCCGCCCTTGCGGGTGCAGGTGCGGTGCGCGAGATGTGCGACATCTTGCTTGCGGCCAAGGGTCAGTACGTCAACGCCTGGGAACAGGCCTTGGCCAGCAAGGTGGGGCACTGATGGCCACCCCCCTGTCGCTGGCAAGGCTGTGGGCTGGTGTGGTGGATGTGTTGCTGCGCATCATGCCCATGCTGATCCTGGCCGTGTTGGCTTTGCTCAGCCATTGGCTGATCCGCAATGCCCCCGAGCCCTTGCCCGATGTGCGCGACAAACCCGTGAGCAGCAAGCCCGATTACCTGATGCACAACTTCGTCACCACCCGCTATGACGACAAGGGCGGCGTGCGCGCGCGGTTGATGGGGCAACAGATGCGGCATTTGCCCGACCGCGACATCTTCGAGGTGGACAAGCCCTTGCATGAGCAATGGGACACTGCCGGGCGACTCACGCGCTCAACTGCACGCAAAGCCATCAGCAATGCCGATGGCAGCGAGATTCAATTGCTCACCAACGTCGTGGTCACGCGCGCGCAACTGGGCAGCGCCAGCGTAGACGATGAACCCGATATGCGCATCACGGGGCAGTTTTTGCATCTGAAGTCACGCACGGAAACCTTGAGTTCACACTTGCCCGTGGTCATCGAGCGAGGCCGTGACCGATTCGAAGGCAACGCCATGATTTACGACAACCTGAGTCAACGCATGGAGCTCTCAGGCGCAGTCAAAGGCCGATTCAGCCCCAAAAAGCGTTGAGCGCGCGGTATCGTGGGGCCGTGGGCGAACACCCAAACGAAAAAGGCCCCTGCAAAGGGGCCTTGGCTACGAGCTGCGAGAGGAATTAACCTTCGCGATCGCGTCGGGGACCGCCGCCGTAGGGGCTGCGGAAACCACCTTCACGGGGACCGCCGCCATCACGGCGAGGACCACCGAATCCACCCGTGCGGGGAGGACGGGCTTCCAGGGGGCGAGCCTCGTTGACCACGAGGTTGCGACCACCCATGTCTTTGCCATGCATACCGGTAATGGCCGCCTGTGCTTCGGCATCCGATGCCATTTCGACAAATCCAAAACCTTTGGACCGGCCGGTATCACGCTCCATCATGACTTTGGCGCTGGTGACAGAGCCATAGGAAGAGAAAGCCTGGTTGAGATCGCCGTCGCGAACAGAATAGGGCAGGTTGCCCACGTACAGTTTGTTACCCATTGAGGGAACTCCAAAAGAGACAAGAAAACAGCGATGGAGTTCCAGGGCAGCCCTCAGTCTTGCACGCCACCTAGCAGAAATCGTCCGATCACCCACCTGCGCCGAACATGGCGCAAGTTGCATAATTATTGATCAGACCCGGCCTGTCAAGCCCCGTGTTTACACGGTATTTCATCTTTTTTTTGGGGTTACCAGCTCACTTCGCGGTCTGGCGAGGACGAAATCTTGTGAATGCTCAGGTCTGCGCCTTCAAATTCCTCCTCCTGGTCCATGCGCAAGCCCATCGCAAAGTGGATGGCGCCGTAGACCAC
>RGCL01000011.1 GCA_009919175.1 Betaproteobacteria bacterium
GCATCTTGAACACGCACCAACAGTTCGCAGGGGTGCGCTTCAAAGAATCTCACGCGATGGAAGACGGCCTCCCCATTTGGATCGAGTGCACCATCCACCGATGGGATAGGCGAGTGCCGACAACAGTGCGCGAGTACCTGAGCGAGGTCCGCGGGCTCAGCCAAGCCTGGTTCACTCATCCGAGGAGGATGCTGCGACACAAGGCTCTCGTTCAGTGTGCGAGGGTAGCCTTTGGGCTTTCTGACATCTTCGACCCGGACGAGGCCTCACGCGTAGCAGTTGAAAGACTTGCCAAGAGCGCGGCGCCACCAAACACAGTTGGCGCCGCTGTACGTAGGGCCCCAATGGGAGTTGAGGGACTCAGATCTACACTTGGCGTGTGAAAAATGCAAAACGGACTGATTCTCAAAAGGCGCCTTAAGCCTCAAAGCTTACGCCAAAACAAAAAAGCCCAACTGACAACAGTTAGGCTTTGGAATTGGTGGCCTGGGGCGGAATCGAACCACCGACACAAGGATTTTCAATCCTCTGCTCTACCGACTGAGCTACCGGGCCACTAGACGCAAAGTATAGCCCATCCAACCATGGCCCCTGGCTGCCAAAACCAGTCCTTTTGTCATCCGGGAAAGGCACAATGCCACCCTCATGGACACGCCCGACTTCATCCCCCCCCGCTCGTTCCAAGAGGCCACCGAAGCCCTGGCCCATGCCAGCAGCCTCTACCAAGCCTCGGTCGATCACCTTCGCGACCGCATGCGCCGCTTCACAGAGGGTGAAAACCTTCCCAGACGGGTTCGCGCCTTCTATCCCTTTGTGCGCATCCAAACCCAAAGCAGCCCCCAGATCACCTCACGGCTGAGTTTCGGCTTTGTGGCGGAGCCTGGCCGTTATGAAACCACCCTCACTCGTCCCGACCTGTTTCACGACTACCTTCTCGCCCAGTTCCAGTTGTTGCTGGCCAACCATGGGGGTGCACTCGAGGTGGGTTGGAGCAACAAACCCATCCCGGTTCATTTTTCGTTTGCCGACGACGAGCACTTTGAGGGACAACTCAGTTCTGATCGTCGAGCTCAGATGAGGAATCTGTTCGATCTGCCCGACCTCACCACCATGGACGACGGCATCGCCAATGGAACCTGGGAACCTGCGCCCGGTGAAGCCCTGCCCTTGTCTTTGTTCACAGCGGCGCGCATCGACTATTCGTTGCAACGCCTTCGTCACTACAGTGGCACGCGTCCAGAATGCTTCCAGCATTACGTGCTCTTCACCAACTACGGTTTTTATGTGGACGAATTCGTCCGCCTGGGTCGCCAAGCCATGCAAGACCCTAACGGTCTGGACATCGCCTTCATTGAACCAGGCCATGTGGTCACCCCACGCGTCGGCACGGACCCCAACCGCTGGGGTCAGGGCAGCAGCCCTGCCCGGTTACCCCAAATGCCGGCCTATCACCTGGTCCGCGAAGACGGCTCAGGCATCACCCTGGTGAACATTGGCGTAGGACCAGCGAACGCCAAAAACATCACCGACCACATTGCCGTCCTGCGGCCTCATGCCTGGATGATGTTGGGTCACTGTGCCGGCCTGCGTCAGACTCAACAATTGGGTGACTACGTACTGGCTCACGCCTACGTGCGCGAAGACCACGTGCTCGACGAGGAGCTTCCTTTGTGGGTACCCATTCCCGCATTGGCGGAAATTCAAACTGCACTCGAGCAAGCGGTGGCCGATGTCACTGGTGCTTCGGGTACAGAGCTCAAGCGCATCATGCGCACAGGCACCGTCGCCTCCACCGACAACCGCAATTGGGAATTGCTGCCCAACAATCAACCTCAGCGGCGCTTCAGTCAAAGCCGCGCTGTGGCGCTTGACATGGAAAGCGCCACCATCGCCGCCAACGGCTTTCGCTTTCGTGTGCCCTACGGCACCCTGCTGTGCGTGTCAGACAAGCCCTTGCATGGCGAGATCAAACTGCCCGGCATGGCCAATCACTTTTATCGCGAGCGGGTGGACCAGCACCTTCGAATCGGCTTGCAGGCCATCGAGCGTTTGCGCACCATGGGCGCGCGTCAACTCCACAGTCGCAAATTGCGCAGCTTTGCCGAGGTGGCCTTTCAATGAGCAACATCCATTTGCAGTGTCATGAGCTCAGCAAACAATTTGGCGACAACAAGGTGGTCGACCGTGTGAGCTTTCACATCGACGCTGGTGAATGCCTGGGCATCATTGGCCCCAATGGCGCAGGCAAAACCACCACCTTACGCATGCTGCTGGGGTTGATCTCCCCCGACTCCGGCCATGTGGAGGCATTTGGCCATCGCATGCCGCAAGACTCCGGTCAAATCAAGGCCAAGCTGGGCGTGGTGAGCCAGTTCGACAGCCTAGATCCCGATTTCACCTGCGAAGAAAACCTGCGCGTCTATGGGCGCTACTTTGGTTTATCCAGCGCCGTCCTGAATGAACGCATTCCCAAAGGCCTGGAATTTGCCGCCCTCACGCACAAGGCCAAAGCCAAGCCAGGCGATTTATCAGGCGGGATGAAGCGCCGCCTGAGTCTTGCTCGCGCCCTCATCAACGACCCAGCCTTGCTGCTGCTTGACGAACCCACCACAGGTCTTGATCCTCAGGCCAGACATCTCATGTGGGAGCGCTTGCAGCAACTCTTGCAGCAAGGTAAATCCATTTTGCTCACCACCCATTTCATGGATGAGGCCGAGCGGCTGTGTGATCGCCTACTGGTGCTCGATCACGGATGCGTCATCGCCCAAGGCACGCCTCGCGAATTGATCCGAACGCACCTGGAGCCTGAGGTGGTGGAATTGTTTGGCCAGGATTCGGTGTCCCTGGTTCAAGGGCGACTGGGCGCTGATCTCAAGCCCTTGGCCGATCGCGTGGAAATCAGTGGCGAAACCGTCTTCTTCTATACCCGCCAAGCGCAGCCTTTGCTTCAGGCTTTGATGGCCCATCCAGAGCTGCACAGCTTGCACCGCCCAGCGAATCTGGAGGACTTGTTCCTCAAGCTCACTGGGCGCCACATTCGAGAGGGCGCATGATGTCTCATCCTCATATGCGTTTTGCGTTTTGGCCCGTTTTTTTGCGCAACCTCCTCGTGTGGCGCAAGCTGGCCATCCCCAGCCTGGTGGGCAACATTGCCGAACCCCTGATCTGGCTGGTGGCATTTGGCTACGGCATGGGCACCTTGGTGGGCACAGTGAATGTGCAAGGCCAGGCGGTGCCTTACCTGGTGTTTCTGGCCAGCGGGTCGGTGTGCATGAGTGCCATGAATGCCGCCACTTTCGAGGCCTTGTACTCAGCCTTTTCTCGCATGCATGTGCAAAAGACTTGGGACAGCATCCTCAACACGCCCGTGACCTTGCGCGATGTGGTGCTGGCTGAGATGCTTTGGGCTTCTTTCAAATCCCTGTTCTCGGTGACGGCCATCTTGTTGATCATGACCGCACTGGGCATTGTCACCACGCCCAAGGTGCTGCTCGCGTGGCCCATGCTGTGGCTGGCTGGCATCACCTTCAGCTGCATCGCTCTGATCTTCAATGCCATCGCCAAGGGCTATGACTTCTTCACCTTCTATTTCACCTTGTGCCTCACACCCATGATGTTCCTCAGTGGCGTCTTCTTTCCAGTGGATCAATTCCCCGCCTGGGTCCAGATCTTGGGTCAAGTGCTGCCGCTGTCTCATGTGGTGGCTTTGGTGCGGCCTTTGTTTTTCGACCAATGGCCTTCTCAGCCATGGCTGCATTTAGGGGTGTTGCTGCTCACTGCAAGTGGCGCATGGCTTTTGGCCCTTCACCTTACCCGCAAGCGGTTTAGGCAATGATGGGGGCGGGTACGCAAGGTCACCAGGTGGTCAATGACCGCAGGGATGCGGCAAGCCGGCAGGTAGCATTGGCACATAGGTATTTTTGAGGACTCAAACATGAACATTCAACGCGTGGGCGTCATTGGCGCCGGAACCATGGGCAATGGCATTGCACAAGCGTGTGCGGTCAAGGGCATTTCGGTCGTGATGGTGGACATCCAGCAAGCTGCCGTCGACAAAGGCTTGGCCACCATTGCCAGCAGCCTGGACCGCCTTATCAAGAAAGAGGCCATGACCGATGTCGACAAAGCCAAGGCGCTTTCGCATGTTCACGGCAGCACCAACTACCAGGACTTGTCCAAGGTGGATTTGGTGATCGAAGCGGCCACTGAAAACCATGCCCTCAAGATCAAGATCCTGCAACAACTCGATGGCTTGGTGTCTCCCACGACGCTGATTGCGTCCAACACCTCTTCCATCTCCATCACGCAACTCGCGGCGGTGGTGTCTCATCCAGGCCGATTCATCGGCATGCATTTTTTCAACCCCGTGCCGGTCATGGCGCTGGTCGAGATCATCCGCGGGCTACAAACCTCCGATGAAGCCCACGCTGCTGTCCAGGATCTGGCTCAACGACTGGGTAAGTCCCCCATCACCGTACGTAATGCGCCGGGCTTTGTGGTTAATCGCATTCTGGTGCCCATGATCAACGAAGCCTTCTTTGTGCTGGCCGAAGGCTTGGCCTCCCCTGAAGACATCGACACCGGCATGCGTCTGGGCTGCAATCACCCCATCGCTCACTTGTAGCTTCGTGCATCCTCGATGACTTTACCGTCATTGGGCAGACTGCCCACAGCGACAACTTCCACATCGCCGCGCAATTTGGTCACTTCGCGCAGGCTCTCGCCCAATGCCTTGATGAGTGCATCGCTTGACGTGGTGGCTTCCACCTTGAAGGTCATGTGGTCGTTGGCCATTTCGCCGCTCACCACCAGGCGAGCCTTGTTGGCCTCAGGGTGGCGCTTGAGCACTTCGGCAATTTGACCGGGGTGCACGAACATGCCTTTGATCTTGGTGGTCTGGTCTGCTCGCCCCATCCAGCCCTTGATGCGCTGATTGGTCCTGCCCGTGGGACATGCGCCTGCCAGCACCGCCGTCATATCACCTGTGCCAAAGCGGATCAGGGGGTAGTCCGGGTTGAGCGTGGTCACCACCAGTTCGCCCACTTCGCCATCGGCCACGGGGTCGCCTGTGCCCGGTCTGACCACTTCCACGATCACGCCCTCATCCACCACCAGACCTTGACGAGCCTCGGTTTCATAAGCAATGAGGCCCAAATCCGCCGTGGCAAAACATTGGTAGGCGGCAATGCCTTTTTCTGCAAACCAGGCCGTGAGGCTGGGTGGACAGGCCTCGCCACTCACCATGGCTTTGGTGATGCTCAGCGTTTGTCCAGCCTCTGCAGCTTTCTCCACCAAGATGCGCAAAAAGCTGGGCGTGCCCACATAGGCATTGGGCTGCAAATCGGCGATGGCCTGCAATTGCTGCTCGGTCTGACCCACGCCTGCTGGGAACACCGTACAACCAATGGCCATGGCGCCCGATTCCAGAATGAATGCGCCCGGTGTCATGTGATAGCTAAAGGCGTTGTGCACCAGATCACCCTCGCGAAAGCCAGCAGCATAGAGGGCTCGCGCAGCACGCCAGTAATCGGCACGCCGGCCTTCGGGCTCATAGATCGGTCCAGGCGATGAGAACACCCGTCCCATGCCTTTGCCACGCACCAGTGCGGCAAAGCCGCCAAAGGGGTCACGGGCAGCACCCGTGAAGGACCGCGCCGCCTGCTGACGTTCGAGCAATTCGTATTTGCGCGTGACCGGCAAGCGAGCCAAGTCAGCCCGGCTTTGAACCTGATTGGGCTGGACATCGTTGAGGATGCTGGCATAGGCACCCGTGCTTTGCTGGGCATGTGCAATCTGTTCGCGCAAGGCCGCCATGAGGGCTTGCTCGCGCGTTTGGGGGGAACGGGTTTCCAGTGAATCAAGAAAAGGGCTCATGTGCTCTCCCGGAGGCTTGCGGTCCATCCGCGCACCCCATCAACAAAATCAAGTAAAAGAAATCAGGCCAACCAGCGCTTGCGACGTTTGTAACTCTTGACGTCCTTGAAGCTCTTGCGCTCACCACCGCCCACACCCAGGTAAAACTCTTTCACGTCCTCGTTGTTGGCCAGTTCCTTTGAAGCTCCGTCCATCACGATGCGGCCTGACTCCATGATGTAGCCGTAATCCGAATACCGCAGGGCCATGTTGGTGTTTTGCTCGGCCAGCAAAAAGGTGACCTTTTCCTTGGAGTTGAGGTCTTTGACGATGTTGAACACCTCTTCCACGATTTGAGGCGCCAAGCCCATGGAAGGCTCATCCAGCAACACCATGCTGGGGTTGGACATGATGGCGCGGCCAATCGCACACATTTGCTGTTCCCCCCCGGAGGTGTAGGCAGCCTGGGAGGTGCGGCGAGTCTTCAGGCGCGGGAAATAGTTATAGACCTTTTCAAGGTTGGCGCTGATCTCGCCCTTGTCCTTGCGGGTGTAGGCACCCGTGAGCAGGTTTTCTTCAATGGTGAGGTGAGCAAAGCAGTGCCGCCCCTCCATCACCTGAACCACTCCGCGCTGAACCAGGTCGGCCGGCGAGAGGTTTTCAATGCGCTCACCGCGCAGCTCGATGCTGCCCTTGGTGACCTCGCCGCGCTCACCTTTGAGGAGGTTGGAGATGGCGCGCAAGGTCGTGGTCTTGCCTGCGCCATTACCACCCAGGATGGCCACGATGCCCCCTTCTGGGACTTTGAGCGAAACGCCCTTGAGCACCAAGATCACATGGTTGTAGATGACTTCAATGCCGTTGACGTTGAGAACGATGTTGTTGCTGTTCATGCTGAACCTTGACGTGTGTAACCAAGCGAAAGGGGCACATGGATCACGAGCCCCTTTCGCCTGGCGGCTTGAGGCAAGCCACCGAGGCGAGTCATCCAGCAGGGCGTCAGGTCATGCCAGACACCCTGCATGGCATCAGGACTGGCAGTCCGCCGGGGTACGGCGGGTGAGTTTCTTCTCTGCCGCGTACTTGTCGGCAGCCGCCTTCACCATCGGTTTGATGATGGATTCATCTGCTTGCATCCAGTCAGAAGACCATGTGAACTTGGCACCATCCCAGGTGTGCACTCGCGCCCATGCCGCACCCATGTGATCTTGGCAGCTCGTCGAGATGGGACGCATCACGCCTTTGAAGCCCAGCGAATCGAGCTTGGCCTGAGTCAGGTTCAGGTTTTCAAGACCCCAGCGAGTCTGTTCGCCCGTCATGACCTTGCCCTTACCAAAGCGCTCTTGTGCAGCACGGACACCCTCAACCGCCATCATGGCGCTCATCATGCCGCGCATGTACAGCACATCACCGACTTCTTCCTTCGGGCCTGTCCCTTGACCTTTGCCATGGACCTTGGTCAGGGTTTCTTTGATGACTTCAGCGTTTTTCTCTGTTCCATGCTGCATCATGATGGCGTGATACCCCTTGGCACCCTGACCGACGTCTTTGACATCGGGTTCAGCACCTGCCCACCAAACACCGTACATCTTCTCGCGCGGATAGCCCGTGGCCTGTGCTTCTTTCAGAGCAGTAGAGTTCATGACACCCCACCCCCAATTCAGAACGTAATCAGGGCGGTTTTGACGGATTTGCAACCAGGTGGCCTTCTGCTCAACACCAGGGTGAGTCACAGGCAACAAGCTGAGCTTGAAGCCGTGCATGGCTGCACGCTCTTGCAAGAGAGGGATGGGCTCTTTACCGAAGGGGCTGTCGTGATAGACCAACGCAATGTGCTTGCCTTTGAGCTTGTCCATGCCGCCTTCTTTATTGGCAATGTGCTGGATCAGCACATCCGCAGCCACCCAGTAGGTGCCAGCCAAAGGAAAGTTCCATTTGAAAACGCCTCCGTCCTGGGACTCACTGCGGCCATAGCCAGCCGTCACCAACGGAATCTTGTCACCAGGCGCTTTTTCGGTCAGCGCAAAAGTGATGCCCGTTGACAAAGGCTGGAACACCGTTGCACCACCGTTTTTGCCCTTGAGTCGCTCATAGCACTCGACACCACGGTCTGTGGCATAGGCCGTTTCGCACTCTTCAAAACTGATCTTGACGCCGTTAATCCCGCCCCGGGCATTGACCAATTTCAAATAATCCACATACCCATTTGCAAAGGGAATGCCGTTGGGAGCGTAAGCGCCTGTGCGATAGACAAGAACAGGAAAAAATTGCTCCTTGGCCTGAGCCAAGGCACTGGTGCTCACCAGCGCGCCGGTCAGGGCTGACGCTGCAAGCGTGGCCGCAAGAGCAAGTTGACGTAGCTTCATGGTTGTCTCCTTTAAAGATGGGTTGAAGCAGGGGAAATCAAACTTTAAACACGCACTTGAATCATGGTGTTGTCAGTGTGGGAAAGGCCAGAGGCGAAGCTTTTGCTTGCCAATAGACCAAAGTTTGGCGAGCCCGTGAGGTTCAACGATCAAGAACCAGACGATCAAAGCGCCAAAAATCATGAACTCTGCGTGTGCGATGCCCGCAGTTGAAATTTCGACACCTACCGCGGCACCAAAGACCGGCAAGAATTGATTCAAAAAGATGGGCAGCACCACGATGAAAGCCGCACCAAAAAAGCTGCCCATGATGGAGCCCATGCCGCCAATGATGACCATGAACAGCAGTTGGAATGAACGATCTACTGAAAAAGCGGCAGGCTCCCATGAGCCCAAATGGATGAATCCCCACATGGCCCCCGCGACACCCACAATGAAGGAGCTCACCGCAAATGCACTGAGCTTGGCGTACATCGGTCGAATACCAATCACAGCTGCGGCCACGTCCATGTCACGAATGGCCATCCACTCGCGGCCGATGGCACTACGAACCATGTTTTTTGCCAACACGCCGAACACCACCAACATGGACAAGCAAAAGAGGTACTTATTGAGGGGAGTGTCGATTTGCCACCCCATCAATTCCAGGTTGGCCACCGACACTGAGCCTGAGGAACTGTTGTTGGTGAACCAGCTGATTCGAAGAAAAGCCCAATCACAGAAGAACTGGGCGGCCAGCGTGGCCACAGCCAAATAAAGGCCTTTGACGCGCAAGCTGGGGATGCCAAAAAAGATGCCCACCAAGGTGGCACTCAACCCACCACACAACAACGCGGCAATCAACGGCATGCCTTCAACTCTCACATAAGCGTTGTACGCCATGTACGCACCCACAGCCATGAAAGCGCCCGAGCCCAATGAAATTTGTCCGCAGTAACCAACCAGGATGTTGACCCCCAAAGCAGCCAAAGAAAGGATGACAAAGGGAATCAAGATGGCCCGAAAGAGGTATTCATCCACCAGAAATGGAACGCCGACAAAAGCAAAGGCAATGATGAGCAAGACACCCCATTTGTCTTGAGCGATTGGGAAAATCTGCTGATCGGCTTGGTAAGTGGTTTTGAACTGACCGTTTTCTCTATAGAACATGGATGGGCCTCTTAAACGCGATCAATGATTTTTTCGCCGAACAAACCCTGGGGGCGAAACAATAGGAACACCAGAGCGAGGACGTAGGCAAACCAGATCTCGATGCCCCCGCCCACCATCGGACCGATGTACACCTCAGACAACTTTTCACCCACACCGATGATGAGGCCGCCAATGATGGCACCAGGCACAGAAGTCAAGCCGCCCAGAATGATGACGGGTAAGGCGCGCAAAGCCACCGTCGCCAATGAGAACTGAACCCCCAGCTTGGAGCCCCAGATCATGCCGGCTACCAAAGCCACAACACCTGCTACACACCACACGATGACCCAAATGCGATTGAGAGGAATGCCAATGGATTGCGCCGCCTGGTGGTCATCAGCCACAGCACGCAGGGCTCGGCCGGTCCCGGTTTTTTGGAAGAACAAGCTCAAACAAACAACCAACAAGGCCGCTATACCGGCCGCGATCAAGTCTTCTTTGTTGAGCAAAACACCCCCCTCAAATACGCCGTCCAAAACAAAAATGGGGTCTTTTGGCATCCCGATGTCGATCTTGTAGATGTCACTGCCAAAGATGGTTTGCCCCAAGCCTTCCATGAAGTACGTGATGCCCAAGGTGGCCATGAGCAAAGTAGCACCCTCTTGATTCACAAGGTGCCTAAGCACCAGGAACTCCACCAGCCAAGCCATCACAAACATGATCGCACCCGAGGCAATAAAGGCCAATGCATTGGCGAGGAATGGGTCTGAAATGCCGAACCACCCGGGTATCCATTCCGAAAGCCTGGCCATGGCCAAGGCGGCAAATAGCACCATGGCACCCTGCGCAAAGTTGAACACCCCCGAGGCCTTGAAGATCAACACAAAACCCAAGGCAACCAACGAGTACAACATGCCGGCCATGAGGCCGCCAAATAAGGTTTCAAGAAAAAATGCCATGCTCTATTCCTGTTTGTCTTTCAGTGTGAGGTGCCCAGGTAGGCGCGAATCACTTCTTCGTTGTTGCGCACTTCGTCGGGTGAACCGTCGCCAATCTTCTTACCGTAGTCCAGCACCACCACTCGGTCAGAGATGTCCATCACCACACCCATGTCGTGCTCGATCAGCACCACGGTGGTTCCAAATTCGTCGTTGACATCCAAAATGAAGCGGCACATGTCCTGCTTCTCTTCGACGTTCATGCCGGCCATGGGTTCATCGAGCAGCAACACCTGGGGCTCCAGCGCCAAGGCGCGACCCAAGTCCACGCGCTTTTGCAAGCCATAGGGCAATTGGCCAACGGGGGTTTTTCTGAATGCCTGAATTTCAAGGAAGTCGATGATGCGTTCAACGTGCTCGCGATGAGCAATTTCTTCGCGCTCGGCCGGGCCAATGCGCAAGGCCTGCATGAGCAGGTTGCTCTTGATGCGCAAATTGCGCCCCGTCATGATGTTGTCAAGCACACTCATGCCCTTGAACAAGGCCAGGTTCTGGAAAGTGCGCGCAATGCCCATGGCGGCCACCTCATAGGGCTCAAGGTGGTGGAAGGTCTGACCACGGAAAGTGACCGTGCCTTCTTGCGGGGTATACACACCGTTGATGCAATTGAGCATGGAGCTCTTGCCGGCACCATTGGGGCCAATGATGGCGCGGATCTCGTGCTCGCGCACATTGAAGGAAATGTCGGTCAGGGCTTTGACACCACCAAACCGCAAACTGATGTTGTTGACGTCCAGGATGACGTCTCCGATTTTTTTGCTCATGCCGCTTTCCCCACGGGTGCATAGGTCTTGGCATCACGCAACTTGAGCGTCGCGCTCACGCTGCCAGTTCGGCCATCCTCGAACTTCACCACGGTTTCAATGAATTGCTCGCTCTTGCCGTCATACAGGGCATCGACCAGAACCTGGTATTTCTCGGCGATGAAGCCTCGGCGAACCTTGTTGGTGCGGGTCAATTCGCCGTCATCGGCATCAAGTTCTTTGTGCAGCACCAAGTAGCGGTTGATCTGGCTGCCCGCGAGCAGATTGTCCTGAGCCAAATCGGCATTGACCTGTTCCACGCAAGACTGGATGAGGTCGTAGACCTCGGGTTTTTGCGCCAGGTCGGTGTAACCGGCATAAGGGATGTTTTGACGCTCAGCCCAGTTGCCCACGGCATCAAAGTCAATGTTGATCATCACGCACACGCGGTCGCGCTGATCGCCATAGGCCACTGCCTCCTTGATGTGCGGGAAAAACTTGAGTTTGTTCTCCACGTACTTGGGGGCAAACATGGCGCCATCATGAACGCCGCCTTTGATGCGCCCCACGTCCTTGACGCGGTCGATGATCTTGAGGTGGCCATGCGAATCGATGAAGCCCGCATCGCTGGTGTGATACCAGCCATCTGAGGTGAGCACCTCGGCAGTGGCTTGGGGGTTCTTGTAGTACTCCTTGAGCAAGCCGCTGGAGCGAACCATGATCTCACCGTTGTCGTCCACGCGGATTTCAACGCCGGCACACGGCACGCCCACGGTGTCGGCATGCACCTCGTGGTCGGGTTGCAGGCACACGAACACGGCCGTTTCGGTGGAGCCATACAGCTGCTTGAGGTTCACCCCAATGGAGCGGTAGAAGGTGAAGAGGTCGGGGCCAATGGCCTCGCCCGCCGTGTAGGCCACGCGCACCCTGGAGATCCCGAGGTTGTTGCGCAAAGGACCGTACACCATCCAGTCACCCAGGGTGTAGAGCAGTCGGTCGAGGAGGCCAACCGACTTGCCGTCCATGATTTGTGGCCCAACTCGGCGCGCCACATCCATGAAGGACTTGAACATGCTGCGCTTGATTGCGCCCGCATCTTCCATGCGGATCATCACACTGGTGAGCATGCCCTCGAACACGCGCGGCGGGGCAAAGTAATAAGTGGGTCCCACTTCTTTGAGATCGATGGACACCGTGGCGGCAGACTCAGGGCAATTGACCACATAGCCGCAGCACAGCCACTGGGCATAGCTGAAGATGTTTTGCCCAACCCAGGCGGGGGGCAAATAGGCCAATACCTCCTCGGCTGAGGTGAGGCGGTCAAAATCAGCTCCGGCCTTGGAGCGGTCCAGCAAGCTGCGATGGGTGTGGACCACACCCTTGGGATTGCCTGTCGTGCCCGAGGTGAAGAACATGGCCGCCACATCGTCGGGCTGGGTGGCATCGACCTGCTGATCGAAAAAGCCAGGGTGGGATTTGACGAGCTCTGCACCCGTGGTCATGAGCTGGTCGAGCGACTCCAGACCCGGCTCCTTGTAATTGCGCAAGCCTCGGGGGTCGTCGTAGTAAATGTGAGCCAGTTGAGGGCATTGCTCGCGCAACTCCAGCATCTTGTCGACCTGTTCCTGGTCTTCCACGATGGCAAAGCGCACATCGGCATTGTTGATGGGGAATGCGTACTCGGTGGCCACTGCGTCCTGGTAGAGGGGAACGGGCACCGCACCCAGGGTCTGCACACCCAGCGAGGCGGCATAGAGGCGTGGACGGTTGGAGCCCACGATGACCACATGCATGCCTTTGCCCAGGCCTGCCCGGTGAAGGCCTGCCGCCACCTCGGCGGCGAGGTGCTGCATCTCAGCCCAGGTCAAGGTCTGCCAGATGCCGTATTCTTTTTCGCGCATGGCAGCAGCCATGGGGCGCTCGTTGGCGTGTTGGCGCAGCAAGCGGGGAAACGTCGTCTCCATGGAAAGAAGTCCTTCCTGTATGGGCTATCAATTTGGAAAATGGTAGGACCTACTTTGACATTTTTTTGTCTTTACGACGACAATCTAGGGAAGTCCCTAGAGATGGTTTCTCCCCGGTTTGATCCAGTTCAATGTCCATGCCGACCTCTTCCAACCTCCATCAGCGTCGCCGCGAACCCACTCCCGAGGAATTGGCACACATTCCCTGGCTCAACCGCCTGCTGACAGCGGATCGCGACTTGGCCAGCGAGGCTCTGGTGGTGTCTCAAGCCCTGCCGGGTGATCACATTTGCCGCATCGGCCATTCGCCCACCTACTGGTTTGGTGTGATCGAGGGCTTGCTCAAGATGAGCACAGACAGCCCCAACGGCATGAGCATCACCTTCACCGGAATTTCACCGGGGGGCTGGTTTGGCGAAGGCACTGTGATCAAGCGCGAGCCCTATCGCTACAACGTGCAGGCCTTGCGCAAGAGCGTGGTGGCCGGTTTGCCCATGGCCACCTTTCACCAGTTGCTGGAGCATTCCCTGGCGTTCAATCAATTCATCATGGCGCAGCTCAATGAGCGACTGGGCCAATTCATCGCCGCACGTGAGATTGACCGGATGACCAACCCCGATGTGCGCGTGGCGCGCAGCCTGGCGGCCCTGTTCAATCCCATCATGTTTCCGGGTGTGGGCGAGATGCTGCACATCACCCAGCAGGAGTTGTCTTATCTGGTGGGGTTGTCCAGACAGCGGGTGAACATGGCTTTGCAGCGCTTGCAAGACCAGGGGCTGATCCGGGTGGAGTACGGCGGCTTGCGGGTGCTGGATCTTCAGGCATTGCGCACGTCAACCTGACGTTAGCATTGCCCCATGTCTGAACATTTGCCCGATCACTTGCGCCTGAATAAACGCATGGCCGAGCTGGGCTTGTGCTCGCGGCGCGAGGCCGATGACTGGATTGCCCAGGGCTGGGTTCAGGTCAATGGCCAGCGCGCCGAAATGGGCATGCAAGTCACACCCAGCGATCGCATCACGGTGAGCCCTGCGGCCAAGGGGCAGCAAAAGCAGCTCGCCACCATTTTGTTGAACAAACCCGTGGGGCTGGTGAGTGGCCAGGCCGAGTCAGGGCATCCCCCAGCGGCCAGCCTGGTGCAATCGCACACGCGCTGGCGCGATGACCGCAGCCCCCAGCGCTTCAGCCCCGCCATCCACCGTGGCTTGGCCCCTGCTGGGCGGCTGGACATCGACTCGGTGGGGCTGTTGGTGCTGACCCAGGATGGCCGCATCGCCCGGCAGCTCATTGGCGAGCACAGCGACATCGAAAAGGAATACCTGGTGCGCGTGCGCATGGGCGCCCTTGAGCGCGATGTGCAAGCGGCCTTTGCCCCAGCAAAGTTGGCTTTGCTCAACCATGGGTTGTCACTGGATGGCCAAGCCTTGCGCCCAGCCCAGGTGAGCTGGCAAAACCCGGAACAGTTGAGGTTCATCCTCACCGAGGGCAAGAAACGTCAAATCCGGCGTATGTGTGAATTGGTGGGGCTGGATGTGGTGGGGCTCAAGCGCGTTCGCATTGGCCAGGTGCGCCTGGGTCAACTGCCCGTTGGGCAATGGCGATTCCTGGGACCCACCGAGCGCTTCTAAATGCGCCAGTGCCTCTCTTGAAATGCCCGGCTCCACCCCCAATTAACTGCTTTCTTCTTTTGATAACTTCACCCTGTCATGAGCGCTCAACAACACGTCTTTCAGGCCGAAGTGGCCCAACTGCTGCACCTGGTCACCCATTCGCTGTACTCCAACCCCGAAATCTTTTTGCGGGAATTGGTCTCCAATGCATCGGATGCCTGTGACAAGCTCCGCTACGAAGCCCTCAATCAGTCCAGTCTGTGGGAAGACCAGCCCGACTTGCGCATCCGCCTGCATCTGGACGCCAAAGCCCGCACGCTCACCATCGAAGACAACGGCATTGGCATGAGCCAGCAAGAAGCCATTGATCACCTGGGCACCATCGCCAAAAGCGGCACCCGCGACTTTGTCTCCCGCCTCAGCACCGAGCAATCGGCTGATGCTCAATCCCAGGGCTCACTCATTGGTCAATTCGGTGTGGGCTTTTATTCCGGCTTCATCGTTGCCGACCGCATCACGGTTCAAAGCCGTCGCGCTGGCTTGCCGCCCGAGCAAGGGGTGCAATGGCGCAGCGCGGGCACTGGCGAATTTGAGACCGAAGCCATTCACATGCCCACGCGGGGCACGCGCGTGATCCTGCACCTGCGCGAGGACGCCGAGGCCTACCTCAATGCCTGGAAGGTCAAGTCCATCGTCAACAAGTACTCCGATCACATTTCCTTGCCCATCCAAATGCTCAAGGAGGAGTGGCAAGAGGGCAAAGACAACCAGCCCGGCGAGATGGTCACCACTGACGAATGGGAAACCATCAACAAGGCCAATGCCTTGTGGGCTCGCGCCAAAAAAGATGTGTCCCCGGATGAATACAAGGCGTTTTACAAGTCCCTTTCTTTTGATGCTGAAGACCCCTTGGCCTGGAGTCACAACCGTGTTGAAGGCAGCACCGAATACACGCAGTTGCTCTACCTCCCCCAAAAGGCGCCCTTTGATCTGTGGAACCGTGAGCGCAGCGCAGGCATCAAGTTGTATGTCAAGCGCGTCTTCATCATGGATGAGGCCGAATCGCTCATGCCCAGCTACCTGCGTTTTATCAAAGGTGTGGTGGATTCGGCTGACTTGCCCCTGAACGTGAGTCGAGAGTTGTTACAAGAGAGCAAGGACGTGCGCGCCATCCGCGATGGCAACACCCGCCGCGTGTTGTCCATGCTCGAAGATTTGGCCCAGCACAACGAGGCAGCTGACGATGCCAGCGATGACGACAAAGCCCAGGCTGGCAAGTACACCACCTTCTATGCCGAGTTTGGCGCTGTCCTCAAGGAAGGCCTGGGCGAAGACTTTGCCAACCGTGACAAGATCGCCAAGCTGCTGCGCTTTGCCAGCACCCAATCCGATGCCATCGAGGTGTCTTTTGCGCAGTACAAGTCACGCATGAAGCCTGAGCAAAAGGCCATTTATTACCTGACGGCAGACACCTTGTCTGCAGCCAAGAACAGTCCGCAGTTGGAGGTCTTCCGCAAAAAGGGCATTGAGGTGTTGCTCATGACCGACCGGGTGGACGAATGGGCCTTGGGTCATCTCCATGAGTTTGATGGCACCCCCTTGCAGTCGGTGGCCAAAGGCGCGGTTGATCTGGGTGAGTTGCAAGACGATGCGGAGAAAAAGGCTGTCGAGCAGGCTGCCGAAGACTTCAAACCGACCCTCGACAAACTCAAAAGCGCCTTGAAGGACAAAGCCCAGGATGTCACTGTCTCCAGCCGATTGGTCGATTCACCGGCCTGCCTGGTCGTGCGCGATGGCGAGATGTCCTTGCAGTTGTCACGCTTGCTCAAGCAAGCAGGTCAGAAAGCGCCGGATGTGAAGCCTGTGTTGGAGATCAATCCTTCACATGCCTTGGTGAAGCGTTTGCAGTCTGGCGATGCAGGCCACTTTGAAGACTTGGCTCACATCCTCTTTGATCAGGCCTTGCTGTCTGAGGGCGGATTGCCCGAGGATCCCGCGGCTTATGTCAAGCGGGTCAATGCCTTGCTGGCCTGAGGAACCTCAATCGCCAAGGCGTTCTATCGCCAAGGCTTCAAACGCCCCAGACGATGGGGACTTCGGCCTTGAGGCATTGACGCAGCATGTCGAGCATGGGCAAGGCACGGTGCTTGAACGACACCGCCTGAGTTGCATCGTCCTTGTCAGCCGCTTCTTCGCCTGAAGTCGCCTGAGTTGGGGCTTTGCGATGCTGGGCTTGCTCGGCCTCTTTGGCAATGTCGCGTTCAATGGCTTCGATGCAGCGCGACATGTCACTCACCTGGATGATGCCCTGAGCTTGTACGTCTTTGCCCATGGCTTGCAAGATGCGCCGCCCGTGCGGTTCGAGCATGATCAGGTCACCGGTGGCTTTGGATTTGAATCGAAACAGCATCAGCCCAGTTTACACACCATCCACTCGATGGTGCTCTGTGGTCTCTCGTACATAGTCCAATGCCCGGCATCAGGAATCAAGGTGAAGCTGCTGAGCCGTTGTGGTGAAAACAGTGGCTCGATGCGGTGCAAGCGATCGGGGTACATGGCATCGTTTGCACCAAATGCGAAGTGAACTGGCCGCTGCCATCGATGCTGGGCTTGAACCACCACATCGGTTCTGGCCAGGCGCCGGCGCTTGAGGCGGTCGCGCGCCACATTGAGAGACTGGATCAGCAAGGTTTCTTCAGTGATGCTGTCTTCATGATGCAGCATGAATGACTTGAGGTTGTGCCGATGCACGGCTTGCCTTTGCTCATCGCTCATCTCGGGGGTAAAGCCCCGGATGTGAGGTGGCGGTCCATCGAACAAGCCCAGGCCAGGTGTGCCCAGGATCAGCACCGTAGAAAAGCGATTGGGGTAAGAGGCCGCGATCAAACCCGCTAGCATGCCACCAAACGAGAAGCCAGCCACATCCACAGGCTCCTCACCAAACAGTTGTGCGATGCCTTTGCTGACGGGCTCGATCAGGTCATCCACATCTTGCGCGCCGCTGGGCAGTTCAGAGTCGCCAAAGCCTGGCAGATCCAATGCCCAGACGCGGCGTGTTTCACTCAGGGGCAAAACGTTTTTGACCCAGTGCGTCCAGCTGCCACTGCCGCCATGAAGCAGCAACAGTGGAGGTTTTGAGCGAGATGTTCCCCAGGCATGCCAGACCTGGATGTCACCATCAACACTGATGGTCAATCGCTGGGCTGCGTTGTGTGCTGTAGCCAGATGCATGAATGAGATGCCCTCAAACGACAACGCCCACCGGGTGGTGGGCGTTGTGGATTTGGTTGCGCGAGAAGGATTTGAACCTCCGACCTTTGGGTTATGAGCCCAACGAGCTACCAGACTGCTCCATCGCGCGTCTGTTGTGTGAGATTTTAGCTGATCATTCAGCTGAAGGGGCATCACCCGACGAGATTTCGGGGCGATCCACCAATTCAATGAGGGCCATGGGTGCGTTATCGCCCACACGGTAACCCATCTTGAGGATGCGGGTATAGCCGCCAGGACGGGTCTGGTAACGCGGGCCAAGGTCAGCAAACAGCTTGACGACCGCTTCGCGGTCACGCAAACGGTTGAAGGCCAGGCGCTTGTTGGCCAGGGTCGGGGTCTTGCCCAGCGTGATCATGGGCTCGATCACCCGGCGCAATTCCTTGGCCTTGGGCACTGTGGTTTTGATGGCTTCGTGATGAATGAGTGAGTTCATCATGTTGCGCAACATGGCCAGCCGGTGAGAGCTGGTGCGATTGAGTTTTCTGAGACCGTGTCCGTGACGCATGTCGAATCCTTCCGATGCTGTTTGAGTTTTGCCGGCCGCCGTATCAGGTACGGCCAGGGGACGCGCTTGTTCTTCAGCGCTTGTCTAGGCCTGCAGGAGGCCAGTTCTCCAAACGCACACCCAGGGTGAGGCCACGCGAGGCAAGGACTTCCTTGATCTCGTTGAGTGACTTGCGGCCCAGGTTGGGCGTTTTGAGGAGTTCGTTCTCGGTGCGCTGGATGAGGTCACCGATGTAGTAAATGTTTTCAGCCTTGAGGCAATTGGCAGAGCGAACGGTGAGTTCGAGCTCGTCGACAGGGCGAAGCAAAATGGGATCGAACTGTTGGGTGTTGCGCTGAGCAGGTGCATCAAAAGCGGCCAGTTCACCACCTTCGAGCTGGGCAAACACAGCCAACTGTTCCACCAAAATCTTTGCTGAAGAGCGGATGGCGTCTTCGGCGGTGATGGCACCATTGGTTTCAATTTCAACGACCAGACGATCGAGGTCGGTGCGCTGCTCCACGCGCGCATTCTCGACGCTGTAGCTCACCCGCTTCACGGGCGAGAAAGAGGCATCGAGCACGATGCGGCCAATGGATTTATTGGGCTCGTCGGCATGACGGCGCATGTTGCCCGGCACATATCCACGACCTTTTTCAACTTTCAACTGGATGTCGATCTTGCCGCCTTGCGACAAGGTGCACACCAGGTGGTCGGGGTTCATGATTTCAACATCATGGGGGGTCTGAATGTCTGCTGCGGTGACCGGGCCTTCGCCGTCTTTGCGCAGGCTCAGGGTCACTTCGTCACGGTTGTGCAGCTTGAACACCACACCCTTGAGGTTGAGGAGGATGTTGACCACATCTTCCTGAACGCCATCGATGCTCGAGTATTCGTGCACCACGCCAGCGATGGTGACTTCGGTGACGGCATAGCCCACCATGGAGGACAGCAAGACTCGGCGCAAAGCGTTGCCGAGGGTATGTCCATAACCACGCTCGAACGGCTCGAGTTCAACTTTGGCGCGGTTAGGCCCCAGGGGTTCAACGTGAATGTTTTTGGGCTTGAGGAGGTTGGTTTGCATGAGGGTCCTTTCAATACCCCCGGCTCGTTACACCGGTAAGGCTGAATGTTGGAAACCGGTCCAGCTTTCGCAGGACCAAACAGCGCCGATGCCAGAAGGCATCAACGTGAATAAAGTTCAACGATCAATGATTCGTTGACGTCTGAAGCAAACTCATCGCGGTCAGGCGATTTCTTGAACACGCCCTCAACCTTGTCGACATTGACTTCAACCCAAGCTGGCATGCCCACTTGTGTGGCCAGTTGCAATGCTTCCTGAATGCGAACCTGCTTTTTGGACTTTTCGCGCACCGACACCACATCGCCGGACTTGACCATGTAGGAAGCAATGTTCACGGGCTTGCCATTGACTTCAATGGCCTTGTGAGAGACCAGCTGACGGGCTTCTGCACGGGTGGAACCAAAGCCCATGCGATAGACCACGTTGTCCAGGCGCGACTCGAGCAAACCCAAGAGGTTGGAGCCGGTGTTGCCGCGGATGCGTGATGCTTCTTCGAAGTAACGGCGGAACTGACGCTCCAACACCCCATACATGCGCTTGACCTTCTGCTTTTCACGCAATTGCGTGCCGTAGTCGGAGGTGCGCTGGCCAGAAGTGCGGCCATGCTGACCGGGCTTGCTGTCGAATTTGGCTTTGTCGCTGATGGCGCGGCGAGCACTCTTGAGGAAGAGGTCGGTGCCTTCACGGCGGGAGAGTTTGGCCTTGGGGCCGAGGTAACGTGCCACTTGAGTTTCCTTTCATCTGACCGCTTGAAAGCGGCGAGCCGCGTCATTGCAGACGCGGCCGTGGGCGGGTTAAGAATGAATCAGATGCGACGGCGCTTTTGCGGACGGCATCCGTTGTGAGGCACAGGCGTCACATCCGAAATGGAGGTGATGCGAATGCCCAAGGCGCCCAAGGCGCGAACAGATGATTCGCGGCCGGGACCAGGACCTTTGATTTCGACATCCAAGTTCTTGATGCCTTGTTCCATGGCGGCGCGTCCTGCCACTTCGGAAGCAACCTGTGCAGCGAAAGGCGTGGATTTGCGAGAGCCCTTGAAACCCTGACCACCCGACGAGGCCCAGGACAAGGCGTTGCCCTGGCGATCGGTGATGGTGATGATGGTGTTGTTGAACGAGGCGTGCACGTGGGCAATGCCATCGGAGATGTTTTTGCGAACCTTCTTGCGAACACGTTGCGCAGCGTTGTTGACTTGTGTCTTGGCCATGTGATTCCCCGATTATTTCTTCAGTGCCTGGGCAGCCTTGCGCGGACCCTTGCGAGTACGGGCGTTGGTGCGCGTGCGCTGGCCGCGCATGGGCAAACCGCGACGATGACGGAAGCCACGATAGCAACCAATGTCCATCAGTCGCTTGATGTTCATCGTGGTTTCACGACGCAGATCACCCTCGATGGTGTAGGTGCCGATCTGATCGCGAACCTTTTCAAGTTCAGCATCAGTCAGATCCTTGATCTTCTTGGAATATGCGATGCCGCATGCTTCGCAAATCTTGCGTGCGCGCGTGCGTCCGATCCCGAAAATCGCGGTCAAGCCGATCTCAGCGTGCTGATGTGGCGGAATGTTGATGCCTGCAATACGTGCCATTGCTTTTCCCCTGTTATCTGGTGTGTGCGCCGATCAACCCTGGCGCTGCTTGTGACGGGGGTCGGTGCAAATGACACGAACCACCCCATGACGGCGAATGATCTTGCAGTTGCGGCAAATTTTCTTTACCGAAGCCGAAACTTTCATTTTTCACTCCTCAATCGCCAACTTCACCTTGAAGTCAGCACAAATCAAAACTGGCCTTATTTGGCCCTGAAAACAATTCTTGCCCTCGACAAGTCGTAGGGCGTCAACTCCACTGTGACCTTGTCTCCAGGAAGGATGCGAATGTAGTGCATGCGCATCTTTCCGGAGATGTGGCCCAGTACCACATGTCCGTTTTCCAGCTTCACTCGGAAGGTGGCGTTGGGGAGGTTCTCAACCACTTCCCCTTGCATTTGAATGACATCGTCTTTGGCCATGTCGCTCAACCGCCCACCATGGGCTTGAAACTCGCTTTCTTGAGAAGAGACTCGTACTGCTGGCTCATCATGTAGTTTTGCACCTGGGCCATGAAGTCCATGGTGACCACCACGATGATGAGCAAGGACGTACCGCCGAAATAGAACGGCACCTTGTACTCAAGAATCAAAAATTCGGGCAACAGGCAAACCACGCTGATGTAGATTGCACCCACGAAGGTGAGCCTGAGCAAAATCTTGTCGATGTAGCGCGCGGTTTGATCGCCAGGGCGAATGCCAGGGACGAAGGCACCCGAACGCTTGAGGTTGTCTGCGGTTTCACGGCTGTTGAACACCAGAGCAGTGTAAAAAAAGCAGAAGAACACGATAGCAGCCACATAAATCATGATGTAGATGGGCTGACCGGGTGAGAGCGCGGCAGAAAGATCCTTGAGCCAGATCATGCTGTTGCCCGTGCTGAACCAGCTCACCACAGTGCTGGGCAACAGGATGATGGACGAGGCAAAAATGGGAGGGATCACACCAGCCATGTTGATCTTGAGGGGCAGGTGCGAAGACTGTCCGCCATAGACCTTGTTGCCGACCTGGCGCCTGGCATAGTTGACCAAGATCTTGCGCTGGCCACGCTCCATGAACACCACCAGATAGGTCACCAATCCCACCAGGGTCACGATGACCAGTGCCATGGGGATACCGATGCCGCCACCACTGACCAACGAAAGGAATTGGCCGACTGCGTTGGGCAGGCCAGCTGCAATGCCGGCAAAAATCAAAATGGAAATACCATTGCCCAAGCCGCGCTCGGTGATCTGCTCGCCCAGCCACATCAGGAACATCGTGCCTGCTGTGAGGGTCAGCATGGCGGTGAATCGGAACATCAAACCGGGCTCGATCACCAGACCAGCAGAGGACTCCAGCGCCAAGGCAATGCCCATGGACTGAAATAGCGCCAGCGCCACCGTGCCATAGCGGGTGTACTGAGTGATCTTGCGACGACCTGCCTCACCCTCTTTCTTGAGCTGTTCAAGCGTGGGCACCACATAGGTCATCAACTGCATGATGATGGACGCAGAGATGTAGGGCATGATGCCTAGCGCAAACACCGTGAAGCGTGACAGGGCACCGCCCGAGAACATGTTGAACAGGCTCAGAATGCCGCCTTGCTGACCATCGAAAAGCTTTTTCAGCTCCGTGGGGTCGATGCCGGGTACAGGGATGTGCGCACCCACCCGGTAGACCACCAGGGCCAACAACAAAAACACCAAACGGCGACGCAGGTCGCCATATTTGGGTGCATTTGAAGAGCCAGTTGCCACGCGCTATCCCTTACTCGCTCAGCGAACCACCAGCGGCCTCGATGGCAGCCTTGGCACCTGCAGTCGCGCCAATGCCTTTGAGCTTGACGGCTTTGGTGATCTCACCCGACTTGATGACCTTGACCACACGAGCCAATTCACCGATCAGGCCAGCGTTCTTGAGCACCAGCATGTCGACTTCTGCTGCTTCGATGCGGCTGAGTGCATCCAGGGAGATCTCGGCATTGAACTTGAGGGAATGCGACTTGAAGCCACGCTTGGGCAAACGGCGCTGCAAAGGCATCTGACCGCCTTCAAAGCCAACCTTGTGATAGCCACCCGAGCGGGATTTTTGGCCTTTGTGACCACGGCCGGCCGTTTTGCCAAGGCCTGAACCAATGCCACGACCCACACGGCGACGCGAAGGACGTGAGCCTGCGGCGGATTGAATGGTGTTGAGTTGCATGACTGACCTTTAGAGCACTTTGACCAGATAGCTGATCTTGTTGATCATGCCGCGCACAGCAGGGGTGTCCTGGAGTTCGCGCACGCTACCGATTTTGCGAAGACCCAGGCCACGAACGGTGTCGCGGTGAGATTGCTTGGTGCCAATGGGGCTTCGCACCAGTTGAACTTTGACGGTTGACTGACTCATGTGTATCTCCCAGGTCAGGCGGTGAAGAGGTCTTCAACCGACTTGCCACGCTTGGCCGCGACTTCTGCGGGGGTGGTGCAACGGTTGAGCGCGTCAAACGTGGCGCGGACCATGTTGTAGGGGTTGGTGGATCCATGGCTCTTGGCCACGATGTCGGTGATGCCCATCACCTCGAAAATCGCGCGCATGGGGCCACCAGCAATGATGCCGGTACCTTTGGAGGCGGGCACCAGCATCACGGTGGAGGCACCGTGACGGCCTTCAACGCGGTGGTGCAGCGTGCCTTCCTTGAGGGACACCTTGGTCATGTTGCGGCGGGCTTCTTCCATGGCCTTTTGAACGGCGGCGGGCACTTCCTTGGATTTGCCCTTGCCCATGCCCACACGGCCATCGCCATCACCAACCACGGTGAGGGCGGCGAAAGCCAGAATGCGACCACCCTTGACCACTTTGGTCACGCGGTTCACGGCAATCATCTTCTCCCGCATGCCATCGTCGCGGGCTTCGTTTTGCACTTTTGCTTGTACTTTAGCCATGATGATTCCTCAATCTCAGAACTGAAGGCCAGCTTCGCGAGCGGCATCGGCCAAAGCCTTGACCCGACCGTGATAAGCAAAACCCGAACGGTCGAAAGCGACTTTCTCCACCCCGGCGGCCTTGGCTTTTTCTGCAATGCGCTTGCCCACCACAGTGGCTGCTGCGGCATTGCCACCTTTGCCCGTGGCACCCAGCGATTTGCGGATCTCGGCTTCTGCGGTCGAGGCAGTAGCAATCACCTTGGTGCCGTCTTCGGACACCACGGTGGCATAAATGTGCAAGTTGGTGCGATTGACCATCAAACGGGCAATGCCGATTTTGGCGATGCGCATACGGGTTTGACGGGCACGGCGCAGACGTTGCTGCTTCTTGTTCAACATGATGCAGCTCCTTATTTCTTCTTGGTCTCTTTGATGGTGATCTTCTCATCGGCGTAGCGAATGCCCTTGCCCTTGTAAGGCTCGGGGGGACGCACAGCGCGGATGACGGCAGCGATTTGACCCACTGCTTGACGGTCAGCACCTTTGATGATGATTTCGGTCGGGGCAGGCGTTTCCACCTTGATGCCAGCGGGCATGTCGATGGCCACAGGATGAGAGAAACCCACGGTCAAATTGAGTTTGGAGCCAGCGGCTTGCGCGCGATAACCCACGCCCACCAGGGCCAGCTTTTTCTCAAAGCCCTTGGTGACACCCGTGACCATGTTGTTGACCAATTGACGCAGGGTGCCGCTCATGGCGTTGGCTTCTCGGGATTCGTTTGTGGGTGCAAAGTGCACGCTGCCCGATTCCTGGGACACCTTGACCAAAGCGTTGGTGGCCACACTGAGTGTGCCGCCCGCGCCCTTGACACTGATCTGATCTGCTTTGATGGTGACATCGACTCCCTGGGGAATGGTCACCGGCATTTTTCCAATGCGAGACATGTGAGCTCCTTCCTCAAGCAACGTAGCAAAGAACTTCGCCACCCACGCCTTGAGCGCGAGCTTTGCGATCGGTCATGACGCCTTTGGGGGTGGTGACAATCGCCACGCCCAAACCATTCATCACCTGAGGAATATCGTGACGGCCTTTGTAGATGCGCAAGCCAGGACGGCTCACACGCTCAATGCGCTCGATCACGGGACGACCCGCGTAGTATTTCAACTCGATGTCGATTTCGCTTTTGCCGCCTTCGGAGCGGACGCGATAGTTTTCGATATAGCCCTCATCCTTCAGCACCTGAAGAATGGCGGCTTTGACTTTGGATGCCGGCACACTGACGTTCGCTTTGGCAACCATTTGTGCGTTGCGAATGCGGGTCAACAAATCGGCAATGGGATCGCTCATGCTCATTGTGTTCTCCTTGCCAATTACCAGCTGGCCTTGGTGATGCCGGGGATGGTGCCTTCAAAGGCCATCTCGCGGATCTTGGACCGACCGAGCCCAAACTGACGGAACGTACCGCGGGGGCGGCCCGTGATCTCGCAGCGTGCGCGCTGGCGGGTGGGATTGGCGTTGCGAGGCATTTTTTGCAGCGCATCGCGAGCGGCAGCGCGTTCTTCTTCGCTGCGCTTGGCATCCTTGGAAATGGCCTTCAATTCGGCGTGCTTGGACGCGAACTTGGCCACCAATTTGGAGCGCTTGAGTTCTCGCTGGATCAATGCAGTTTTAGCCACAAGTCACCTCAATTCTTGAAGGGGAAACGGAAAGCGGCGAGCAGTGCCTTGCACTCTTCATCCGTCTTGGCCGTGGTGGTGATGCTGATGTTGAGACCGCGCAAGGCATCCACCTTGTCGTACTCGATCTCAGGGAAGATGATCTGTTCTTTGACGCCGATGTTGTAGTTGCCACGGCCGTCGAAAGCGCGACCTGAAATACCGCGGAAGTCGCGCACTCGGGGCAAGGCCACAGTGACGAAACGATCCAGAAATTCAAACATGCGCACACCGCGCAGGGTCACCATGCATCCAATGGCCTGGCCTTCACGGATCTTGAAACCGGCAATGGCCTTGCGAGCCTTGGTGACCACGGGCTTTTGGCCCGCAATCTTGGTGAGATCAGAGACAGCGTGTTCCATGACCTTTTTGTCGGCCACGGCCTCGCTCACACCCATGTTCAGGGTGATCTTGGTCAGGCGGGGAACCTCCATCACCGACTTGTAGCCAAATTGCTGCGTCAGTTGAGGAACCACTTTCTCGCGGTAGTGTTGCTGCAAACGTGCCATGGTCATGCCACCTTGATTTCTTCGCCATTGGACTTGAACACGCGAACCTTGCTGCCATCAGCCTGGACTTTGATGCCCACGCGATCGGCTTTGCCAGTGGTTGCGTTGTAAATCGCCACATTGGATTGATGAATGGGCATGGACTTGTCCAGAATGCCACCTTGAGAGCCCGCCATGGGGTTGGGCTTGGTGTGTTTCTTCACCAGGTTGATGCCCTCAACCACCACGTGGGTGTCGTCTTTGCGCAAGACCACCTTGCCACGCTTGCCTTTGTCGCGGCCAGCGATCACGATGACTTCGTCGCCCTTACGGATTTTGTTCATGGTCACGACCTCACAGCACTTCGGGAGCGAGCGACACGATCTTCATGAAGCGCTCGGTACGCAGTTCACGCGTGACCGGGCCAAAGATGCGAGTGCCAATCGGCTCGAGTTTGTTGTTGAGCAAGACGGCGGCATTGCCGTCAAACTTGATGAGCGAGCCATCGTTGCGGCGGATGCCTTTGGCCGTGCGCACCACCACTGCACTGTAAACCTCGCCTTTTTTGACGCGGCCACGCGGAGCGGCTTCTTTGATGCTGACCTTGATGATGTCGCCCACGCTGGCATAGCGGCGCTTAGAGCCGCCAAGGACTTTGATGCACAAAACGGATTTGGCACCCGTGTTGTCGGCCACGTCGAGCCGTGATTCTGTTTGGATCATTTTGGTTGTTCCCAACTTGTATCGGCGCCCGGTCATCCGGGGCAAACCGATCAGTCTTGGTTCCGTCAGTTGTCAAACTAAGTGGGGGTGGCACCGAAACAATGGGCTTTTTCAGAAAACCCTTTGCTCCTTGCCCCAGCCCCAAATGGCTCTTCAACCAGTGGATGGACTTTTCTCCGCCAACGGCGAAAGACGTGGATTATTGCATAAATTTCGATCTATTCTCTATGCCCTGACTTCCAAGCTTCTGAAAGACCGCATCATGAGCCAAAAAGACGACTTTTCAATTCATTTCATAGGTGGCGGCAACATGGCCAGCGCCATGATCGGTGGTTTGCTGCGCCATGGCTTCTTGGCCAAGCAACTGACCGTAGTGGATCCTGATCCGAACGTGGTGCAACGTCACCAGGCCAGCGGCCTCAATGGCAGCCATTTGTTTGAGGCGCCAACCAACGAACCCGACATGGTGATCTGGGCCGTCAAACCCCAAAGTTTCAAAGCGGCTTGCACTCCCGTTGCTCCCCACACGCGTCAGGCACTTCACCTGAGTGTGGCGGCCGGATTGACCACCGATGCCCTGAGCAGCTGGCTGGGCACCGAACGCATTGTCCGCGCCATGCCCAACACCCCGGCGCTCATTGGCCTGGGCCAAGCCGGCCTGTACGCCAGGCCAGCTGTTAGCCTGCTGGACAAGGAGCGCATCAACCAGGTGATGCACGCCATTGGGCAGTCAATTTGGGTACCCCGTGAAACTGACCTGGATGCCGTGACCGCCATTTCGGGCTCTGGACCCGCCTATGTGTTTTATTTCCTGGAGGCCATGATGGACGCTGCGCAACGCATGGGGCTGTCTGCGCAAACGGCCACTCAACTGGCCGTGGGCACCTTCGAAGGTGCAACCGCCTTGGCCAAGGCCAGCTCAGAGCCACCAGGCGTGTTGCGTGAGCGGGTCACCTCCAAGGGTGGCACCACCTTTGCAGCACTTGAGCACATGCGCGCCCACCAGTTGAACGAGCACTTTGTCCAAGCCCTCATGGCAGCACGCCATCGGGCGGAGGAAATGGGCAAAGAATTGGGCAGTCAATGAGGCGGTGATCAGCCCGCCGCTCCCGTGATCTGTGCGCCTGGCCCTCAGCGCAGGGCGTAACCCAATGCCACGCCTGCAAACAAAGTGGCCGCGAGCCAGTGGTTGAGCCTGAAGGCCTTGAAGCATCCTTCACGGTCACGGTTGCGGATCAAATCGAAATGCCACAAGGCCTGCAAAAGCGCCAACACCCAAGCCAAGCGCAAAGGCCAACCCAATTGCAGCGGGGTCATGAGCCACAAAAAACCAAACAGATGGAGGGCATAAAAGGCCATCACGGCCATCACATCAGCCGAGCCCAGGGTGATGGCCGACGTTTTCATGCCGATGTTCACGTCATCGTCGCGGTCCACCATGGCGTACTCGGTGTCATAGGCCAAAACCCAAAAGAGGTTGGTCAGCAACATCCACCATGCCAATGCAGGCACGGCATGCCACCAGCTTGTCCAGCCCCAGGGCTCAGGGCTGAGTGCCGCAAACGCCATGGGAATGCCAAAGCTGAACGCCACGCCCAGCACAGCCTGAGGCATGGAGACCACGCGCTTGGCAAAGGGATACAGCAGCGCCAGCACCATCGCCACCACGGACCACGCCACCGCGCTGGCCGATGTGGTCAGCACCAGCCCAAAGGCCAGTAGAGCCAACACGGCACCCAGGAGCAGGGCTTCACGGGTCGAGACCGCACCCGTGGTGACCGGACGCTGCGCCGTGCGTTTGACGTGTCGGTCAAAGTCCTGATCGGCCACATCGTTGACACAACACCCCGCACTGCGCATGAGGATGGTGCCCAGCACAAACACCGAGAGCAGATGCCAACCCGGAAAACCGCCAGCGGCCACCCACAGGGCGATGAGCGATGGCCACAAGAGCAGCAACCAACCCGCAGGTCGATCAAAGCGAATCAGGTTCAAGTAGAGGGTCAGACGCTCGCGCCACATCCTCAAGCTCCCTTGGTCACCCTGGGCTTGGATTTGGCCGACGATTTGACCGAGGATTTGCCCGCAGGCTGGGCCTGTGCACCGCCCTCCTCCAGCCGCTGCACACCGGGCAGATCACAGGCACGAATGGCACGCAGCAAGGCCTCGATGGCCTGCATGCGCGTGAAACTGCGCCGCCAGGCCAATACCACGCGACGGCTGGGTGGCAACTCATTCACATCCACCACGGGCAAATAGCAAACCGGGTCTTCGTCCTCTTTTTTTCGACGTACCCCGTCCAACGCTGACTTGGGCACCCCCAGGCGGGGCACCAGGGTCACCCCCATGCCGGCTGCCACCATGTACTTGATGGTTTCGAGCGAGGAGCCCTCAAAACTCTTGCGGATGCCATCGGCATCGCTGGAAAACCGCGCGAACTCTGGGCAGACCTCGAGCACATGGTCCCGAAAGCAATGACCATTGCCCAGCAGCAGCATGGTTTCGCTCTTGAGCATCTGAGCCGAGACGGCCTTGGCCTTGGCCAAAAGGTGTGAGCGCGGCACGGCCGCCATGAAGGGCTCGTCGTACAGCGGGCAAGTCTCCAGACCCGTGTCGGGGAAAGGCTCGGCCATCACCGCGCAATCGATCTCGCCATTGCGCAGCATGTCGAGCAAGCGGACGGTGAAGTTTTCCTGCAAGAGCAAGGGCATTTGCGGCGTGAGGCGAATGCTGTGCTTGACCAGTTCGGGCAACACATAAGGCGCAATGGTGTAGATCACGCCCAGCCGCAAGGGACCCGCCAGCGGATCTTTGCCGCGCTTGGCAATTTCCTTGATCAGCGAGGCCTGCTCCAGCACGCCCTGGGCTTGTTGAACGATTTCCTCACCCAGCGGGGTCACGCTCACTTCGTTGGCACTGCGCTCAAAAAGCATCACACCCAATTCGTCTTCCAGCTTTTTGATGCCCACCGACAAGGTGGGTTGCGACACAAAGCAGGCCTCGGCCGCACGGCCGAAATGCTTTTCACGGGCCAAGGCCACGATGTATTTGAGTTCTGTCAGCGTCATGAGATGAATGAACCGCCCTCAGGCGTGCAGGAAATCGGATTTTGCACCCAACCAGCGGTCCATCAATGCCTCAGCCGCATCGGGGTGATCACGCCACAGGCCTGGTGCTGTCGCGCGCGCCCAGGCCAGCATGTCTTCGTCACGCTCCACATCGGCAAAGCGCAACATGGGCACGCCTGATTGACGCTCGCCCAGCAATTCGCCCGGTCCACGGATGTGCAAATCGCGCTGGGCAATTTCAAATCCATCCTGGGTGTCCACCATGGCTCGCAAGCGCGCCTTGGCCGAATCGCTCAAGCCCCCCTGCGGCGGGTCGTACATGAGCACGCACACCGAGGCCAGCGATCCGCGCCCCACACGCCCTCGCAGTTGATGCAACTGGCTCAAGCCAAAACGCTCGGCATGTTCGATCACCATGAGGGTGGCGTTGGGCACATCGACGCCCACCTCAATCACCGTGGTGCTCACCAGCACCGCAAGGCTGGCGGCCTTGAAGGCCTCCATCACCGCCTTTTTCTCAGCCGGCGTCAGCCGCGAATGAAGCAAGCCCACCGCCACGCCTGGCAAAGCCTCGCTCAAGGCCTGGTGGGTCTGGGTGGCATTGACCAGATCCAGTGCCTCGCTTTCCTCGATGAGCGGACACACCCAATAGACCTGCCGACCCTCGTCCACCTGGGCGCGGATGCGCTCGATCACCTCGTCACGACGCTGCGCCGAAATCAGCTTGGTGAGCACCGGCGTTCTGCCCGGCGGCAATTCGTCAATGACTGATACATCCAGGTCCGCATAGTGGCTCATGGCCAGCGTGCGCGGGATGGGGGTGGCGCTCATCATGAGCAGATGCGGCTCAAGCCATGCATCCTCACCCGTGGCAGATTGGTTTTTCTGGCGCAAGCTCAAACGCTGCGCCACACCAAAGCGATGCTGTTCATCGATGATGGCCAAGCCCAAGCGCTTGAATTGCACCTGGCTTTGAATCACCGCGTGGGTGCCCACCACCAGCCAGGCTCGCCCTTGCGCAATGCTGGTGAGCATGGCCTCGCGCTCCCGCTTCTTTTGGCCTCCAGTGAGCCATGCCACCTCGGCGCCCAGGGGCGCGAGCAAAGGCTCCAGCCACTGCGTGAGGTTGCGAAAGTGTTGCTCAGCCAGGATTTCCGTGGGTGCCATCAAGGCGCACTGCCAGCCCGCCGACATGGCCTGGGTGGCCGCCATGGCCGCCACCACCGTCTTGCCCGAGCCCACATCGCCTTGCAGCAAGCGATGCATGGGTTGGGGCTTGGCCAAGTCTGAAGCAATCTCTTTGACCACGCGCTGCTGAGCGCGAGTGAGCGCAAACGGCAATTGCGCCAACAACGCCTGACCCAGATCCGGCAAAGGGGGCTCAGGCCGCAAGGCGGGCGCACGCAGGGTCTGCCGCTGCAACCGAGCCTGGTGCTGTGACAGTTGTTGCGCCAGCAACTCCTCGGCCTTGAGCCGGCGCCAGGCTGGGTGATCGGTCTGCTCCTCACGGTCCAGGATCTGGCCGCTGCCCGGATGATGCAAAGCCTGCAAAGCCTCGCGCAGGGGCCAGCTGTGTGGCGGCACAAGGGACTCGGGCAGCAACTCGCGCAAAGAGCCGCTGTGCTCAGCCTGCTTCAAGCCCGCCTGCACGGCACGGCGAATGGCGTTTTGAGGCAACTCGGCGGTGCTTGGGTACACGGGCGTGAGGGCGGTGGGCAAAGGCCCACCCGCCGCCTGCACGCGCGGATGGATCAGGGTCTTGCCACCAAACCCCCCTTGCACTTCGCCACGCAAACGCACACGCCGCCCAACCGCCAAGGCGCCCATCATGCTGGGATAGAAATGGAAAAACCGCAAGGTGCAACGCACATCGCCGTCGGCAACCACCGCCACCAACTGCCGCCGGGGTCTGGGCTGAATCTGGCAAGACACCACCTCGGCCTCGAACTGCACCACCTCGCCATCGTGGACTTGCGCCAGCGGCGTGAGTCGGGTCTCGTCCTCCCAGCGTAGGGGCACATGCAAGGCCAGATCCACGGGACGAGCCAGACCCAGACGCTGCAAGGCCTTTTGAATGCGTGTCGCAGCTGGTGCGGTCACAGGCTCCAGCGCAACGAGCGAAACACCATGTCGACCACCTGCAGGATCACCAGCAAGACCATGGGCGACAAATCCAGCCCACCGATTTGGGGCAGCACGCGGCGAATGGGATCCAGCCAGGGCGTGATCATGCGATCGATCAACAAGGCCATGGGGCTGTAACTTTGTACCCACGACAAGATGATGGCCACGATGGTGAGGCCAAAGAGGCCAGACAAAGCCAGTTGCACCAACTCAAACGCCGCCCACACCAAAAGATAGGGGCTGGTGGGCGCAACGCCCAACAGCGCCAGAGCCAGCAATTTGCCCAGGGCAATCCCATACGCCCCCAGCAGCGAGGCCACATCCAGCCGCCGCGCTGCGGGCAAGACCTTGCGCAGGCGCAAGACCAGGCCATCGGTCAGGCCAAGGATGAGCGGTCCGAGCGGATTGCCCGATTGCCGACCCAGGGGCACGCGAAGCCAGCCCAGGTAAGCGCGCAACAGGCACAGACCCGCAAGCAGTCCCGTGATCACATCAAGCAAAAAGGTGGCGATTTGGATGAGCATGGGCGCAAAGCATACACAGTTGTGCAGACCTTGAGCATGGGAGAATGCGGCTCTCACTTCACTTGGTACGGGTTAGTCCAGCCCTCAAGCCCATGACTTCTAGCGAACAGCCCTCGTCAGCGCCCCGCAATGCCCACCAGCGGGTCTTCACGCTCAGCGACTTTGATTTCCATTTGCCCGCCGACCGCATCGCCCAGCACCCCAGTGCCGTTCGCAGTGCCTCGCGCTTGCTCGATGGGCGAGGCCCCAAGCCTGTAGACCGCATCTTTCATGATCTGCCCGGTTTGCTGCAACCTGGCGACTTGCTGGTCTTCAACGACACCCAAGTCATCAAAGCCCGCCTCTTTGGCCACAAACCCACGGGCGGTCAACTCGAGCTGCTGATCGAGCGCGTGTTGCCCAATCAGGCCGGGCAAGTGCCCCACCGGGTGGTGGCTCACATGAAGGTCAGCAAAAAGCCGCCCGTGGGCACCACCCTGTCACTCGATGGCGGTCACCAAGCCAGGTTGCTGGGGCGGTGGCCCAACGAAGACGGCGCCTTGTTCCTGCTGGCGCTCAGCAGCGACCCATTTGCCATCATGCAAGCCCATGGCCATGTGCCCCTGCCGCCCTACATCACCCACGCCGATAGCGCCGAGGACGAGTCCCGCTACCAAACCATTTTTGCCAAACAACCCGGTGCGGCAGCGGCGCCCACGGCTGCGCTTCACTTTGATGAATCGGTGATGCAGGGCTTGCAAGCGCGTGGCGTGGTCACAGCCCACGTCACCTTGCATGTGGGCGCGGGCACTTTCCAGCCAGTCAAGACCGAAGACATCCAGGCGCATCGCATGCACAGCGAGTGGTATTGCATTTCCGCTGCAACCCGACAAGCCCTGGCCCAATGCCGCGCACGCGGTGGCCGCGTTGTGGCCGTGGGCACCACCACCGTGCGCACCCTGGAGTCGTGGGCTCAGACTGGCGTCCCCGAGGGCGATACCCAAATCTTCATCACACCCGGCTTTGAATTCAAGGTGGTGGACAGCCTGATCACCAACTTTCACCTGCCCAAATCCACCTTGCTCATGCTGGTCTCGGCCTTCACGGGTTTTGAACACATGAAAGCCCTGTACCAACACGCCATCGATGAGCATTACCGCTTTTTCAGCTATGGCGACTGCATGCTGCTCAACCGCACCTGAGAGGACACCCACCATGCTTGAATTTGAATGCCTGCGCACCGAAGGCTTGGCCCGCCGGGGACGGCTCACCCTCAACCACGGCGTGGTCCAAACCCCCATCTTCATGCCTGTGGGCACCTACGGCACGGTCAAGGGCGTGAGCCCGCGCAGCCTCGAGGAGATGGGCGCCCAGATCATTTTGGGCAACACCTTTCACCTGTGGATGCGCCCAGGCCTGGATGTGATGCAAAGCTTTGGCGGCCTGCACGGCTTTGAGCGCTGGCGCAAACCCATCCTCACCGACAGCGGCGGCTTTCAGGTCTGGTCGCTGGGCGCCATGCGCAAGATCACCGAAGAAGGCGTTCACTTTGCCTCCCCGGTCAATGGCGACAAACTGTTCATGTCGCCCGAGGTGAGCATGCAAATTCAAACCGTGCTCAACAGCGACATCGTCATGCAACTCGACGAATGCACGCCCTACGAAACCCAGGGACAGCTCACCACCTCGGCGCAAGCCCGCAGCAGCATGGAGATGAGCCGCCGCTGGGCTGTGCGCTCCAAAGCCGAGTTTGAACGCCTGGGCAACCCCAACGCCTTGTTTGGCATCGTGCAAGGCGGCATGTTTGAAGACCTGCGCGAGGAGTCCTTGCAGGCCTTGGTCGACATGAACTTCCCCGGCTATGCGATTGGCGGCGTGAGCGTGGGCGAACCCAAGGACGAGATGCGGCGCATCATGGCGCACACGCCGCACCGCTTGCCCGCCGACAAGCCCCGCTACCTCATGGGCGTGGGCACACCCGAAGACCTGGTCGAGGGCGTGCGCTGTGGGGTGGACATGTTCGACTGCGTCATGCCCACCCGCAATGCGCGCAACGGCACCCTCTTCACCCGGTATGGTGACCTCAAGTTGCGCAACGCCCGTCACAAGTCAGATCACCGCCCGCTGGATGAAAGCTGCTCCTGCTACACCTGCGCGGGGCACACGCGCAGCGACGGCACGGTGAGTGGGGGGTTTTCGCGTGCCTACCTGCACCACCTGGATCGCTGCGGCGAAATGCTTGGCCCCATGCTGACCACCATTCACAACCTGCACTACTACCTCAACCTGATGCAAGACATCCGCGACGCACTGGACCAAGGCCGTTTTGCCGCCTTTGTCAAACAGTTCGAGGCCGATCGCCAGCGCGGGGTCTGAGGGATGGGTCGTGGGCACTGTGCCCATGACAACGTGATCGCGACAACACCCCGCTTGTGACTCAGCGAGACTTGGCCGCCTTCAAGACCTCAAAGGCCTTGGCGAAAAAGTCCACCGTGCCAAAGTTACCCGACTTGAGTGTGAGGTGCACGCCCTGGTCGGCAACCAGGGGTGCATGGCACCACGGCACACCCGGGTCAATCTGCACACCAATTTGCAGCTGGGTCACCCCCAGGGCTTGCACGCATGCGCCCGAGGTTTCACCGCCCGCCACCACCAACTGCCCCACGCCCGCCTGGACCAGGCCTTGCGCCACGCGCGCCAGGGCTTGCTCCACGGCATGGCCAGTTTGCAAGCTGCCCCACTGGGCTTGCGCGGCCTTGACCACGTCGGGCTCATCGGTGGAATACACCAACACCGGCCCTTTGGCCAGCAGCGGCTTGGCCCAGGCCAGCACCGCATCGCATTGGGCAGCCAGCCCCGACTCGCCGCCCGAGACCAGGGCTTGCACATCCATGGCCATGCAAGGCCAGCCCAAGGCTTTGACATGCGCCACCTGTGCACGGGTGGCTTGTGAACAACTGCCCGACACCACCGCTTGCCAGCCGGCCACGGCGGGCAAGGCAGCGGCTTGCGGGTTGGGCGTCAACCCCCAGTTGGCGGGCAAACCAATGGCCACGCCCGAGCCGCCAGTCACCAGCGGCATGCCCTTGAGCGCCGGCCCCAGGCGAAGCAAATCGGCGTTGTCCACCGCGTCCACGATGGCCACGCCCACACCCTGTTGGCGCAAGGCCTGGAAACGCGCCGAGATGGCCTCAGGCCCCAGCGCCACCACACGGTGATCGACCAAGCCCACCTGCCCCTTGCATTGACCTTGCATGACCTTGACCAGGTTGGACTCGGTCATGGGCGTGAGCGGGTGATGGCGCATGCCGCTGTCGGCCAGCAAGACATCGCCCACAAACAAATGCCCCTTGAACACCGAACGCTGGTTGTCGGGGAAGGCGGGCGTGGCCATGGTGAAGTCGGTGCCCAAGGCCTGCATCAAGGCCTCGGTGACGGGGCCAATGTTGCCGCGCACATCGCCCTCGTACCAACTGTCAAAGGTCGAACAGTATTTGAAATAGATTTGCTCAGCCCCTTGCGCACGCAACCACCGCAGCGCAGCCAAGGATTGTTCAATGGCCTCATGGGGCGGGATGGTGCGGCTTTTGAGCGCCACCACCACCGCATCCACATCGGCGTCCAGGGACGCAGGGGGCACGCCAATGGTTTGCACCACCCGCATGCCTGCGCGAACCAGGTTGTTGGCGAGGTCAGTGGCCCCAGTGAAATCGTCTGCAATGCAGCCCAGGCGCATCATTCAACTCCAGAGATGAACACGGTGAGCACCCCCGTGTAGCCATGAATCTGCCGGTGAGCGATCTCACCCGCAGCAAAAAATCCAACCAAGGGGATGTCGCCCAGGGCTTCACGCAAGATGTGGAGCTCGGCATGCGGCGCACCAAAGTGAGGTCCACCGCGCCCAGAGCAACTCACGTACACCGCGCCTCGAATCGCTGCGCTCACCTCGCCAGCGGGCGAGGCCGCAAGCGACTCCACCACATCCCTCACCTGGGTGGCCATGCGGCGCAAATCGGCACTGGCGGCCGCCACATCGTGGTGACAAAACGACAGCTGCATGCCGGCTTCGACTTCGTCGGCAATCGCCACGGCATCGCGGCCTGGGTCCAAGCCAATGATGTGCCTCACCATCACCTCTTCGCCAAAGGCCGTGGCCACACTGGGGGAGGCCAACGCTGCGCGGCTCACCCCCACCAGGGTGCGGCGCACTTGCGCCACTGCACGCTCGGGGTCATCGAGGGTCACGCCCAGTTCGTCCATGAGCACTTCCAGCGCCGGTCGCCCGCCCAACTCCTCCACCACATGGCCAGATGCGCGCGTGATCTCGCGCGTGGGACCCAGCGGCTGGCAACCCTGCGTGACGCGGCACACCATGCCCACACCCTGGCCAAAGGCCAAGCCGCTGAGACCGCCTTCGAACACGCCAGAGTGAGACAAGGCCGTGGGTCGCTGGTCCCAGCCATTGACGGCGAATTGAACCGCACCATGACGGCTGGCGCACAAGCCGCCAAACAGCTCGCCCGTGGTGGTGAGGTCGGCGACATCCTGAATGAGGTCGCCCAGCATGGGAGTCATGGGGTCGGCATGCACCAGGGCAGCCTGAGGCACAAAGCCCTTGGGGGCTTGTTGACCCAGGGGCGAGATGCCGTTGAAGACCTGAAACGATCCCTGCGGCCATTCGCACAGCATCACCACCAGGCCGGGTTCGTCGAAATACTCCACGCCGCTGCTGCACACGCCCACGCCCACCGTGCCGCACCAGTGGGCAATCGTGGGCAGGGACTGGCGCAAATGGTCAAGCAAGGCCTGCGCATGCGGGGCATAGGCATCGGTGGCGTAGACCAGAGCCACATTGGGCTGCGTGATCAGCGAGCTGTGCGCATCGCGTTGCGCCGTGTCGAGCTGAGCCTTGAGTTGCGTCACCACCAAGCCTGCGGCCATCGCCCAGTGCGGATGAGTGGCATGGCCACAAATGAAGCGCGTCGCTGAAGTCATGCCAAGGCGTGGGGCTCAGGCCTTGCGGCTGCGCGCCGTCTTGGCGCTGCCTGCGGGCTTTTTGCTGCGGGGCTTGGCGCTCGACGCCGAGCCGGTTGCTGAAGTGGGAGCGGCCTTGGCCACCTTGTCGCCCACAGCCGTGACAGCCTCGCGGGCGTGCCGCTGCATGTCGGTCATGCTTTGCTGGGCGATCTGGCCAAACTGATTGGCCAGGTTGGTCCACAAACGCATGGCCTCGGGTGCTGCGGGGGCGGTGGACGTGGTGGCCGAGGGCTGGGCTGCGGCATCGCCTGGGGCGTCGCTGCTGGCGCGACTGGCTTTTTTGGGTTGCAGGGCTGACTTCCAATCCACATTCATTTGCTGCAAGGTGGACAAGGTCATGCGCTGCACTTCCAGCGCCTGAATCGAGGCGTTCAAGGCCTTGGTGTTTTGTTCCAGCCAGAACAACACCGTTTTCAATTCCTGGATGCGCTGGTCCAGCTCCTTGGGATCGAGCGTGGGCTTGAGCCAGGGGTGAATGGCGGTGGATTGCGCGCCACTGAGGGACTTGAGGAAGTCAAAGCCCTGCAGGTTGGCAAAAAAATCGCTTCCGGGTTGGCTCATGATTGACCTCCTGAGGATGATCCAGTGGATGAAAACGGCGCAATGCGCTGGTCGATCGCGCCAAAAATGGACTGGCCATCCGCACCCTTCATTTCGATGCGGATGGTGTCACCAAACTTCATGAACTGGGTGCTGGCGCGTCCATCAAGAATGGTCTCCATTGCGCGCTTTTCGGCAATGCAGCTGTACCCATTGGGCCATGTTTTGACACCTTGCTGCTCCACCGCCTGGTTGCTCACCGTGCCACTGCCCACAATGGAGCCCGCGCGCACATTGCGGGTCTTGGCCAGGTGGGCAATGAGTTGCCCGAAGTGAAAGGTCATGGGGGCGGCATCGCAATAGCCCACACGACGGCCATTCCAGGTGGACTGCAACTTGAGGTGGACACGGCCGTCCTTCCAGGCCGAGCCCAATTCATCGAGGGTGACGGCCACTGGCGAAAACGCCGTGGCTGGCTTGCCCTGCAAAAAGCCAAATCCCTTGGCCAGTTCGTCGGGGATGAGGCGGCGCAACGACACATCATTGGCCAGCATCACCAGACGAATGGACTCCAGGCCCTGCTCGGGTGTGGCGCCCATGGTGACATCCCCCGTGACCACGGTGATCTCGGATTCGAAGTCAATGCCCCAGTCTTCGCTGATGCACACCACGTCATCGCAAGGCCCCATGAAGTCATCGCTGCCCCCTTGGTACATCAGTGGGTCGGTGTAATAGCTGGCAGGCACTTCGCTGTTGCGCGCAGCGCGCACCAGCTCCACATGATTGAGGTAGGCCGAGCCATCAGCCCACTGATAAGCGCGAGGCAGTGGTGCCATGCACATGCGGGGGTCAAACGCAAAGGCATGGCGCGCCTTGCCCTGGTTGAGGGTTTCATACAAGTCTTGCAACTGGGGCCAATGAAAGTTCCAGTCGTCCAGGACCTGCTGCAAGTGCTGGGCGATGCCCGTGGCGAAGTGGGCTTGCGTGAGGTCGCGCGAGACCACAACCAATTGACCATCGCGGGATCCGTCTTTGTAAGTGGCAAGTTTCATGGCGTCATTCCTGTGAACCCAAGGCCAGCGAGCGCGTTGGGCAAAAAAGCAAACCAAGTGGCATCATATTCGCCCATGAAGCCTGATCTCCTCCTGAAAGACACCGACGCTTTGCGCCAGCGCCGCGCCTTGCTGTCCCTGTGGGGACGCGGGGCAATGGCCATGGCAGGCATCGCGGGCATGACAGGCACTGGCCTGCTTGGCCTGAGCCCAACCCTCAGCCATGCCCTGAGCTGGCCCGCACGCCAGACCTGGACCTATGCGGTCGAGGGTCGCGCCAGCGGCATCCCGTATCGCACCGAGTCGTCGCTGGCCTTGAGCCTGGACGGCGGACGGTTCCAGATCGTCAATGACATCCGCGTGCCGTTCATGGGCAGCCAGATCCAGACCAGCTCCGGTGTGTGGACCGAGGGCAAAGGTCCAGACCCTCGATCCTTCAACGACAACAAGCGCAAAGAGCGCAATGCCCAGTTCGATCCGGATCAGGGGCGCATCGTGTTTCCCGCCTCCAGCCTGAGCGTGGCCTGGGTGGCGGGTGTTCAAGACCGCATCAGCCTGCTGCTGGCGCTCACGCACAAGTGCCAAACCCAAGGCGCCAGCCTCAAGGCGGGCCAGGTCTGGCGTGTGCCGGTGATTTCATCGTCGGGCATCGACACCTGGCAACTTGAATGCAAGGGTCAGCATGCCCTTGACTTGCCGCTGGGGCACATGAACGCCTGGCAATGGGACAGGGTGGAATTGCCCGCAGGCGAAGCCGCGCTCAGTTTCTGGCTGTCGCCTCAGGCGGGCGGCGGCCCCGTTCGCCTGCTCATGGTGCAGGGCAACGGCGACCGCGTGGACCAGCGCTTGAGCAAATGGGCGTGACCACGCCCACCTGCCCTGGCACCGTCAAGCCAGGCGCTTGATGGCCGCAGCCAGGGTGCTCACCATCTGATCGATTTGCGACTCGGTGACAATGTAGGGCGGCGCAAACACCAGGTTGTCGCCCGCCGAGCGCACTAGCACCCCATGGGTAAAGCAATCGAGGAAAGCGTCGTAGGCGCGCTTGCCGGGTGCGCCCGCCGCAGGCGCGAGTTCGACCGCAGCCGCCAGACCCAGTGAACGAATGCCCATCACATGGGGCAAGCCCTTGAGCTGGCTGTGCATGGCGTCGCCCAGCACCTTGCCCATTTGACCGGCGCGGTCAAAGAGCTTTTCTTGCTCGAAGAGTTGCAGCGTGGCCACGGCTGCCGCGCAGGAAACGGGATGACCCGAGTAGGTGTAGCCGTGAAAGAGGTCGGCCACATGGTTGGGCGCATCGGGGTTGACCATGGTCTCGTAGATGTGGTCGCGACAGATCACACCGCCCAGGGGCTGAACACCGTTGGTGACGCACTTGGCAAAGTTGAGCATGTCGGGCACCACGCCAAAGTAGTCGGCGGCGAAGTTCTTGCCCATGCGGCCAAAGCCGGTGATGACCTCGTCGAACACCAGCAAGATGCCGTGCTTGTCGCAGATCTCGCGCAAACGCTTGAGGTAGCCCTTGGGACCGATGTACCAGCCTGCCGACCCCGCCACGGGCTCGACGATGATGGCGGCAACGTTGCTCGGATCATGCAAGGGCAGGATGCGGTTTTCCAGCTCCAGCAAAGGGTCCTCTTGCCATTCGGGCTCGGCGTTGTGAATGTAGGCATGGTTGAGCGGATCATGAATGAAGCGCATGTGATCCACCCGGGGCAGCAGGGCCGTGCCGTAGACCTTGCGGTTGGCCGGGATGCCGCCAATGCTCATGCCCCCAAAGCCCACACCGTGGTAGCCGCGCTCGCGACCGATGAACACGTTGCGATGGCCTTGACCGCGTGCGCGGTGATAGGCCAGGGCGACCTTCATGGCGGTGTCAGCCGCCTCGGAGCCCGAGTTGCAAAACAAGACCTTGTTGAGGTCGCCAGGCGCCATGGCGGCAATCTTGTCGGCGGCCATGAAGGCCTTGTCATTGCTGGCATTGAACGCGGTGGCGTAATCGAGGGTGTCGAGTTGCTGCTTGATGGCTTCGTTGATTTCGCGGCGGTTGTGACCCGCGCCCACGCACCACAGGCTGGAGATGCCATCGAGCACCTGGCGGCCATCATGGGTGGTGAAGTGCATGCCATCGGCCTTGACGAACACGCGGGGCACTTCGCGGAAATGGCGGTTGGGGGTAAAGGGCAACCACTGATGGTCCATGGACCAACCCGTTGCGGGGGTGGTGCCTGCAGTGCTGCGGTCTTGGGGATCTTGGTAAGCCATGAGCTGCTCCTCGTATGGGTCTGCGGCCAGCGCCACAGGGGGAGGCAAGTTTAGTGGAGTCCTGGGTTTTGGCAAGTGAAGCTGAGAGAATGCGCCCATCATGCAAAACGCACACATCCTGACCCTGTCTTGCCCAGACCGCGCTGGCATCGTTCATGCCGTATCGGGCTTTTTGTTCGAGCGCCACGGCAACATCGAAGAAGCCAGCCAGTACAACGACCCGGTGACGGGCCTGTTTTTCATGCGGGTGCAGTTTGCCGGCGTGGCCGACATCGAGGCCTTGCGGCGCGACTGGCACACCCTGGCTGAGCGATTTGGCATGCGCTGGAGCCTGCATGCCGCCCACGCGCCCATGCCCACGGTGCTGCTGGTGAGCAAGGAAGGCCACTGCCTCAACGACTTGCTGTTTCGCTGCAAGTCAGGGCTGCTCTCCATCGACGTGCGCGCCATCATCAGCAACCACAGGGATTTTTACCAGCTCGCCGCCAGCTACAACGTGCCCTTTCACCATGTGCCCGTGACCGCCGCCACCAAAGCCCAGGCCGAGGCCAAACAGCTCGACATCATCCGCAGCGAAGGCGCCGAGTTGGTGGTGCTGGCGCGCTACATGCAAATCCTCTCCAACGAGATGTGCGAACAACTCTCGGGCAAGGCCATCAACATCCACCATAGCTTCTTGCCCAGCTTCAAAGGCGCCAAGCCCTACCACCAGGCGCACGAGCGCGGGGTCAAGCTCATTGGGGCCACGGCGCACTATGTGACCGCTGATCTGGACGAAGGCCCCATCATCGAGCAAGACGTCGCGCGCGCCGACCACAGCTTGGCGGTGGAGGACCTCACGGCACTGGGCAAAGACACAGAAAGCCAAGTTCTTGCGCGTGCGGTGAAATGGCACTGTGAGCACCGTGTGCTGCTCAATGGCCACAAGACCGTGGTCTTTCGCTGACCCCACCTGAGCGGCCTTTGGATGGCCACCGGAGACAAGCCCATGAATGCCCCTGAGCCTCTGACCCTCGATCCCCGCGCCCACAAGCAGCGCGTGGTGTCGGCCTTGCTCGCCGCATTGCCCGAGCATGCCGTCTTGCACCACAACGAGGACACCACGCCCTACGAATGTGATGGCCTCACCGCTTACCGCCAGCGACCCTTGTGCGTCGCCCTGCCCGAGACCGAGGCGCAGGTGCAGGCCGTGCTCAAGACCTGCCACGACCTGGGCGTGCCCGTGGTGGCACGCGGCGCGGGCACGGGGTTGTCAGGCGGCGCCATGCCCCATGCCCACGGCGTGACCTTGTCCATGGCCAAGTTCAACCGCATCCTGCGCGTGGATGCGACATCGTGCACCGCCGTGGTCCAGTGCGGGGTGCGCAACCTCGCCATCAGCGAAGCCGCTGCCGCCCATGGCCTTTATTTCGCGCCCGACCCATCCAGCCAGATTGCCTGCACCATTGGCGGCAATGTGGCCGAGAACTCGGGCGGTGTGCACTGCCTCAAGTACGGCCTCACCCTGCACAACGTGATCAAGGTGCGGGGCTTCACGGTGCAAGGCGAGCCCGTTGAGTTTGGCGGCGAGGCCTGGGACTCACCCGGACTGGACCTGCTGCCGCTGGTCATTGGCTCCGAAGGCATGCTGGCCATCACCACCGAGGTGACGGTCAAGCTCAAACCCCGCCCCCAGCTGGCGCGTTGCATCATGGCCAGCTTTGACGACGTGCAAAAGGCGGGCGACGCGGTGGCGGCGGTCATTGCAGCGGGCATCATCCCGGCAGGCCTGGAGATGATGGACAAGCCCATGACCGCTGCCGTGGAAGACTTTGTGCATGCGGGCTACGACCTCAACGCCGAGGCCATTCTGCTGTGCGAATCCGATGGCACACCCGAAGAGGTGGCCGAGGAAATCGAGCGCATGTCGGCGGTGCTCAGAGCCAGCGGTGCCACCGCCATTGCCGTGAGCCAGGACGAGGCCGAGCGCCTCAAGTTCTGGAGCGGCCGCAAAAACGCCTTTCCCGCCAGCGGGCGCATCAGCCCCGACTACATGTGCATGGACTCGACCATCCCGCGCAAGCGCCTGGCCGACATCCTGCGCGCCATTGCCCAGATGGAGGGCAAGTACGGCTTACGCTGCGCCAACGTCTTTCACGCGGGCGACGGCAACCTGCATCCCCTCATCCTGTTCGATGCCAACGACCCCGACCAGCTCCACCGGGCTGAACAGTTTGGCGCCGACATCCTGGAGACCAGCGTGGCCATGGGCGGCACGGTGACGGGCGAGCATGGTGTGGGCATTGAAAAGCTCAACAGCATGTGCGTGCAATTCAGTCCCGAAGAGCGCGAACAGATGTTTGCCATCAAACGCGCCTTTGACCCCAATGGCTTGCTCAACCCCGGCAAGGTCATCCCCACCTTGCAGCGTTGCGCCGAATACGGGCGCATGGTGGTGCGCGGCGGGCGACTGCCGCACCCCGAGCTCGAACGCTTCTAAGCCTGGGTGCGGGCGGGGCGCACGCGGTTTCACATCCCGCCTTATTAATTCGCTTTCAGTACACTCTCGACCCAAGCTGTCCCCATCAACACCCTCAAGCCCAGGGAGCTTGCGAGTGGATACGAAATTCCTAGAGAGACTGATTGAGGGCAGCCACCTGCTCTACGTGGTGGCCGTGGCAGCAGCGGTGATCTGGCTGATGAAGCCGCTTTACAAAGGCCTGTTTGATTTGCTCTCAAGCATGGCCGAGGACTACTACATTGAAAAGCGCCTCAAGCTAATCCAACGCAATCTGCACGAAGGCAACATTGCAAACTGGTTGTGCACCCGTGTGACTGGGGCAAGCCTGGCCATTCAAAAGGGCTTTGACACGCTGTATGGACCACCCAAGGTTCAGGATTCGGCTGCTGCCGACCCAACGACGCCCAGTGATCCAAAACCTCAACAAGGGCTATTGGCGCGCACCCTACCCTATTTAACCCTTCAGAGTTTTCAAGCCAGCATGTGTGTGGCCATGGCGTACTCATTGGGCTTCATGTTGTTTCAGCAATATGCCCGCATGGATGCGATGACCGCCTGGCGCTGGGCCTTAACGGCAGGGTATTGGTTATTCATGATTCCTGCTCAGGCTCGTTTACTTAGCACTACGCTTGTAGTTTCATCAGAGGGTAGAAAAGATCAAGTGGAAATTGCTTGGTCGCTCATATTGATTTGGCTGATTGGTTTGGCGCACGACTTGGGCTTATCTATTCACGCTAATTTAGGTTCTTGGATCATTGCTTTTACTTGGATTGGCCTTTTTTCATTTTCTTTTCTGAATATAAATACTGCGTGGGGATGGCCTTTTTTTTCGGCTTTCGCTTGGACTTGGGTCATGGCTTCGGTCTCGTGGTCGATGTCAATATGTAATATTGTTTTTACTTTTGCTTTTATTTTTGCTATCAGTATGGCTGGGGAAAGGGGTGCTGATTGGGTTTTAGCTTGGATTAAGGGCACCGCTTGGGGCAGGGCTCGGACTGGTAACACAATGGTTGTGGTCAGAATGAGAGAAAAGTTTAGGGCTAGGGTTAGAGTTAGAGTTACTGCATTGATCAATAGTTCGTTCTACCTCACATTTGGAGCCGCTTACTATTTCCACCATCTCTGGGAGTCATTCTTTTTGCCCCCACTGTTCACGGAACCCATGACGGGATGGTCCATTGGGTACCCCGAGGTGATGGCTGGTGGGTTTGCTCTCCTAGGCTTATTGTGCATGCTGTCCCACTTGTGGCGAATCAAATCCCCCCGCCTTTTCTCTCTCACTTGGTGGTCAGTGCCCGTTGTGCTTTTGGTGGTGGCCAGCCTTAGCCTGAGGCACGCCACATCTTTGCAGTTGCTTGGGCAAAGTGGGGCCAATATCGCACCTGAAGACATCGGTCTTTATGATTTTTTGAACTTGCTCAGCCAAGCCGGTGAAGGCAATGAAGAGGATTGGACAGCCGCTCATCTGCGCAGCATTGCCGTGTTGTTGCTCTTGCTGATCTTGCCGCTCATCAATGCCCTGATGGACTGGCTGAGTGTCGGGTTTTCTCGCGCGCAATTCGCCAAACTCACCCGAGATTTGAGCGCAGGCGAACACCAGCAATGGCCGCAATTGAGAAGCGGCTTATGGGACCTCGCCGTCGATGCCCTGGGCGCAGTGGTTTTCAAAGCGACGGTGCTGGCCTTGCTCACCTTTTGGGCGCTGGTCATCAACGGGCGAGGTGTGAGCTTCACCCTGCAAACCATGACCGACTACTGGCAAAGGATCTGGCCGCTGGGCAACCTCCCCTTCGATGGCGACGTGCTGCTGCAAGGCAATGAGTTGCTGATCAGCCTCATGATTGCCACCACCCTGGTGCCTACGCTTGTACACGGCACTTGGGTGTTGACGGTGATCGCATTCAGCGGTGTGGCAGCCCTCACCCGCAGTGTGTTTTTTGCTGCCCTTTGGCAACCCAAGCTGGGGGCTGCGGTCTTGAGCTTGTTGTGTGTCTGCGCTTTGATCTGGGGGGTGGACTTGGTCAATCAGCGGCTTGACCGAGCGAAAGCCACCACGACCCAAACAATGCCCACGGCAAGCCCCAACCGTTAAGGCGCGATCAACTCCACCACAAACGGCCGCTGGGTCTGCTCAGGCTGGGCGGTCACTTTCACCGCCCGGTAGTCGCCTGCGCCGCCAGGCACTTGCAAGCGGTAGAGGTTGGCCACCAGGTGGCCATCGAGCTTGAAGGGTTGGTCAAAGGTGTAGCGGTGCGAGTCGCCATGCACCAGCAACACCGGCATACCGCTTTGCTGCGCCAGGGGCAGCAGCGTTTGCCCAATGCTGCGGGTGAAGCCCGACTCGGGCGGGAAGGCTTGCGAAGGCAAGCTGGATTCAAAGGGGTCGGCCTGCATGGCCAACACGACAGCCTTGGCCTGCGTGGCCTTGGCCCATTCAAACACCGACTGGATCCAGGCCACGTTGGCTTTGTCGCGGGCTTCGTATTCGGCCAGGGCCTCGGGGCGCTTGGGGTCGCGGTTGTTGTTGCTGCCCACCACGTGCACGGTGGCCAATGCCACGCCCTGCGCTTGCCAGCGGCGGTTTTCCGTCCACAAGGCATGGGCGGGTTGCAGCTTAGGCTGTGACTGCAGGGTCAGCGGTTGTTGCCCCAGCGAGCGTTCATCTGCAAAAAAGAGTTTCCTCAATGCCGCAAGGCGCTCCACGGGGTCGTAGCTGCCGTTGTTGCCCCGGTGGCAGTCGGTCCATTCGTTGTCCCCCGGGGTGTAGATGAGCGCGGTGGCAAAGCGTTGCAGGTTGCCTTTTTGGAAGACGAACTCCTCGTCGTCGCAGCGGGTGGAGCCGGACTTGATGTCCCCAATGTGCAGGGTGAAGGGCAGGCCTGTGCGGTTGACGGCTTCGATGAGGCGCTCATAGGGTGCCTGGGTTTGGGCACGCGGCCCATACGGCATGTCGCCCAAGGCCACAAATGACAAGGGCTGGGCTTGCACGGCACAGGCCACGGTGAGGCTCATCGCGGCGAATGCGGACTTCAAGAGGTTCATGTTCGGCTTCCAAAAATGGCGGTGCCCACCCGCACCCAGGTGCTGCCCGCTGCAATCGCGGGCTCGAGGTCGGCGCTCATGCCCATGGAGAGGACATCGAGTGTGAGTTGCGGCATGGCCTGTTGCAGGCGCTGCAACAGATCGCGGGTGTGTTCGTGGATGGCCTGCATGCGTTGCGGGTCATCGTGCGGCTCGGGGATGCTCATGATGCCGCGTAATTTCAGTCGGGGCAGTTGCGCCACGGCCTGCGCCAAGGCCAAGGCCTCCTGGGGCGCAACGCCGGATTTGGTGTCGCCGCCGTCCATGTTCACCTGGATCAGCACCTGCAAATCGGGCAGGTGGCTGGGGCGCTGGTCGCTCAGCCGCTGCGCGACCTTGAGTCGATCGACCGTGTGCACCCACTGGAAATGCGCTGCGACCTGCCGCGTCTTGTTGCTCTGGATGGGGCCAATGCAGTGCCATACCAATTCGTGCGCCAGATCGGGGGCGAGGTGCGCCACCTGAGCGATCTTGTCCACCCCTTCCTGGATGTAGTTCTCGCCGAAATGACGTTGCCCCGCGCGAGCCACCGCCACCACCGCCTCGGCAGGGAAGGTCTTGGACACCGCCAGCAGCTGGACCTCGCCGGGGTTTCGATCGTGCCTTGCCGCCAAGTCGGCGATGCGCTGACCCACGGATAGCCACTGTGAAACCCATGCATTCATGAAGCGGGACTGTACACAAACTCAATGGGTTTTATGATGACCAACGGGTTTCGTCCCTACTTTTTGAATCCATCACGACAACAGGAGCTTTCACATGCCACGCACCAATGCCAAAACCTATGAACCTTGTCCCAGCACCCGCGTGGCCTTTGTGGGCTTGGGGGTCATGGGCTACCCCATGGCGGGTCACCTGGCATTGGCTGGCCATTCGGTCACGGTCTACAACCGCAACCCCGCCAAAGCGGCCGAATGGTGCAAAGAATTCGCGCAATCCCCCGCGCCTCGCTCGGCACCGACGCCACGCGAGGCTGCGGCTGGGGCTGACATCGTGTTTGTCTGCGTGGGCAATGACGAAGACTTGCGCTCAGTCATGCTGGGCGCCGACGGCGTGTTTGCCGGCCTCAAGGCCGGTGCCACGGCGGTAGACCACACCACGGCCTCGGCCAATGTGGCGCGTGAACTCGCTGCCCTCGCCGCGTCGCAAGGCAAGCATTTCATCGATGCCCCCGTCTCGGGCGGCGAAGCCGGTGCGGTCAACGGCCTGCTCACCGTCATGTGCGGCGGCGAGCAAGCGGTGTTTGACCGGGTCAAGCCCGTGGCCATGGCGTTTTCTCGTGCCTTCACGCTCATGGGCGAGGCCGGTGCGGGGCAGCTCACCAAGATGGTCAATCAAATCTGCATTGCTGGCCTGGTGCAAGGCCTGAGCGAAGCCGTGGCCTTTGGTCAAAAAGCAGGGCTGGACATGCACCTGGTGCTGGACGTGATCGGCAAGGGCGCAGCCCAAAGCTGGCAGATGGACAACCGGGGCAAGACCATGGTGGAAGACAAATTCAACTTTGGCTTCGCGGTGGACTGGATGCGCAAAGACCTGGGGCTGGTGATGGACGAGGCCAAGCGCAATGGTGCGCGGTTGCCCGTGACCGCCCTGGTGGACCAGTTCTACGCCGATGTGCAGCAAATGGGCGGACAGCGCTGGGACACCTCCAGCCTCATCAAACGCTTGCGCTGAGCCCAAAGACCAAGAGCGGCTTGTGGCCGCTCTGGTTTGACTTTCTCGCAGAGAGCGCCCTGGTCGGGTTCACGACCCGGTGCCATGCGCCCCCTGGCTCACTCAATTCATCTTCTTGGGCTCAACGGGCGCGGGCTGTGGCGGCATGACGCGGCGCAGCTCGTCCTCGGTGATGATTTCAAAGGCCCGCACCACCTTGCGAACACCAGAGATGGTGCGAACCAGGTCGGTTGCGCTTTGCGCCTCGCGCGCCGTCACGCGACCCATCAGGAAGACCACGCCGTTCTCGGTGGTGATGCTGAAGGCGTTGGCAAACAGGTCTCGGCTATCGACCAAGGTGGCCCTGACCTTGGTGGTGACCAGCGTGTCTTTAGAGATGGTGGTGAGGGACGCAGGCAAACCGATTTCCAGTTCGTTGAGCACAGACTTGACGTTTTCGAGGCGGCTGGCCACTTGCTCGGCATGGGCACGGTCCTTCTCGTTTTTGACCTGGCCGGTGAGCAGAACCTGACGGTTGAAACTGTTGACCACCACGCGCGCACGGTCGCCGAACTCATCGCGCATGCGGGCTTTGCCCTTGAGCTCAATGGTTTCATCTTCGATTTGGGTACCAGGGGTGCGGCGGTCAGTGGCCACCAAAACCCCACCACCCATGGCGCCGCCAATGATGATGGGCGCGCAAGCGCTCAGGCTCAAGGTGGCGCACAAGGCCAGACACAAGCGTTGGATCAAGACTGCGTGCTTCATTCTTCGAGATCTCCCAAAAGTTGGCGATCCACACCATCGCACAAACAGTGCAGGACCAGCAAGTGGACCTCCTGAATGCGCGCGGTGCGGTCATGCGGGACACAGATGTGAACATCGGTTTCGTTGAGGGCTTGGGTCATGCGCCCGCCCCCTTTGCCCGTGAGGGCGACCACGGTCATGTCGCGCTCATGGGCCGCTTCGATGGCGGCGAGCACATTGGGCGAATTGCCGCTGGTGGATAAGGCCAGCAAGACATCGCCGGATTGCCCCAGCGCCCTGACTTGTTTGGCAAAGACTTGCTCAAACTGGTAGTCGTTGGCAATGGCGGTGAGGATGGAGGAATCGGTGGTGATGGCCAGCGCTGCCAGCTCGGGGCGTTCACGTTCAAAGCGACCCACAAACTCGGCCGCAAAGTGCTGGGCATCGGCAGCAGACCCACCGTTGCCACAGGCCAAAACCTTGCCCCCAGCGGTGACACAGGACAGCAACGCCTGAATGGCGTCAGCCACGGGTTTGCTGAGGAGCTGGGCAGACTTGAATTTAAGGTCTGCACTGTCGATGAACTGTTGTTCAATGATGGCTTCAAGCATGGCAGGAATCATACCCCGAGGGCACCTTAGAGCCCCTGGTGCGCCTCAAAGGCCGCCTGGATCCAGTGCAGGGCATCGCCCTCGATGGCCACCACATCAAAGCGACACGGCGGAGGCGGCTGACACCGCAGCAGGAAGTGGCGGGCTGCGAGCACGATGCGTCGTCGCTTCACATGCCCCACACTGGCCGCCGCACCCCCTTGGCGGCCTTGGCGGCGCTGCCTCACCTCGACAAACACCAGGGTTTGGTCGGGCGCGAGCATGATCAAGTCGATCTCGCCGCCCCCTCGACCGGGGGTTCGATAATTGCGGGCGATCAAGTCCAGGCCTTGCCCCCGCAAGAAGCCCAGGGCTTGATGCTCAGCCCACTCGCCCCGCGTTCGGGTCGTGACCGCTGACGTTCGATTGGTTGCGGGAGAAAGCTTCATGAATGACTTGTCCTCGGCGGTTTCACACGCAGTGGCGGCCTGCCTCACCCAGCAATGGCCCACCCACTGCCTCTTCATGGTGGCCTCGCCCATTGGCAACCTGGGGGATGTGACCGTCAGGGCCTTGCATGCCTTGACCGTGGCCGACACCGTGGCCTGCGAAGACACCCGCCACTCGCAAGCCATGCTCAGAGCGTATGGCTTGGAGAAACCCGCCTCGGCCTGGCTGGCGGTGCATGAACACAACGAGCAGCAAGCCGCGCAAGAAGTGATTGTGCGTTTGGCGTCTCCCCCTTGCCCGGCGCGAGCAGCGCCACGGCCTTGCTCAGCGTGAGCGGCGATCTGATTCGCGGCGACTGGGTCTTTGTGGGCTTTTTGCCTGCGCGGGGGCAGGCACGCGAGCAAGCGCTGGGCGCGCTGTCGCGCGATGCGCGCGCCCACCTTCTGCTGGAGTCGCCCCACCGCATCCAGGCCCTGGCGGCATCCTTGAACGCCCTGGGCGAGCGGACCTTGACCGTGGGGCGCGAGTTGACCAAACAATTCGAAGAGGTCCACACCTTGCCGGCCTCGCAACTGACCCAGTGGCTAGAGGCGAATGCACACCGCACCAAGGGCGAGTTCGTGGTGATGGTGCATGCCATGGCGCCCGTGGCCAACGATGAAAGCCAGGCGCTGGCGGTGATGCAAACCTTGATGGCCGAGTTGCCCTTGGGCCAGGCAGCGCGCCTGGCTGCGCACATCACGCAGTCCTCGCGCAAGGACTTGTACCAATGGGGCTTGAGTCAAAAAGGCGATCAGGCCGACGAATGAACGCGCGCCAGGGCCTCATGGAGGGTGGCGACATCCGTGGGGCGCACCAGGCGTTCCACCTCCTGCCCGTTTTTCAGCAGGATCAGGGTCGGCCAGAGCTTGACGCGATAACTGCGCCCCAAGGCACGGCCAGGTCCGTCTTCGACCTTGACGTGGCACCAGGCGGGGTTTTGTGCCAGCGCAGTTTGAATGGGGGACTGGGCTGCGCGACAGTGGCCGCACCAGTCGGTGCCGAATTCGAGCACCACACAGTCGCTCCAGCTGCGCACCTCGGCGGGGGTGGGGGCTTCGGTCTCACTCAAATAGGGTGTGTTCATGGGCATGTGCGCATGAGGGTGGCGCGGCTGGCGGGGATCGAACCCACGACCCTTGGCTTCGGAGGCCAATACTCTATCCACTGAGCTACAGCCGCGTGTGGACGCATTGTAGGCGGGGCTCCCCCCTATAATCTTTGGCTATTCAGGAATCCCCAAAAAACGAGGTCCCCATGAGCGAACAGCACGAAGCCCACACTGGCCCGATCCGCACTCCCAAACAGTTGCTGTTGACGGTGTTCTATTCCTTTGTTTTGCCCGTCATTGTCATCATCGGTTTGGTGACCTACGTGGGCTCCCACTTCAAGCAGTCGCCAGGCGCGTCCAGCTTGCCCGAATCGATTGCCGCCCGCATCCAAAAGGTGGGCACGGTGGAAATCCGCGACGCCAATCGCCCCTTGCGCGCTGGCGATGAGGTTTATAAAGCCCAGTGTTCTGCTTGCCACTCGAGCGGTGCGGCGGGTGCGCCCAAGTTCCAGGACGTGGGTGCCTGGGCAGCCCGCATCAAGACTGGCTACGAGGCCTTGCTCAACTCCGCGCTCAAAGGCAAGGGTGCCATGGGTGCCCAGGGCGGTGGCGAATACAACGACATCGAAATCGGTCGCGCAGTGGTCTACATGACCAATGCGGCGGGTGGCAAGTTTGCCGAGCCCAGCGCCCCGGCTGCCGAGAAAAAATAAACCTGGGTTTTCTTCTTTGCCAACGGCGGCTCAGTGTCCACTGACCGCCGTTTGTGTTTGTGGGCTGCGCACAAAGGCAAAACGCTGCGGCAACTCTGCCCAGCGCACCGGCTCGGGTTGTGGCCACATCCCGTGTTGCAGGTGCTCGCTGGCCTGCCAGATGTCCTGGCTGTGCACCAGCCCCAAGCCCAGTGGCGTGTGGGCATAGAGCCGTCCTGACTCGTCCAGCCCCGTCCAGTCCAGCAAGGTGGCCTGGCCTGTGCTGGACACCACGCCCGATGTCTCGGTCACACGCCATATCCAGGGCGTGTTGGCCAGCTCGATGAACACGCGTTGCGGCCCGTTCTGAAAAAACCACTGCCCCTTGGCATCCGACCCCAGGTTGCGGTGGATGAAGGCCTTGAGGGCTTGGTGCTCGATGCGTGCGCCCTTGGCGATGGGGAATGCCCCTTGCGCTTGCACACGGTCATCGCGCATGTACCAGTCCCCACGTTCGTCCAGGCCAAGCCAGCCCACGCAGTCAGGCACATTCGGCCACTTGGCCATGGCTGCTTTGACGATGTCATCCATGTCGGGTCTCCTGGCTGCTCATCCAGGCCATCACGAGGGACGGCCAGGTTTGCAGCTGCCCTGGAAAGGCGCCCTGAACAAAACCCAAATGCCCGCCCTGCGGCGGTTGCCACAGGCTGGTGCACGCATTGACCTCGCTGGGCGTGGGTAAGCATGCCAGCGGGACGAAAGGGTCGTTCAAGGGGTTGACGATCAGGCTGGGCAAGGCCAAGCGGCGCAAATGGGGCTTGGCCGAGGCGCGTTGCCAGTAGTCCATGACCCCTTTGAATCCGTGCACGGGGGCAGTGAAGGCATCGTCGAATTCGCGCAGGCTGCGCGCGCGATCGGTGGCCTTGACATCGAAGAGGCCTGGAAAGCGCGCCCACATTTGGCGGGCTTTGGGCTTCATGGTCCGCAAAAAGCGGGGGGTGTAGAAGATGCGGTTGAGGCCTTGCTCCAAGCCCAGTCCACTCACCACCAGGTCCAGCGGTGCACACAGGCTGGTCACGCTGCGGACCACCTGGTGGGCCAACTCGCCTTGCTCTTGCGCCCAGCGCAGCAAGGCATTGCCACCCAGCGAGATGCCCACGGCATGAAGTGGGCTCGCGGGTGAGTGCTGCTGGATGCGCCGCAGCACCCAATCGATCTCGGCATGATCGCCCGAGTGGTAGGCCCTGGGCTTGAGGTTGACCATGCCGCCACAGCCTCTGAAATGGGGCAGGACCATGCGCCATCCCCGTTGAGCGCAGGCTTTGGCAAAGGCTTTGGCGTAATGGCTGTCGCTGTCGCCTTCAAGGCCGTGAAAAAGCACCAGCGTGGGGGCGGCCTCTGGCGCAGGCCATTCGTTCACCAGGATCTGGTCTTCATCGGGTGTGATCCAGGTGCTGCGCTGGGCTTGGGGTGCGTCTGCTGTGCCAGGTGCCGCCAAGGAGGCATAAATGGTTTGCGCATGCCCACTGGGCAACCACCAGGGTGCTTTCAGCTCAGGGGGCAGAGCCGCCATGGCATCAATGGAGGATGGCTGGGGCATCCGATCCATGTTGCAAGTCTTGCTCGCTTGCAGGGCTTGCATGGTGCAAGACCAAGCGCCACCCCTGTGGCGTTCGGTGGTAGACGTTGGTGGCCAACACCACGGCTTCGCGGGGACCTTGTGGGGTATCGATGCGAACGCGTTCAACCAGGTTGTGCACAGAGCTGGTGAGCGAGGTCACCTGCCGGATGGACTCGGGCTTGGCCATGATGGCGCCGGATTCAAACAGGGTTTCAAAAGACTGGCGAATGGCTTCGTGTCCGACGATTCGGGGACCGCCTGGGTGCACGCAGACGATGTCTTCATCGTCCGACCAACAGGCCATGAACTGCTCCAGGTTGCCCTTTTGCATGGCCTCGTACAGGGCGGCTTCCACCTCGTCGGGTGATCCACCAAGGGTCGCGACCTTCCATTTCGACTTCACCATGTCGGGATTGTGCCTCGGATCAAAGTGATTGCACCAAGAAAAAACCCCGGACGAGGCCGGGGTTGGTGCTGAAGCGATCTTCGCGGATCACTTCTTGCCACGGTAGCGGCGCAAGGCGGCCAGCTCGGCGGCCAACACCGCCAGTTCGGACTGGGCACGCGCGAGGTCCACATCGCTCTTGGCATTTTTCATGGCTTCCTCGGCGCGGGAGCGTGCTTCGTTGGCACGCTGCTCGTCAAGGTCCTCGCCACGGATGGCGGTGTCAGACAACACCGTCACGTGGTCAGGCATGACCTCAAGGATGCCACCAGCCACGAAGACAAATTCTTCACTGCCATCGGGCTTTTGAACACGCACCGACCCGGGACGGATGCGAGTGATCAAGGGCGTGTGCCGGGGGTAAATGCCCAGCTCGCCCACTTCTCCGGGCAGGGCCACGAAAGTGGCCTCGCCGGAATAAATCAGCGCCTCGGCACTGACCACATCGACATGGAGGGTGCTCATGAGCGTACCGCCTTAAACTTTTTTGGCCTTCTCGAAAGCCTCATCGATGGTTCCCACCATGTAGAAGGCCTGCTCGGGCAAATGGTCGCATTCGCCGCTGACGATCATCTTGAAACCACGAATGGTTTCAGACAAAGGAACGTACTTGCCGGCGGTGCCCGTGAACACTTCTGCAACGTGGAAGGGCTGGGACAGGAAACGCTGGATCTTGCGCGCACGGGCCACGACGAGCTTGTCTTCGGGAGCGAGTTCGTCCATGCCCAAAATGGCAATGATGTCGCGCAGTTCTTTGTAGCGCTGCAGCGTGCCCTGAACGGCGCGAGCCGTCGAGTAGTGGTCTTCACCCACCACATGGGGGTCGAGCTGGCGGCTGGTGGAGTCCAGGGGATCCACAGCGGGGTAAATGCCCAAAGCAGCAATGTCACGCGACAGCACCACGGTGGAATCCAAGTGGGCGAAGGTGGTGGCAGGAGAGGGGTCGGTCAAGTCATCGGCAGGCACGTACACGGCCTGGATGGAGGTGATGGAGCCCACTTTGGTGGAGGTGATGCGCTCTTGCAAGCGGCCCATTTCTTCGGCCAGGGTAGGCTGGTAGCCCACAGCAGAAGGCATGCGACCCAGCAAGGCGGACACTTCGGTACCGGCCAGGGTGTAGCGATAGATGTTGTCCACGAAGAACAGCACATCACGGCCTTCGTCGCGGAAGGATTCGGCAATGGTCAAACCCGTGAGGGCCACGCGCAAACGGTTGCCAGGGGGCTCGTTCATCTGGCCGTAGACCATGGCCACTTTGGATTCGCTCAGGTTCTCGGAGACCACCACCTTGGAGTCCATCATCTCGTGATAGAAGTCGTTGCCCTCACGAGTCCGCTCGCCCACGCCAGCGAACACCGACAAGCCCGAGTGGGCCTTGGCGATGTTGTTGATGAGTTCCATCATGTTCACGGTCTTGCCCACACCGGCACCACCAAACAGACCCACCTTGCCGCCTTTGGCAAACGGGCACACCAAGTCAATCACCTTGATGCCGGTTTCCAGCAATTCCTGCGAAGGCGAGAGCTCGTCATAAGCGGGCGCCTTGCGGTGAATGGAAGCGGAATGGGTCATGTCCACGGGACCACGCTCATCGATGGGGTTGCCCAACACATCCATGATGCGGCCCAGTGTGGCTTTGCCAACCGGCACAGTGATGGGTGCACCGGTGTTGGTGACCATCAAACCGCGACGCAAACCGTCGGACGATCCCAGGGCAATGGTGCGAACCACGCCATCTCCCAGCTGCTGCTGAACCTCAAGGGTCAGGGCAGAGCCTTCGAGTTTGAGTGCGTCGTAAATACGCGGCATTTGGTCGCGGGGAAATTCCACGTCCACCACGGCACCGATACATTGAACAATTTTTCCTTGCGCATGAGCCATTTTTTGCTCCAAAAAAGAATGCTGATTACACTGCCGCTGCACCGGCAACGATCTCGGAGAGTTCCTTGGTGATCGCTGCCTGACGGGTCTTGTTGTAGACGAGTTTCAACTCGCTGATGACATTGCCTGCGTTGTCCGTGGCGGCCTTCATGGCCACCATGCGGGCTGACTGTTCGGACGCCATGTTTTCGGCCACGGCCTGATAGATCAGGGCCTCGACATAGCGGCGCAGCAGTTCGTCTAACACCGACTGAGCATCGGGCTCATAGATGTAGTCCCAGCTGCTGGTGGAGTGGTGCTGATCGATGGATTCAGGCGACAGGGGCAAGAGGCGCTCAACCACTGGCTCTTGCTTCATGGTGTTGATGAACTTGGTGTAGCAGAGCAACACCTCGTTGATCTCACCGTTGATGTACGCGTCGAGCATCACTTTCACCGGGCCGATGAGCTTGTCCATGTGCGGGGTATCACCCAATTGCTGGGCTTGTGCAATGACAGGCACGCCGGTGCGATTGAGAAAACCCAGACCCTTGTTGCCAATGGCGACTGCCTTGACATCATGGCCAGCGGCTTTGGCATCGCGGATGCGGTTGGTCACGGCTCGCAAGACGTTGGTGTTCAGACCACCGCACAAGCCCTTGTCTGTACTCACCACAATCAGGCCAATGGCCTTGGCCGCGTTGGTGGCCATGTAGGGGTGCACATACTCGGGATTGGCGCGACCGAGGTCGGCTGCGATCTGACGCACCTTCTCAGCGTAGGGCCGTGCGGAACGCATGCGGTCCTGCGCTTTGCGCATCTTGGAGGCCGCCACCATTTCCATGGCTTTGGTGATCTTCTTGGTGTTTTCCACCGATTTGATCTTGCCTCGAATTTCCTTACCTGCTGCCATCAAGGGCTCCTTGCTTGTTCAGGCTGGGGTTCAGGCGAATGACTTCTTGAAAGCGCTGATGGCCTCGGACAGTTGCGCTTCGGCATCCTTGTCCATGGCCTTTTCGCTCTCGAGCTTGCTCAGCAAGGCTGCACACTTGTCCTTGAGGTAAGCGTGCATGCCCGATTCGAATGCCAAAACCTTGTTGACTGCGATGTCGTCCAAGTAGCCTTTGTTGACCGCAAACAGGGTTGCGCCCATGAGGCTGATGGGCAAGGGGCTGTACTGGGCTTGCTTGAGCAATTCGGTCACGCGAGCGCCGCGGTCGAGCTGCTTGCGGGTGGCTTCGTCGAGGTCAGACGCAAACTGCGCAAACGCAGCCAATTCGCGGTACTGGGCCAAGTCGGTACGGATACCGCCCGAGAGGTTCTTGATCAGCTTGGTCTGCGCTGCACCACCGACGCGGGACACGGAGATACCGGCGTTGATGGCGGGGCGGATACCGGCGTTGAACAGGCTAGTTTCCAAGAAGATCTGGCCATCGGTGATGGAAATCACGTTGGTGGGCACGAAGGCCGACACGTCACCCGCTTGCGTTTCAATGATGGGCAGTGCGGTGAGCGAGCCGGTCTTGCCTTTGACTTCACCCTTGGTGAAGGCTTCAACATAGTCGGGGTTCACGCGGGCTGCACGCTCGAGCAAACGGCTGTGCAAA
>RGCL01000101.1 GCA_009919175.1 Betaproteobacteria bacterium
AAGTCGACACCACAGCGCCCACCACTGGCATCGCCACGGTCGCATTGAGTGACGATAGGGGCTCCAGCACCAGCGACTTTGTCACCAACATCCAGAAGCAGACGATTCGTGGAACCCTGGGCTCCGTACTGGCGACGGGCGAATCGGTGCAGGTGTCTACAGACAACGGCGTCAACTGGACAACGGCCACTACCAACACCGGCTCTGCCGACTGGTCCATCGCCGATGTGCAACTGAGTGGCAGCGGCACCCTCCAGGCCAAGGTGGTGGACTTGGCGGGCAACAGTGGCCCGGTCAAATCCCAGAATTACGTGGTGGACCTCGTCAAGCCCGCGGCCCCAAGCGTTGCCGAGCAAGGCTCCAACGACCTGGCCGACGGGTTGATTAACACTGCCGAATCGGCCACGACCACCTTCCGTGTCACGCTAACCGGCACGGGCAGCGCGGCACCGGTGGCCAATGACTCGGTGGAACTGCTGCTGGATGGTAAGTCATTCCTCGACAAGGGCAAGGTCACACTGACAGCGACAAACATTGCCAACCGCTATGTCGATTTCGTCGTGGCCAAAAGCGATCTCGGCGAGGACGGCGCGAAGACCCTCAGCGCCCGCGTCACGGACGTGGCGGGGAACGGGAACGATGCCACTGTCATGCCTGTGGGTTTCACGCTGGACACCACGGCCCCGACGACCCAAGTGCTGAACCTCGGTCTCAGCATGGACACCGGCAAGTTGTCCAACGATTTCAACACCAACGTGGCCGCGCAGACTGTGGGCGGCACATTGACGGCTCCGCTGGCGGCGGGCGAATCGGTGATGGTGTCGACCGACAGCGGGGTGAGTTGGCGCAAGGCCTCGCTGGCAACGTTTAATTCCACCAGCGTGGGGATGACCCCGGGTGGCGGGTCCAGTGCGAGCACAGCAGGGGGGGGAGCGACCGCCGGCGACACACAACTCTTCGGTCTGTGGAAACTCGAGAATGTCACCTTGAGTGGCAACGGCACCATCCAGGCCAAGGTGGTCGACCTGGCGGGCAACGACGGTCCGGTCAAAACACAAGCCTATACGCTGGACACCGTGGCCCCCACCACCACGGTGGCGACGGTTCAATTCAGTCAGGACACTGGCGTCAGCGGCGACTTGATCACCAACGTTCCCGTGCAGACCATCAGTGGAACGCTGAGTGCTGCCCTCGCAGCGGGCGAATCGGTGATGCTGTCCAAGGACAATGGGCAGAGCTGGGTGACTGCCTCTGCCACCGTTGGATCGACGGCCTGGTCGATGGCCGACGTGACCTTGAGTGAGAAAGACACCCTCAAGGCCAAAGTGGTCGACACGGCGGGCAATGATGGCATTGTGGCCGCCAAGGCCTACGAGCTAGATACCCAGTCGCCCGGTATCACCGGGGTGACTGTTACTGCCACGGGGGCGAAAAACAGCACCCTCAACGAAGGCGATGTGATCACCGCCACCGTCACCACCAACGAAGCGATGGTGGTGACCGGAACCCCGCAAGTTGATCTGCAAATTGGCAGCAGCACGGTGAAAGCCACTTACGACGCCGGTGCCAGCACCTCGAAGGCCTTGGCCTTCAAGTACACCGTTCAAGCGGGACAAACCGATTCGGACGGCTTCTCGGTGCCGGCCAATGCGGTCAAATTCAACAACGGTGCATTGACCGACACGGCAGGCAACACCCTGAATCTCGCCAGCACTGCGCTGGTCGACAATGCTAGCTACAAGGTGGATACCACCGCCCCGCGCTTGACCGGATCCTCGGCCAACGGCAAATCGATTTTCCTCTACTACAGCGAAGCCTTGAGCGCCGACAGCCTGCCTGGCGCCGACAAGTTCGCGGTCAAGGTGGCCGGTAATGCGGTGGCGGTGACCGCTGTGGCGCCCTACCAGGGCGACAGCAGTATTTTGCAACTCACGGTGGCCAATGACCTGGTGCGCACCCAGGCCGTGACGGTGTCCTACACCCAGCCGGCATCGGCCACGGGGGCGATCCAGGACCTGGCGGGCAACAAGGCCGCGAACCTGATCGACCAGACGGTGTTGTTCGCGCCCGCTGTTACCAGCATCGAATACTCGACCAACGATGGCACCCTGAAACTCGGTGACTCGGTTGACTTGACCGTCACCTTCACCCAGGCGGTGACGGTGACGGGATCGCCCATTCTGCAACTGAACACCGGTGGGCAAGCCACCTATGTGAGTGGCGATAACCCGACAACGAAGATGCTGTTCCACTACACCGTGGGCAAGGACGATAAGGATGTTACAGACCTGCAAACAGCGCTCACCGGCCTGTTGCTGGGTGACAGCACCATCAAGGACAGTCTGGGCAACGATGCCTTGTACTCGTCAGCCAACAGCATCAACCCGGTCGGCGTGCTGGCAGTCGACAAACTGTCGCCGACGGTAACGGCGGTGGCACTGACCGCTGCCACGGACGCACAAAACAACACGCTGAATGTGGGCGACACGGTCACGGCGACGGTGACGACTTCGGAGCCGGTGGTGGTGTCGGGCACCGGTGGAACCGGGTTGCAACTCAAGTTGTTGGTGGGCAGTGACCTAGTGTTTGCGAACTACGACTCGACGGTGGGCAACACGATGTTGTTCAAGTACACCATTCTGGCGGGGCAAACGGATGCCGATGGCATCTCGATTCCCCAGAACCCGTTGGTGCTGAACGACCGTACGCTTGCCGATCCGGCGGGCAACGTGATGGACACGAGTGCTGCCCAGGTGTTGGCCAATGCCAGCTACAAGGTGGACACCACGGCGCCGACGACGTCGATTGCGACGGTGCAGTTGAGCAGCGATTCGGGCGCTAGCGGGGACTTCATCACCAACGTGGCGGCGCAGACCATCAGCGGCACGCTGAGCGCGAATCTGGCGGCGGGGGAGGCCGTGCTGGTCTCCCAGAACAATGGCGCGAACTGGACGGCGGCAACCGCGACGGTGGGCTCGACCGCGTGGTCGATCACCGGCGTAACGCTGAGTGGCTCGGGCACGTTGCAGGCCAAAGTGGTGGACGCAGCCGGCAACAATGGCCCGTTGGCGCAAAAGGCCTACACCGTGGACACGGTGGTGCCGGGTACGCCCACGCTGGCGGAGCAAGGTTCGACGGATTTGACGGATTCGCTGATGAGCAACGCCGAAGCCGCAACGACCGGCTTCCGCGTGGGCCTGGTGGGCACGGGCACTGCGGCGCCGGTGTTGGGTGACACGGTGGAGTTGCTGCTGAACGGACAGTCTTTCAGCACGGCCAAGAAAGTGGTGCTGGAGTCTTCCCACCTGACGAACCAGTATGTGGACTTCACGGTGTTGAAGGCCGACCTGGGTACCGATGGATCGAAGTCGCTGACGGCGAAGGTGACGGATATCGCCGGCAACGCCAGCGCGGCCAGCGCGGCCAAGAGCTTCACGCTCGACACGGCTGCGCCGACGGTCTCATCCGTGAGTTACGGCAGCAACGACGGGCTGTTGGCCGTGGGCGAAGCCGTGCAGTTCACCCTGGCCCTGAGTGAAGCGGCCACGGTGAGCGGCGGGTCCGCCTCCCTAAGTTTAAGCAATGGCGGCACGGCCAGTTATGTCTCGGGGTCGGGAACGACTTCGCTGGTGTTTGGGTACACGCCTGCAGCAGGGCAGCAAGCCAGTGCCGATCTGGGCATAGCCGCCAGCAACCCGCTGACGGGTTCGATCTTTGATGCGGCAGGCAATGCCCTGGACACCGGCAATCTGGCCGGCGCCAATCCCACCGGCACACTGGGTGTCGATGTGACCGCGCCGATCTTCAGCGTGGCGTATGTGTCTGGCAGCACGCTCGGGTTGGTTTTCAGCGAAACGCTGGACAGTTCCAACCTGCCCCTCGCCAACAAGTTCACCGTGCTGGCAAATGGAACACCGGTGACCGTGTCCGGCGTGGCCGAAAGCGGCAGCAATGTCGTGCTGACCCTGGCATCGGCTGTCAGTTCAACCGCCACCGTGTTGGTCAGCTACACGGACCCGACTGGCAATGACGCGAATGCCATTCAGGACCTGGCCGGCAACGATGCCGCCAGCCTGTCGAGCCAGAGCGTCCTGCAGGCCCCTTCGCTGCAAACCAATGCCCTGAATGGGGTGAGCAATTTCGATGTGATGTCAAACATCGTGTTGAACTACGGGCAGAACATCACCGCCGTCAGTGGAAAATACATCTACATCGAAATTGCTCACCCCATTCAGGGCATTGGTTTGCAGCGAAGGGGCCTGCAGGACGCTCTGGCTCGACAGGCTGGCGGCATCGT
>RGCL01000102.1 GCA_009919175.1 Betaproteobacteria bacterium
ACAGATGTCATGTCTTCACCTGAGACTTGGTTTGCAACGAATTGCATTCTTCGTTCGTTCTTCGGTGTAGACCACATGCCTTCTATCAACGCACCGACCGCCTTTCCCTTGAAATACCCAGTTTCTTTCGACCCTATGCTTTCCTTAAGGTCAAATTCACCGTCACTATTAATCCTTCCTCTCAAGTCCAAGCTTTGCTTTCTACCTGCGTAACGATAGCTTCCAAAGATAACATCACCTGCCTTTTTAAGCTCCATCGTGAATTCATACTTACCATCGATCTTCCCCGAATATATTCGAGAAAAAAAGTAATCTATTGGTAACGCTTGGGCTTGAGTTCGGCTCGAACATAAAATCGCAAACAAAAGCAAGAGAGTTGTGCAGACTGCTCTCTTGAGGATAATCGATTGCATAAAGGCTGTGGCTAAAGTCAACTTCATAGCACCTCCACATACTATTAAGAGCATTATTTCTGCGAGATTCGAGACAGTCGTTGCCCGAGCGGAGTTAGGAATTCTGAGAAATCCTTCCATTCCAGTTTCATGACCTTAAACTCTACATCATCGGTGGCATGGAAGCTAAATCCATCCGTCCCAATGTTATAAATAAAATCATCAGTTAGTTTTGGTCGGAACCCCGCCTTAAAGTCATCGATGAGATCACCTTTTCTGGTATTCTTTAAATATCGCACTACAATCTGCTCAGCCTTTAAAGTCCATGCCGGCGATTTGAAAACGTCACTCACTTTAAGTTGTCTATTCAATGTTTTCGAGAAATAGATAACCGGGGGAGGGTATGAAGCCCCTTCCAAAAAAGTACTGATGCGAGCTATATCTTGGCCAGCATATGTCACATCTACTCCGTGATAGACCCACGGTGCTCCAACATTTAATCTCTTGACCATGGGCTGGAGGATTTGATTCAGAGCCCGAGTGGTGGGCGACGTTCCCTCAAATAATATGAACTCTCCTTTTTCAGCGTGGCTATAGTTCTCTTTGGCATTGATATCAACCCATCCCTGAAAGTACGGTATTTTTTTTACTCCAAGCACTAGACTACCTGCTGACTTTAATGTCTCAATTCTGGATCGATATTCATTAATCTGGCACTCCACCGAAGCTTTCTTGTCCTTTGGTTTTGCCTCATCGTCGAAGAAACATAATCTTGAGTGAAACCTCAACCACGATCGCTGTCCCTCAACCAATAACTTTTGCGACTCGGCTGACAATTTTGAGCGTGCTTCAGAAAATACAACAGCCAACTCATCATCGAGCTTGGACAATTCAGGATCTGAACAAATTTGCTTGGAGCTTGGGGTGTTGGCCTTTGCACAGTCAAAGCTTGCTGCCGAAGCTTGAGTAAATGTAATGGCCAATATGGCTGAAAACAAAATCGATTTCATTTGTGGGTCTCCCTTGTCCAACTGCAGAGCGAACTGACTTTAGTGACGGAGTTGACAACTGTCAATGAGTGCTCTGGGCTACCGGACGGGCAGCGCACACTTGCGTCTCATTGATACAGATAGGCTGCGCCTTCAAGTCATCGATTGCCGCCCAAACGGTCACTCTCTGCTAACCAAGACACCGAAGACCGGGTCTTCTGACACGTAGGTGACACCATGCTTCCCAGACGTCTGCTGGTAAGTCCCAGCGCCCCGCAGCCAGTTCTGGGCCACGTGTGATTGCTTCAGCGTCCGCCCGCAGCCGGCGCCATAGAACGCATCAGGCCCCGCTCAGTGGCCAAACGCAGCCAGCACCAATACAGCCTCCATCGGTACGCAGTCGCCCACCGTTCTCCCACGGCAAAGCCCCTAGAATCGCCCATCCCAGCCGGCATAGTTCAATGGATAGAACGAGCGCCTCCTAAGCGCTAGATACAGGTTCGATTCCTGTTGCTGGTACCACACACGAAACACCGGATCGCGGCCATGCTTTCCGGTTTTTTTATGAGGTTTTCCAGCGAATCACGCAAAAGCAAGGGTTTTTACTAGGTGCCTGGGAGTGTCAACTTAAATTGACTTATTTGGCTGTCTATTTATGATGACAGCATGAACTCTCGAGTTCACCTCATTCGTGGCGAACAGCCACGGGTACCCCGTGCGGGTTTAGCACGTCTTCTTGCAAGGAGAAACCCATGTCTGATCACGACAAGGTGGGGCCAACGGGATTGACCGGGGCCGAGTCGGAGGAGATTCACCGCAATCTCATCCAAGGCACGCAGATCTTCGGCATGATTGCCGCTCTCGCCCATCTGCTGGCCTTCATCTATTCACCCTGGCTCAAGTGAGGGAACAACCATGATCTACGGAAAAATGTGGACGGTCGTCAGGCCGCAAGTGGGCATCCCCATGTTCATCGCCGCAGTGGCCATTGCATCGTTCAGCGTGCACCTGGCTCTGACCGTGAACACCACCTGGGTGAAGAACTTCCTCAACGGCGGCGCCTCCAAGGTCGCTGCGGCTGCCCCTGCGGCGGCCGAGCCCGCGGCGAAGAAGTAGGCGGGCTTTGCCCGCAACCCGGACCGGTGGCGCAAGCGACCGGTCCTTTTCTCGCACATGAGCACTTCACACCGCCGCTGGGTGACTGCATGGGCCAGTTGGGGTCCTCGCTTTTTGCCTTTTGCTGACGCTGCCAGCGCCGATTTGCCGCTGTCGCGCCTGCTGCGCCTGTCGCTGTTCCAAGTTTCTTTCGGCATGGCAGTGGTCATGCTGGTGGGCACGCTCAACCGGGTCATGATCGTCGAGCTCAAGGTGCCCGCCGCTTTGGTGGCCATCATGGTGGCACTGCCCCTTCTGGCCGCTCCGTTTCGCGCATTGATTGGCTTTCGCTCAGACCGCCACCGCAGCGAGCTGGGCTGGCGACGCGTGCCCTACATCTGGATGGGCACCCTGATGCAATTTGGCGGCTTTGCCATCATGCCCTTTGCCTTGCTGGTGCTCGCCGGTGCCGGCCAGTCGGCGCAAGCGCCAGCCTGGGTGGGGCAGCTCGGGGCGGCCCTGGCCTTCTTGCTCGTGGGCACTGGCATGCACACCACGCAAACCGCGGGCTTGGCCCTGGCCACCGATCTGGCGCCGCCTCACGCGCAGCCCAAGGTGGTCGGCCTGATGTACGTGATGCAGCTCGTGGGCATGATATTTAGCGCCCTCGTGTTTGGCGACCTGCTGTCCGAATACAGCCCAGGCGCACTGATCCGCGTGATCCAGGCGGCCGCTGTCACCACGCTGGTTCTTAACGTCACAGCCCTTTGGAAGCAGGAGGCGCGCAGCAGAAACAGAAAGCCAGGCCAGGGCCACGATGAAGAATCCTTCGGCCAAGCCTGGCAGCGCTTTTGCAGCGGGCCTGACACGGTGCGCCGCCTCTGCGGCGTGGGTCTGGGGACCATGGCCTTCACCATGCAGGACGTGCTGCTCGAACCCTACGGTGGCGAGGTGCTCAAGCTCAGCGTCTCGCACACCACCTTCCTGACCGCCACCTTGGCCCTGGGCGGGCTGATCGGCTTTGCTGCGGCCTCGCGCGTGCTCAGCCGCGGCGCCGACCCCTACCGCATGGCATGCGCAGGCGCGCTGGTGGGCATTGCCGCCTTTGCCGCCGTGATCGCATCGGCCCCGCTGTCATCCATCCCCCTGTTTGTGGCCGGCGCCTTTCTGATCGGCCTGGGCGGCGGGCTGTTTGCCCATGGCACGCTGACCGCGACCATGCAGTTGGCCCCCAGGGAGCAAATCGGTCTGGCGCTGGGCGCCTGGGGCGCGGTACAGGCCACGGCCACGGGCCTGGCCATGGCCCTGGGCGGCCTGATCCGACAGTTGCTCGATGACCCCCTGGGCCCGAGCGCGGCCTACACCAGCGTCTACACCCTCGAACTGCTCATGCTGGCCGCGACCTTGCTGGCCATGGCACCCCTGGCCCGTAACCGAGCGCCAGCATCGGAATTGAAGCAGCCCGACAATCCCGAAGTTCAAATTCGACCCAACCCCTGACCACTTGAAGGAATTCGCCATGCAAACCCATCATGTCCTGATCATCTTGTTCGTTGTGGTTGGCCTGTTCATGGTGGCCAACTGGTTCAATCGCCCGAAAAAATAAGGTAACCGGGCTCGGCCCTCGCCTGGGTGCAAGCCCGCACGCTTGCCGCTCAGCGCCGCTGCCCGAGGGTGCGGCTGAGCAAGATCACTGGCAACAGCCCCACCAGCACCAAAGTCAG
>RGCL01000103.1 GCA_009919175.1 Betaproteobacteria bacterium
TTGGATGTCATCAACAGCGGGGTGTTTGCCGTCGACGGCGGGCAGGGCGATGACGTGCTCACCGGGGGTGGTCAAGGCCGTCTGGATGAGCCGCGTTTGCGCTATGAGTTTTTCATGGGCAATGGCGGCAACGATTTGATCGACGGGCGTGGCGGCTGGGACATTGCCAGTTACGTGAACGACACAGGTGCCATCAGCGTGGACATGAGCAATTGGGGGTCGCAGGTCACCGACGGTGGGGGCGATCGCGACACGCTGATCAGCGTGGAGCAAGTCGATGGCAGTGCGTTCGCCGACACCATGAAGGGCACGTCAAATACCACGGGGTTGGAAGCTAGCACCCTGGCATTCATGGGCCTGGAGGGCAATGACACGATCGACGGCAACGGCGGCGTGGTCTATGCGCTGTACAACCGGGACAAGGCGGCGGTGACGGTGAACTTGTCCACCGGCACGGCGACCGATGGCTGGGGCGGCACGGACACTTTGCGCAACATCACCGGCGTGGTGGGCTCGGCTTTTGGCGATACGCTCACCGGTAACGCCAGCAGCAATGTGTTTGAGGGCCGTGGCGGCAACGACACGATCACCGGCGGCGGTGGGGACTTTGTGGCGTACCGCGACTCCCAGGCGGCGGTGAATGTGAACCTGGCTGCGGGCTCGGCCCAGGATGGCTGGGGCGGTACGGACACGCTGGTGAACATCAACGGCGTGTACGGCAGCGTGTTTGCCGACACACTCACCGGCGGCAGCGGCAACGACACGCTGGTGGGCGGGGCCGGCAATGACACCCTCACCGGTGGCGGCGGTGTGGACGTAGCCGGGTTCTCGGGACCCATGTCACGCTACACCTGGACGGCGGGCACCAGTGCGGGCACCGTGATCGTGACGGACAGCCAGTCGTCCACCCCCAGTTTTGACAGCAGCACGGGCAACTGGAGCGTGGGGGACGGTACCGACATGCTGGTCAATATCAGCAAGCTGGTGTTCTCCGACAGCGTGCTGTTGTTGGGCACCTCGGGTGCCGACTCCATGACCGGCTCTTCCGGTGCAGATGCCCTGGACGGTTTGTCGGGCGCCGACACCCTGGTGGGAGGGCTGGGCAACGACACCTACTATGTGGACAACTCGTCAGACCTGGTGACCGAGGCGGCTGGAGCCGGTATCGACACGGTGATCGCATCGGTAGGGTATTCCTTGCCCGACAACGTAGAAAACCTGACCCTCCGCGTCACCGGCAATTGGGGCTCCTACACCGGCAATGCCCTGGACAACACGGTGGTGGTGGCCAATGGCGTGAATGCCAGCATCAATGCGGGGTCTGGCAATGACACCCTGGTGCGATCCGGCAATTACTCGGATTACTGGATGGGGCTGAACCCCGATGGCAGTGTTTCCATGTGGGACCACACGGCCGGCATCTCGGTGTCAGGCTTTGAAAAACTGGTGTTTGCTGACCGCACTATCGCGGTGCCGCAAATCGGCATTGGGGTGGATCTCAATGGTGTCTTCAATCCGGACACCAGCAACCATGACCGCATTGGCCCCAATGCGTGGTGGAGGAATTCGGACGGCTCCAACGGGACGAATCTGACCACCTTTGTGGCGCGTAATGCCGAACTGAATCTGGGCGGCCTCATCAACCAGATGCGGATTTCCCTGCCCAAGCCCACGGGATCGGGCTTGAATTTCACCCTGGGCGATGACAGCACCCAACTCACTCTGGTGGCCCCGGGCACCGGGGGGACGGCGGTGCTGGACAGCACCTGGCGCGACGTGCCTGGCATGGGCAACGTCGAGGCGCAAATCTCGCAGCGTGCGGGGTCGTCCACCTACGATTTGATGGTCCGCCAAAAAGCAGGCATCGACGCCTCGGACGCCGATTTCATGAATGCCTTGCGATCGCTTCAGGTCGGCATGCTGAATACGGCCGACGCGACGGTGCAGGACATTCCGATCACGGTCGAGATCTCCAGCAATGGCGGCAGCACCTGGTTGGGTGCCTCGGCCGGACAACTGGGCACCACCACCCTGCGGCTGGACGGGACAGCCAATGCCCCCGCCTGGTCCAGCTTCAGCAAACGGGAAATTGCTATCGGCTTTGGTGAAGCGTTGGCTGGCGGGTACAACGACGAATGGAGCCAGCGAAACGCCGGGACGCCCAGCACTGACTTGTTCAAGGTGACGGTCAATGGCAACGCCGCCCAGGTGCTCGAGGTCAAGATTGAAGCGGGCCTGCAACTCACGCTGGACCGCGGGCTCTCCACCACGGATGTGGTGGTGGTCAGCTACGCCAGTCCGGCCGGTGACCAACGTCTGAACGTCTTGCAGGACCGCTCGGGCAATGACGTGGCCTCGTTCCAGCTCACCGTGTCCCCTGAAACCAGCAGCACCTCGACGGGGTTGACCGGCATCACCGGCACCATTTACTACCCCGGCGGTTTGAATGTGAATACCGACCTGGTCGAACGCAGCGTCGACCAGCTGTCCGGGGGGGGAGAACCCGCTTCATTCATGGTCACCAGTGTGCAGCCCAACGGTAGCTTCACGGCATCCCTTTTGGGCAGCTGGAGGCCCAATACCATGCTGGACCCGGTGACATCCCCCGGTTTCCAGCCGGGTATGGTTACGCGTTCCAAGCTGGATATTTCCGGAACCGGGGCGCCGTCCACCTGGAAAGCTGGTACCACGTTCACCGGCGACGCCATCTGGTCTGCCCTGCAGTCCAGCGGGGCCAGCCTCACCACCTGGGAAGACTGGGTCCAGGGCAGCCAGGACGGTTCAACCGTGAGCTTCAGCCAACAGCTCGACGCCGTCACGGTCGCCTCGGGCTCCCAAGTGTCCATTCCCCGTCTGGTCGATGGCGTGATGGGCTATCTCATGAATTTCGCTGGCGTGGTGACGGTGCGAGACATGCGGCACCTGCCGGGGCAGTTCACCAACTCGCCCGATTCGATAGACACGCTGACGAATGTGGAAAACCTGCAGTTCTCGGACCGCACGATCACCACGGCGGGCTTGCCACAGGCCACGAATGTGAATGTGTTGGCCGGAACCACCGGATCGGGCGACTACTTCAATCCCACGTTCTCCAGTGTCAATTATGTCGATGGCGGTTGGGACAACGCCCCTCCCTTGCACCCCTTGGCCAATGACGTCGACACGCTCGATTATTCTTCCTACACCGCAGGCGTTGCCATCAACACCGCCGACGGGACGGTTAAGAGCACGGCCAGCCCGGGTGTGGACAGGTTCCGCGGCATTGAGCGATTCACCGGGACCGCTTTCGATGATACGTTGGTGGGCGGTAATCCGGATGTCTGGTACGAGGTGTTTATCCCTGGGGCCGGCAATGACACCATCAATGCCGGTGTGGCGCCATCGCGCATGTCGCAACGTACCTTTGGGGTCGACTATTCCAACGCCGGCAGTGGCATCACCAACGCCGTCAGTGGCATCACGCTGACCTACACATCCGACAAGCAAGCGACGATCACCAGCAGCACGGACGGCACCGACACGCTGACCCTGGCCAACTTCATTGTGGGTTCTGCCTACGCAGACACCATCAACGTCAGCCAGTACGGTGGCGCGAAACCGTTTCTGGGGGGTGGCTTGAACGGCTACGGCACCATCCGGGTGAACATGGGCGGCGGGAATGACACGCTGACCGGCAATGGATACACCCGCATTGACTACGCGAACGGCAACGCCCCGGACGGTGTGGGCCTTGTTGTCAACTTGACCGCGGGTACCGTAGACGCCACTCGCTTGAATGGCGGCGTGGATACATTCTCCGGCGTCAGCGGTGTCTTCGGCTCTAGTGCCAATGACACCCTGCTGGGCGGGACCACCCATGCCGACACCTTGCGCTACCGCGAATTCTTTGTCGGCAATGCTGGGGATGACTCCATCAACGGCGGTTCCGGTCTGGACATTGCCGGGGCGAGCGGCTACTACTGGCTTGACACCTCAACCAACCTGGCGGTGGGCAAAGGGGTGGGTGTGGATGTCAACTTGTCCGCCGGCACAATGTCAAATGCCGCCGACACCAATGCCAATGGAAGCTACACCGTCCGTTTCGGTAGTTTCAATGGAACGGACACCCTGCGGTCGGTTGAGGGGGTCTTCGGCACCCAATACAGCGACACCTACACCGC
>RGCL01000104.1 GCA_009919175.1 Betaproteobacteria bacterium
ATCGATCAGTTCTTTGACACTGTTCACCGGTACCGTGTTACCAACCACCAGGGCCTGTGGGCCCAGCGCCATGTTGGCGATGGGCGTGAAATCCTTGTAGACCGAGTAAGGCAACTTGGGCAACAGGGTTTCCTGGATCGACAGCGGCGTGGAACCATACAGCAGCGTGTAGCCATCTGGCGTGGCCTTGGCCACGAAGTCGCTGCCGATCACACCGCCGGCACCGGCGCGGTTGTCAATCAGCACAGGTTGCCCCAGAGCTTCGCTCAAGGGTTGCGCCAGCGCGCGCGCCAGAACATCCAGCGGCCCGCCCGGCGGATAGGCCACCACCAGACGGATCGGCTTGCTCGGCCAGGGCGACTGCGCAAAGGCTTGTGGTCCAGCCGCCATTGTCAAGGCAGCAGCCACGAGCCAGCCACGGCGTTTCATCATCGTGTCACTCATCAAGGTCTCCCATTCATCAGACGGGCACTGGCCCTGAAATACCCGCACGATGCAGGCGACGTGGAATCTGACCATAGTCGAACACCGCCAGGTGTTGCACAGCGCAGTTGTCCCATACGATCAAGTCGCCCTTCTTCCAATGGTGGCGGTATTGAAACTGCGGCTGTTTGACGTGCTCGGTGAGAAACTCCAGCAACTCGCTTCCCTCGGCACCATCAAGCCCCACAATTTCACTGGTGTGGCCTTCGGTCACAAACAAGCACTTGCGCCCATTGATGGGGTGTGTGCGCACCACCGGATGGTCGACATCCGGGACCTTTTTTCTCTGCTCCTCGGTGAGAGGCGCACGCTTGAGCTGCCCTTTGGCCTGTTTCTTTTCGAGGTGGACCGTGAAACTGTGTACCGCCCGCAGAGAATCCACGCGTCGCTGCATCCCTGACGGCAAGGCATCATAGGCACCCCAGGCACTGGCGAACACCGTGTCACCCAGCACCTGTCCGCCCTCGTGGGGAATCTCGATGCCATACAGCACCGTGTACATGTCGGGCGTCTTGAGGTAAGAGCCATCGGTATGCCACAGCATGCCCGCGTCTGCGATGCCAATCAGTTCGCCATCCGCACCTCGTAAGTTGGACACGATCGTCAAAGCGGGCACATCCGGCACGGCATAGCGGTTGTAGAAAGACGTTCGGAGCTCCCCAAAATGGGCTCCAAAAGACTGCTGCTGCTGGGGGGTGATGTCCTGACCACGCAGCACAATCACCGAATGCTCATGCAATGCATCGCGCAGGAACTGGTAGTCGGCCTGCGATGGTCCGGCTGCTACATCGATACCAACAATCTCGGCCCCGATGGGCGCTGGCATGGGAATGGCGCTGGGTGATGCAGACGATGTCACATCTTGAGAGGCGGCTGTCAAGGGCATAGCGGTTCCTACTGATGGGGGGATGAATGAAGCTGAGCTCACTGAGCGGGCGCCATGGAGGGCAGCGAAGTGGCCGCCGAACCCTGCACATCACTTCTGGACCAGGGCGTCTTGCGAATACCATCTTCTTCACTGGCGTCGTAGTACGCGCCACTGACGGGCGCGAACAAGGTGCAACGTTGCAACACACGCAACTGGGTCGGGTCGTAGTCTTGCACGGCATAGTGAAGAAGACAGCGGTTATCCCACATCAGCACATCGCCCATTTTCCAGTGATGTCGGTAAACGAACTCGGGGCCGCTGGCAAATTCGTTGAAGAAATCGATCAACGGTCGGCTCTCGCGCTCGGTGTAGCCCACAAAATGCTTCAGGAAACCGCCCACAAACAAGTGCTTGCGCCCAGACTCTGGATGGGTGCGAACCACCGGATGCACCACTGGGGGGTAGTTGCGTTTGCGCTCTTCCTGTACCTGCGGGGTATAGCGGTGAAAGTCCGGTGCACCACTGACGTCATGCACGCCCTGCAGTTGTTCCGCCAACTTGCGCATGCTGGGGGACAACGCTTCGTAGGCCCGGTACATGCTGGAAAACATGGTGTCGCCACCGATGGTGGGCAATTGCAGCGCATGCAACCAACTCGCCGTTGCCGCCCGGTCAGAGAAGGACATGTCGGTGTGCCATTTATCGGCAATCAAGGTCATCAACTTCTTGCCACCGATGGTCTGCGGCTTATTCGACACAATGTTCACTTCAGGAAAATCAGGTCGATTCCACAGCGGACGATTGCGGTGATCGTCCAAGGGGCCGAAACGAGAGCAAAACGCGATCTGCTGTTGCGGTGTAAGTGACTGGCCCGGAAAGCAAAGCACCTGATGATCCACCCAGGCCTTTCGAATGGCCGCAATGCTGTCGTCGGACAATGTTTCGCGAAGGTCGATGTCCAGAATTTCGGCGCCAAGCGCGTACGACAATGGTTTGATCTTCATGGGGAATTCCTTGATACGGGGTGCAAAAAAATCAGTCGGTCTTGGCACCCGACAACTTCACGACCTCCGCCCAACGCAGGCGCTCGGTCGCCAGTTGCTGTCGGAACTGCTCTGGCGTGTTGCCGACCACCTCACTTCCAACCCCCGAGAGCCGTTGTTGAACATCGGGCCGTGCGGCGATTTTGGCGATGGCCGTCTGCAACTGGTTGACGATATCGCGCGGAATACCCGGCGGGCCCACCAACCCGGCCCACGTCTCTGCGGCATAGTCGCGCACGCCCATTTCGGCTATGGTGGGGACATTGGGAAAAGCGGAAGAGCGACGCGCCGAGGTGACTGCAAGTGCGCGCACCTTGCCCTGTTGAATCAGAGGGGCTGCCGTGCTGAGGGTGTCGAACATGCCTTGTATGTGGCCCGCCATCACGTCGTTAGTGGCCAGCGACGTCCCTTTGTAAGCGACATGCACGATGTTCACGCCGGCACGCAACTTCAGCATTTCCAAGGACAGGTGCGAAAGCGTGCCGTTGCCACCACTGCCGAAATTGAGTTTGCCAGGTTGTTGACGCGCCATCTCCACCAACTCTTGCACCGACTTCACCGACAAGGAGGGAGACACCTGCAGCACCATCGGCCCGGTGGCCACGATCGAGATGTGCGTCAGGTCCTTCTCGGGATCGAACGGCATGTTCGCATACAGCGCAGGATTGATGCCCAGCGTGCCAGCCGACACCATTGCCAGCGAGTAACCATCCGGTGCCGTGCGCACGATCTGATCGGTCCCGGTGTTGCCGTTGGCACCTGGCCGGTTCTCGATCACGAAAGGTTGCCCTAACTCGGCAGACAGATGTTGCGCGAACAGGCGGGCAGTGACATCGAGGTTGCCGCCCGCCACATAAGGCACCACGATGCGCACCACCTTTTGCGGATAGCGCGACTGAGAGAAAACCGGCGACAACAAGGTGGGGCCACCCAGCGCGGCGCACATACCTAAAAAATGCTTGCGTTTCATGACATCCCCTGAACGTCAAAGGCGGCGTCGATTTCAACCGCCCCCAGTTTGTCAAAAGCCGTGGACGAACCGGTGAGATTCCAGAGCATCTCGCCGGCTTCGATGCGGGACGCCACCTCTTCCTCACGACGCATCTTGGCTTCAGCACCGGCGATCACGGTCTCAGCGTGCCGACGCTGGATGACGATGACCCCATCCCCGTCAGCCGCGATCAGATCACCCGGATGCACCAGAACCCCGCCACACACCACAGGAATGTTGACACCACCGAGCTTGCCTTTGTCGGCATGAACCGGCGACACCTCTGTGGCCCAGACAGGAAATCCCAGCTCGGTCACAGCGTCAACATCACGCACGCTGCCCTGCACGATGACACCGGCCAACCCTCGCTTCTTGGCAAAGCGCGTGGCGATGTCCCCCCACTGGGCCGCCGATGTCTCGCCTTGACTCACCACCACCAGCACGTCCCCCGGCTGAGCCAAGCTGAGCGAACGATGCATCATGAGGTTGTCGCCCGGGCGGCACAGCGCCGTGATCGCAGGCCCAACGACATGGCCCTGGGTGACCCGACGCATGCGCGATGACATCAAACCCACATAGGCAAACTGCCTCGTGTTTTCATGCAAATCAGCCACCGTCACTTGGCGGGCACGTGTGCACAAGTCGGGAGCGACTCGATGGACGCGGAGGTAAATCTGGGGGTCGGACATCGCGGGTCTCCAAAAAAGATAACCTGATCCAGCCTGAATGCAGGTCAAAATCTAAAATCTGTATTA
>RGCL01000105.1 GCA_009919175.1 Betaproteobacteria bacterium
GCTCCCACAGGTCGCCACGCTCGGTTCTGAAGCCAATGAGGCCAATGGGCAGGGTCAAGGCATGTTGCTTGCCCAGGATGAGGGCAAACAGGAATTCGTTCCAGGTGAGGGTGAAGCTGAAGACCGCTGCCGTCACGATGCCCGGCCACGCCGCAGGGACCAGGATTTCACCAATCACCCGCAGGCGCGAAGCTCCATCCACCATGGCGGCCTCTTCGATCTCCATGGGCACGGCATCCAAAAAGCCCTTGATCATCCAGATGGCATAGGGCAGGACGATGGAGAGGTTGACCAGCACCAAGGCCAGCTTGGTGTCGAGCAGCCCCCAGGCCTTGAACATCAGGAAAAAAGGCAGGACGACCACCGCCGCTGGGATGAATTGAGAGGCGATGACGAGCAGGAACAAGGTGCGCTTGAAGGGAAACTCAAAGCGAGAAAACGCATAAGCGGCCAGGGTCGCCATGGGAATGGCCACCACCACCGTGGCACAGGCCACCGCCACACTGTTGAAGATTTTTTGCCCCAGGTTCCAGGGGTGGGCAAACACCGTGTGGAAGTTCTCCAGCGTGGGCACAAAGGTCAGCGCCGACTCCAGGGCATACACATCGCGGGGCTGCTTGAAGCCCGTGAGCATGATCCACAGGATGGGCAGGACGATGGTGCCAATGATGAGCATCAGGCCCGCCCATTGCAGGGTCTCGAAACCCCAGCGGCGCATGAACAAGATGCTGGGGTTGGGGGTGGTGCTGGCGTGAAGGCTCATTTGCGAATCACCAGTTTGAGGTAGTACATGGCCAGGGTCATGAGGACCGCCGTCAGGACATAGGCCGCAGCTGCGGCGTAGCCCATGTCGTAATACCCAAAAGCCGTGTTGTAGACGTAGTAGGCCAGCGTCTGGGTGGACGTGCCAGGACCGCCGTTGCTCAGGGTGAAGATGGTGTCAAAGGCCTTGAGGGCAAAAACCGATTTGAGGATCGCCACCACCCCCAGCACCGGCCAGATTTGCGGCAGGGTGATGTCGAGGAAGACACGCATCGCCCCTGCCCCATCGACGCGTGCGGCCTCCTCGGTCTCTTTGGGCACCGCGGCCAGACCGCCCAGGATCATGAGCGTCATGTAGGGCGCCCAATGCCACACGTCCGAGGCCACCACGGCCAGCATGGCCAGCTTGGCATCGGACAACCACACCTTGCCCTGCAAGGCCGGGATCAACCAGCCCAGCACATGCTGCAAAACCCCGTATTCGGGGTTGAGGAAAAAACGGAACGACACCCCGATCACCGCCGGGCTCATCACAAAGGGCAGGATCAGCAGCACCCGTGTGAAGGAATGGATGCGGCCTTGCCGCCTGAGCAAGAGCGCCGCACCCAGTGCGATGAGCATGGTGGCCAGCACATCCCAGCCCAGAAAGATGGCGGTGACGCGGATGGCGTCGAGGAAATCAGGGTCGTCTGTGAAAAGGAGCACGTAGTTGTTCAAGCCCACCCAGGCACCAGGCTCGTCCATGCGGGCGAGCTTCCAGTCGCGCAAGCTCAGGAGCAAGGAATAGCCCAAGGGGAAGACCGCCATCACCAGCACAAACAACAGGGCTGGCGACAGCAACCACACCCAGGCGGGGATGCGCTTGAACACCACGATCCTCAGCTGCGCAGTGCGCGACGCGCCCGTTGCGCCGCCGCATCCAGAGCGGACTTCACATCGCCCTGCCCGCTGGCCAACTCGTTGATGGTGGCTTCGAGCAAGTCAGAGAACTGAGGCCACTGGGCAAACAGCGGCACCCCGTGCGCGCCCTTGAGCGACTGCGCGGCTGCGCGGTGCATGCCCTCAAAACGCTGGTTCACTGCGGCATCGATGAGGTTGGCGTTTTGCACCGCCACCACCTCGTTCTTGGTCTTGTCGAGCAGCAAATCGCGCTCGATGCTGGGCTGCGTGAGCCAGGTGAGGAATTCCATGGCCGCATCCTTGCGCTTGCTGTTGCGGTTGATGCCATAAAACCAGGTGTTGGTGTAGGTGGTGTTGTCCTTGCCCGGCATGGAGGGCAAAGGCACAAAGCCCACCTGCTCGGGCTTGAGCGTGGACGTCTTGGGATCGGTGAGCACGGCATAACGCCACCACCACACAGGCACCATGGCCGACTTGCCCTGGGCAACCGAATTGACCGCATCGGTTTCATTGAAGGAGGCGCTCGCAGCGGGCGCGACCTTGTGCTTGAGCATGACATCCAGATAGGCCTGCGTGGCAGCCACACCTTGGGCGGAATTGAAAACCGGGTTGCCTTGCGCGTCCACCAAGTCCCCGCCCATGCCCCAGAGGTAGTTCATCCAGATCATGAGGTTTTGGCCACCGGTCTTGCCGTAATACATGGCCACACCCGATAAGTCGGTTTTGGCCTGCACCTGCTTGCCCGCCTCGACCATCTGGTCCCAGGTCTCGGGCGCCTTGATGCCGTGCTTGGCAAAGATGTCTTTGCGATAAAAAAGCAATTGCACATGACCGCGCACGGGGAACCCGATGTAGTTGGGGCCTTGACCCAGGCCGTCTTTGGCGGCGCGCAGGTGAGCCCTGGGGTAGCGCGCCTCCATGTCGATCTTTTTTTCGCTCAGGCGGCTGTTGAGGGGCTCAAACAGGTTGTAGAGGCTAGGACCCCAGATGTCCATGGCGCTGAGCACGTCGTACTGATCGGTCTTGGCCACGAGCTCGGCAGTGAGTTTTTCGCGCGTGTTTCCAAAGGGAACGTACTGGTATTTGACCGTGATGCCGGTGAGGGCTTCGAACTCGGCCAGCCGTGCCTCGTGGGCACTGAACTGGGGCGCCACCACACTGAGGATGTTGACGGTTTGGCCGGCATAGGGCTTGCCGGGTTTGAGCATCGCAGTGGACGCGGTTTGAGCCGAGGCCAGTGCAGGCCAGCCCATGGCGGCGGTCATCGCTGACCATTGAATCCAGTCTCTTCTGTTCATCATGTCGATCTCCTCGTTAAAAATGCATGAAAGTGAATGACGACGCGCTGACCCCTTTTGACTAGGGCTTGACGCGAGCTGACCCCCGAATGCGAATGGAAGCGGGCAAGACCACCGCCTGCCCCGATGCGTCTGCCTTGCCCACAGGCTCGTCCTGCTGCAACTGTTTGCTGAGCAAGGCGACGACGGCCTCGATCATTTCGGGCAGCGGTTGGGCACAGGTGGTGAGTTCGTAGGCCGGCCACGCGGCCTGCGGCACATCGTCAAACCCCACCACCGAGACCTGCTTGGGCACGTCGATGCCCAGCTCATGCCTCAAGGTGTCCATCACCGCCAAGGCCATGCTGTCATCGGCCACCACGATGGCGTCGGGGCAGGCCGACAAAGGCTTGACCTGACCTCGGGTGCCATACCACTGCCTCACCACCTCGATGGCGGCGTGCTCCTGATAGTCGCCCACGCCATAGGCAAAGAGGCTTTGCCCGGCCTCTTGGAGTGCGAGACGGCAGCCCCGCTCACGCGCCTGGTTGGTGGACGAGGCCAGGCTGCCCGCCAGATAAGCCACACGCTGATGGCCATGGCGGATCAGCATGCTCGTCATGAGGCGCATGCTCTCTTCCTGATCGGTTTGCACGGAATGGAATGCGCGGTCGAGCTCATGGCTGGGCACCCGGTTGAACAACACCACCGGGATGCCGGCCTGGGTGCAGGCCTTGGCCAACTCGGCATGCAAGGTGGTGGCGGCCAGCACAATGCCATCGACCCGGTAGTTGAGCAGCTGCGACATGAGTTCGACTTGGTCGTTGCCGTCGGCCACAAAGAGCAGCACCTGCATGTCCATGGTTTGCAAACGCTCGGTGAGCAATTGCAAAAAGCGGGGATAGAAGAGGTTGTCCAAGTGCGCCAGCACCACGCCCACCATGCGCGAACGCCCTGTGATGAGGTTGCGCGCATGCACATTGGGGCGATAGCCCATCTCGGCGGCAGCGCGCAACACCCGTTCGCGGGTTTCGCTGGAAATGCTCGCCCCAGGGGTGAAACACCGGCTCACCGCAGACTGGGATACGCCCGCCCTGGCCGCGACATCGTGTGAAGTGATGTGCTTTGCGGCTGAATGCGGTGAAGCCGAAGGAGTTTGTTCGTTTTGGGTCACAGACTTGGTTTTGCATACGTATGCAAA